>JBDLIC010000005.1:0-65328 GCA_039715075.1 Nitrospirota bacterium
GAAGATTATCGAAAATGTAGTGAAGAAAATCGCCTGATTTGAAGCATAACCTGTTGAATTAATGAATTTTCAAGTTTTGAACTGCGGAAGATGGGTTAATGAAAAGTTCTCCTTTTTATATCTCCCCCTTTGGAAAAGGGGGATTAAGGGGGATTTTATAATTAAAACATCGAAAAATCCCCCCTCGCCCCCCTTTGCTAAAGGGGGGGATACAGGTTGAGCAGTCAATCAGTTAATCCTTTTTTTTCTTGACAAAGAGACCGCTTTATGATTCAATTGAATCAATTGAATCAACAGGTGCAATTGATTCAATTGAGCAGTATGAATGTCGGATAAAGCAAAGGAGAGTGAATGGCATATCACAGGGATTTAGACGGCAGCTTTGGACCGGAATCTGAACAGTATCTTGAAATCTTCTCGGAATTTGATTTTGACGATTCCGTTGATGGCTGCGACTTCTTCTGCCCGGAATGCAGAGAGATACTGAAGTGCAGGACCTATGAAGAAATCAAGGACGAATGGGAAACTTTTTATATGTAATATATGTTTCTCATCCAGTCATCTTCAGCGTACCGGCTGTTTAATTGAAAACAGGTAACTAGCCTGAAAAAGGGGGAGCTGAATTGAGTTTTTTACAAGAGTATCTTGAATTGTCTTTAAACGGGGTATTCCTGCAAACCATTCTTTCGAAATATCCGGATACTGAGTATGCAGTGATGCTGATTCCTGCAGCAGTAATATTGATTATGACATGGTTATTCCTGATCCATTTACTGAAAGCAAGAGCGGTTTATACACCTGATTATGTTATGAAAATGGATAAACCTTTCTACATTAGTAAATCGGGGTGGAACAGTATTCTGGAAAAAGCCCGTTTCCACAAACTGGCCCATGATGAATTTCCCGCTTATATCAGCTATAAAAAGCCATATTATTTTTCTGACAGAAAGATTGATTATTAAAATAGGGAAGTAAGGTTATTGATTTATATTTATAGAAGATTTTTTCTTTCATTTTTTGATAGTAATATCCTGAATTCAATAAAGAGGGAAATGTTGTGGTAAAAATACAACTGCCAATTATGGACAGTGCAACCAAAGAAAAAATATTGAATGCTCTGATCACTTATTTTGTCGATAATAATTATAAATTGGGGGGATTAAATGCAATATATAAGCTTTCAAGAAGCTATCGAAAATATTGATTGGAATTTATTGGAACAACAGAAAAAGGCCCTTGAGCAACTACTTATTTCGGCGTTCGATTTAAAAATATCGAATATCCCTGAGAAAAGCCTCACAAGTTTATGGGGACTGATTGAGTTTATAGAGATAATGCAAGATATGCATACTGAGAAGATAAGTTGTTAAGGACGGGCTTGAAATGGTAAAGAACACACACTATGATGACAATATGAGGCATGATGCGGTAAGAGATTGTTCACAGGTTTGACCTTATTCTAAAAAGAAAGGGATAGTCATAATATGAAATCTGCGCTAATGGAAAAATCACGCTCTAATAAAAGAGCATCCAAGAAATCAAAATCCAAAAAAACAAAACCAATCAAACTGCGTGTACCGAGAACGCACAAGCCTGACAGCCTTGGTCTTGAGGAGTGGCAGCGGATTCTAAGGAAACAGTACGGAATACAGCAGAAATTTAAACTTGAAAACATAGGCGACCATCCCATCTTTTCGGAATTTTTACTCTCCAATCCCGAATCGAAGAAGACGTATAAAATAGCCATTCGCGGTGACAACCACGGAAATAATTATTGCTCCTGCCCTGATTATAGGATAAATAATCTCGGGACATGCAAGCATATCGAGTTTACCCTGTCCAGGCTGAAGAAGAAAAGGGGAGCAAAAAAGGCATTTAAAGAGGGGCATGTTCTGCCTTATTCCGAGGTTTATTTAAGCTACGGCCTGAAAAGGGAAGTCAGGTTTAAGGCGGGGAAGGACGCTCCTGATAAACTGATTTCTCTTGCAAATACTTTTTTTGATTCAAAGGGGATACTCAATGAAAAGCATCTTTTAAATTTCCCTCAGTTCCTCAACCGCCTGCCGCGAAATAACGGACATGAGGTTCGTTGTTACGACGATGTAATGTCTTATATTGCAGAGCATCAGGATGTCGAGCACCGGCGCAGCATCATCAAAGCCCATATCAAAGACGGGATCAATAGTCCGGTTTTTAAGGATATTTTAAAAACCAAATTATACTCTTATCAGCGGGAAGGCGCCTTGTTTGCTGTGAATGCAGGGCGGTGCCTCATAGGTGATGATATGGGACTGGGAAAGACAATCCAGGCCCTTGCAGCGTCCGAGTTGATGGCGAAATTATTTAACATACAGAAGGTATTGATCGTCTCCCCTACATCTCTGAAATACCAGTGGAAGACGGAGATAGAAAAGTTCACCGGCAGGACAGTGCAGGTGATTGAGGGCCTCAACCACCAAAGGAAAGAAATATACGGAACAGAGTCCTTTTATAAGCTTGTCAACTATGAGCTGATCTTCAGGGATATAGATATGATACGGGAGTGGGCGCCTGACCTGATAATCCTCGATGAGGCACAGAGGATAAAAAACTGGAAGACCAGGACAGCGCAATATGTAAAACAACTGGAATCAACTTTTGCCATGGTGCTGACAGGCACTCCCATAGAAAACAGGATCGAGGAGCTGCATTCTATTGTGGAATTTATCGACCGGCGCCATCTCGGCCCTTTATACGGCTTTGTCTATAACCACAGAATTACAGATGACGGTGGCAAGGTGATCGGATACCGGAACCTTCAGTCCGTCAAGAATTCACTGAAGAATGTTTTGATACGCAGGAAGAAGGACGAGGTACTGAAGCAGCTTCCGGAGCGGATAGATAAAAACTTCTTTGTCCCCATGACAAAAGAGCAGAGTGTTATACATGATGAAAATTACGACATCGTGGTGAAATTAGTCGCCAAGTGGCGTCGCTATAAATTCCTCTGCGAGGCGGATCAACGGAGGCTGCTGATCGCCCTTAATTATATGCGAATGGCTGCTGATAATACCTACCTGGTAGACAAGAAAACCATTCACGGCCCAAAGATCGAGGAGCTGGAAGTTGTCCTGAAAGAGTTGATTTTTGAAAGCGGAGAAAAGGTTGTTATCTTCAGCCAGTGGCTCAGGATGACGGAATTAGTAGAGCATGTCCTAAAGAGGAACAAGATCGGATATGTCCACTTAAACGGCAGTGTCCCTTCAAAACAGAGAAAAGGATTGATGTCGCAATTCAGGGAAGCCCCGGAGTGTAAGGTTTTCCTCTCCACAGACGCTGGCGGAGTTGGTTTAAACCTGCAAAGCGGATCGGTTGTGATCAATATGGACATCCCCTGGAACCCTGCTGTACTTGAGCAGCGCATAGGCCGCGTACATAGGCTCGGCCAGCGCAGGAAAGTCTGCGTCATTAATTTTGTTACGTCATTGTCCATTGAGGAGAGAATTCTGGGCCTGTTGAAATTTAAGAAATCAGTGTTTGCAGGCGCAATGGACCGGGACGGTGAAGATGTTGTCATGGTAGGCGAGTCCCAGCTTAAAAAGATTATGAAGACAGTAGAAACAGTCACGGATAATCTGGAGAAAACTGATCCCGCACTTGAGAGGCAGCAAGCAAGAGAAGCGGAGCAGGATATTGAAGCAGCCGACAGGAAAGATGTAACAGAAGGGAAAGGCGTTAAACCGGCATCTAAAGAGAAAGGGAATGGAAACGGGCGGGACGCTCTGAATAATCTTCTCATCAGCGGTGCCCAATTCCTGACAAATCTAAGCAAAACCATCTCACAGCCGGAGCAGTCAGCTGAAAATTATATGAACAGCATGATCAGCAGGGATACGGATACAGGAAAGGCATATCTGAAAATACCTCTTCCGGAAACGGACGTTGTGAAAAATATATTCTCAGCATTAGATGAATTGATTTCAAATTCTAAAAGGGGAGACCTAAGTAGTCATGAATGATGAATGTATACATAATGTTCATTACAGTTTTTCAATAATGCATGTGAACTATGACAATCTACAATCTTTATGAAATATTAAAAGAAGAACTGAAAAACGGATCGAGCGACCTTGTTACGAGGCCGTCAGGGCAGGTTATACGTGAGAGGATTGAGCGTGATGTGGAGCAGGAGAAGGACGGTACGGTCGTGGCCCTTGATTTCTTAAATATCGGGGTTGTTGATTATTCCTGTGCAGACGAAATTGTGGCAAAGCTTGTGTCCCGGCTCCTGAGCAATGAGTATGGAGATAAATACCTGATGCTTACAGGACTGAATGAGAATCAGAGGGAGAATATAGAGGTGGCCCTTGAGAGGAAGGACCTGCCTGTCATGGCGGAAATGAGAAATGGTGAAAGGGTCCTGATTGGCAACCTGAATAATTACCTGAAAGAGACCCTTGAGCTCGTTGAGGAAGAGGACAGTATTACGGCGAAATACCTTTCGGAGGTCAAGAAACTAGGCGCCAATACAAGCGGTACGAGACTTTTAAATCTTCATAAAAAAAGGCTCGTTATCAGAAATGATGAACAGGGTGAGGGCGGAAGGGTGCTGGTGTATAAACGGATATGATAACCGGAACCGGTGATTTGACAGGGGCGTTTGATATCCTTAAAAATGAACTGCCCGGTTACGAAAACAGGCCGCAGCAGATCAGGATGGCAGAAGAAGTTTTAGCCTCTTTTAAAAGCAGGGACAGGCTTCTTGTTGAGGCGGGGACCGGGGTCGGGAAATCATTTGCCTATCTTGTGCCGGCCATACTGTCTCATGAAAAGACCGTGATATCTACGGCATCTATTGCTCTTCAGGACCAGCTCGTAAATAAAGACCTCGAATTTCTGAAAAAGGTTCTGGCGGAGAAAATCACATTTGATATTCTTAAGGGCAAAAACAATTATCTCTGTCTGAAAAGAGAAAGAGAATTTCAGCCCGACCTCGACGAGTCTTACGAGAGCTTTGTTGAATGGGTGTCTGACACTGAAACGGGTGATCGGGATGAACTGCACTTTATACCTGATTTCTGGTCGAGAGTCTGTGGTGATTCGGACGACTGCAGTGCCGGCCGCTGTCCTTTCTACAACGAATGTTTTTACTATTCTCATTACAAGGCCCTTTTTGAAAAGGACATCATTGTCGTTAACCACCACATTCTCGTGTATGACATGCTTTCGGACTATCATCTCCTTCCGTTTCATTCACAGTTGATCGTGGATGAGGCCCAGCAGCTTGAAAATGTAATATCTCACGCTGCCGGCAGCATATTAAATTATTCCCGCGTTATGTGGCTGCTGTACCGCCTTAAGGGATTCAAGATAGCCGTTGATCACCTATTTGATTCTGTGGAATCCTTTTTCAGGAGAGTGGACATTCCGTTACGGTCTGTCAGTCCGGTCCCTGATGCGATTGTCGAGGAGTTGAGTGACCTGGGTGAAAAACTTGCCCTTGAAAAAGTTCTTCAAAGGCTGAGTTCCAGTAAGGAGTCATTTACGGATGACGAGGCTCAGGACAGGGCTGAAACCACTATTAATTATGTTAAGGCTCTTGATTTTGTAATAAATGATTTTATTGATCAGGAAGATGAAGACCGGGTTTATTATGTGACCGGCAGCAGGAAGTTTATGGATCTAAGGAGCAGTCTTGTAGAGTCCCGCTCTCTCTTCAATCAGATGGCCGGAGCTTATGAAAGCATTGTTATGACATCTGCGACATTGACGTCCGGCGGGGGCTTTGAATTTATAAAGGAGAGGCTGGGCATTGCGGATTTCAGGGAAGTGGTCGTGGATTCACCATTTGATTTTAAAAAGCAGGCACTCCTGTATATCGACACAGAACTGCCTTCGCCTGTGAGGGAGAACAGCGGGGACTTTTATAAAAAGAGCATTAAGGCGATAGAGGGGCTTGTGAATGCTTCGAAGGGAAGGGCGCTTGTACTGTTCACCTCCTACAACCATCTCCGCTTCGTATCGGAGAATATGGAGATTGATTATCCATGCAAATCCCAGGGTGATATGCCGCCGTCAAAGATTATAAAATGGTTTAAGAAAACTCCCAATCCGGTATTGCTGGCAACATCAACATTCTGGCAGGGGATTGATATTAAAGGGGAGAAGCTTAGTATGGTCATTATCGTGAAAATGCCCTTTGGCTCTCCCGGCGATCCGGTTTATGATGAGAGATGCAGACGGCTCGGTGAGTTATGGTTTTCCGCCCTGGCCCTGCCTTCCGCCATACTTCAGCTCAGGCAGGGATTCGGGAGGCTTATCAGGGGGACCGATGACCGCGGCGTCATTGCGATCCTGGATACACGTCTTGTCCGGAGTTCATATGGAAGGTCCATTGTCTCTTCCATGCCTAAAATGAATATTGTGCATAAGAAAGAGGATGTACAGCAATTTTTTAATGAAATTCAGGAGGATGCCCCTGCAATTAATTATAGATAACCATCAAAAAAAAAGTTATAATGTATCGCTGAAAAAAAATTAATTACAGGAACTTCAGGAGGATATTAAATGTTTCTTTATCTCATGCAGCACGCGGAAGCTCTTAGTAAAGAGGAAGATCCATCACGTAGTTTATCTGAAAAGGGTATTAAGGATGCTAAAAAAATCGCATCTTTTTCGAGGGGTCTGAATATAGCACCTCACCAGATCTTTCACAGCGGAAAAATGAGGGCCCTCCAGACAGCCCAGCTGATGACAGATCGTGTTAATGCTGATATGGGTGTGCTGGAGTCAGATGGTCTGGCCCCTATGGATGACCCGGAAATGTGGTTTGGAAGGCTCAGCAAAATGGATGAGGATATTTTGATTGTGGGACACCTGCCGTATCTGAGCAAACTGGCGTCACTGCTTCTCTGCCGTGATAAGGAAAGCAGTTTAATAAATTTTGAAATGGGAAGTATCGTCTGTCTTAAGAAGATGGAAGAGTTTAAATGGATGGTAGAATGGATGATGAAACCGGGGATGCTTAGGTAAACATGGATATGAACGTAGGGTTTCTGATATCGGGACTTTTAATAGGAAGTATACTGTCAGCTTTTACCGTCTACTACATGCTCTCAAAGAGATCTGCCGCGCTTGAGGGGAGAGCAACGGGTGCGGAGGCGGTTAAGGATGAACTGAGACAGCAGGTTGAACAATTGAAGCAGGAACTGTCCGAGGCTCAAAGTGACTTCATGAATGAATCCGAAATGAGAGCAGCGGTTGAGGCGAGGTACCATGAAAGTGAAAAAAACCTCCAGTCAATGGAAAAACAGTTAATTGATAAATTCAGCACAATATCGTTAGAAGCGCTTTCAAAAAATTCTTCCGAATTCATAAAACTTGCAGAAAAAACATTGAAGTCCCAGACCGTTGAAGGGACAAAAGAACTTGAAGGCAAGAAAGACCTTATTGAAAAAAGTCTCAGTGAGATGGACAAGACACTGACAGAGGTGAAGCAGAGGGTGGAAGATGTAAGCAAAGGAAACATAAAGGTCTCCTCCCTTGTAGAGAACCATGAAAAACTCACATCCAGACTCATGGATACAACTGATCATCTTACACAGGCCCTTGCGAGCTCAAAGAAAAGGGGTGAGTGGGGCGAGCGCATGGCAGAGGACATTATTAATCTTGTCGGGATGATAGAAGGAGTCAATTATGTCAAGCAAAAGACTCTGGAAGGCTCATCAGGCAGGCCTGATTATACATTTTTAATGCCGAACAATTTAAAGCTGAACATGGACGTGAAGTTCCCGCTTGATAACTACATTAACTACCTGAATGCAGATTCGGAGAATGACAGGAAACGTTATAAGGATGAACTTCTTAAAAGTACGAGGTCAATGATCAGGGATGTAACCGGCCGGGAGTATATTAACCCTGCAGACAACACTGTAGATTATGTTCTTGTCTTTATCCCGAATGAACAGGTATACGGTTTTATTAATGAAAGTGATGCAACTATAATGGATGAGGCATTAACGCGGAAGGTTGTTCTATGTTCGCCTTTTACGCTGTATGCGGTCCTGGCAGTTGTCAGGCAGTCAATAGAGAATTTCAATCTGGATCAGGCCACTGCTGAAATGCAGAAACTGCTTGGTAATTTCTACAAACAGTGGGACCTTTACAAGAAAAGCTTCGATAATATGGGCAAAAAACTTGATGAAGCCAAAAGAGAATATGAGGCGCTTGTTACAACACGCACTAACAAGCTGGAAGTCCCGCTCAGGAAGATTGAAGACTTAAGGAAACAGAAGTCTATAGAATTAAATTCAGATAATAACGAGACATCTATGCTTGAATAACTTTTTTTTAAACTTCTAATTAAAGGAGGACATCATGTCAACAAAATTAAGTCATGAAGAGTTTATAAAAAAGGCGATCGTCAGTCTCAGGAAGGACAACTACAAGGGGATTCACACTGTGTATTCCGGATTCAATAATGCCTTTAAGAAGTATTATGATGGTGAAAACCCGATCGATGTTACGAATAAACTTGCCGGAGAAGGAAAGATTGTGATCAGGCCTGTTAAGGGCGGGGTGATGCTTTATCTCCCTGAAGATGCGCCTCAGAGCAAGAATGCAGGTGACGATGCATTAAAGAAGATGGGCCTGGAGTAAAGGCTTAAAGGGCAGCAGGAAAATTACTTCTGAATTAAAACCTTTTTCCCAGTGCCATATGAATGAATAACACATAAGATTTTCGCCGTAATTGAGTTTGTCTATAAATTTGTTAGCCGAATCCGATGGCTGGTTTTAATAATATCCCATGACAATTCGTGAACAGACAGAAAAGATCGAAAAGAGCACCTTTCATCCTAATGCATGCTTCAGTTTTAAAAGCAGGGGCAGGCAAAAAAGGGAAAGGCAGGATGAAATAAGGACATGCTTCCAGAGAGACAGGGACAGGGTCATCCATTCAAAGGCCTTCAGACGGCTCAAGCACAAGACGCAGGTCTTTCTTGCGCCCAAGGGGGACCACTACAGGACCCGCCTGACCCACACTCTCGAGGTTTCACAGATTGCAAGGACAATTGCAAAAGCACTCAGGCTCAATGAGGACCTGACAGAGGCAATAGCCCTTGGCCACGATCTTGGCCATACACCCTTCGGTCATGCGGGAGAAGAGGTTCTTCGAGAGATCTATCCCGGTGGTTTTGAACACTACAATCAGAGTCTGAGGGTTGTGGATAAACTCGAGAAGAGCGGCCGCGGGCTTAATCTTACAGCAGAAGTCAGAGAAGGAATTGTCAAGCATTCAAAGGGGAAAGGGAAGATCTTTTCTTCAAAAAAGAGGAGTGAAACCCTGGAGGGACAGATAGTCAGGATTTCGGACATTATCGCGTATGTTAATCATGATCTGGATGATGCGATTCGTGCGGGTGTGCTTAAACGTTCAGAAATTCCCCCGGAGTTTTTTAAAGCCGGTGACAGGCAGTCAAAGAGGATTGATGCAATGGTTAAGAATGTTATATACAGTTCTGCTTCGTCCGGTCTGGATGAAATCCTGATGAGCAATGAAATGAAAGAAATTACGGCTGCCTTGAGAGACTTCCTTTATAACAACGTATATGAGGGTGCGGTATCAAAAAGGGAGTTTAAGAAAGCGAGAAAAATTCTTATAGATCTGTATGATTACTACATGCAGCATCCGGAAAAAGTTTTTAAGGAATTTTCTAAAGATTCGGGCGATGAAAAAGACAGAATGGTATGTGATTTTATTGCCGGAATGACCGACAGGTTTGCAATAATGATGTACGAGCAGAACTTTCTCCCCCAGCCGTGGCTGGTGTATTAAATAAAAAAGTTGTCAGTTATCAGTTGTCAGTCATCAGCCAAAGAAGGAATACAGATATCACTCTGATCTTTTCTTCCTGACAACTGCCCCCTGATAACTGACAACTTTAAATAAATTTGATTAACAAGTCTGATTCTATTTGCTTTTCTGAATAATCCATAATTTGCATATATTTTCAGGAATTTAGCCTGATTTTTGATAAATATACGGTTTTTTCGGGAAAAACAGGTTTTTTTTAATAATTGGTCTTGACAACGGGGCTATGTCCTCTTATAATTTAAAAAAAATGATAGGAGGGTAGTTATGACAAAAGCGGACCTGGCTGACAGGCTATATGAGAAAATTGGTCTCCCCAAGAAAGAGGCCACTGCAATTGTAGAGACACTTTTTGATTCCATGAAAAATATCCTCTCCGAAGGCGAATCAATAAAGATAACCGGATTCGGTACGTTCCTCGTAAGGAAAAAAAGCGCGCGTAAAGGCAGAAATCCGAAAACCGGCGATGAGCTGGAGATCGAACAGAGAAGGGTAGTCACTTTCAAGCCTAGTCTGCAATTTAAAGATATTGTTGAGAAGGTATAAATCCAATGAGGTCTTCACCTCGAAAAAAGGTAAGCTCGGATAGACTCTTTTACCGGATCGGAGAAATAAGCGAAGTCGCAGACATAGAGTCCCATGTTTTGAGGTACTGGGAATCTGAATTTCCTTTTCTTAAACCCAGAAAAAACAAAACAGGACAGCGTGTGTATACCAGAAAAGATCTGGAGCTTGTCCTGAAGATAAAAAACCTGCTTTATAAGGAAAAATATACAATTGCAGGTGTCAGGAAAAAATTCGGAGGAAATTCTGCAAGTAAAAACACTGTTTCCATCCAGACCATTAAGGGAGTCAGGAAGAAACTTAAAGAAATACTTAATACCCTGAAATAGAATTCAATAAACAAATCCCAGGCAGCAAATAAATCAAAAATTACAAAAACTTAAGTTCAAAGCAGATTTCCCACTTTGGCAAAGTCGAAGATCCGATTCGGGGGGGGATTAAGGGGGATTTTATAATTATAACGTTGGTAAACTTAATTATAAAAGTTCAGGAATTAATGACCAAATAGTGCTATAATTTCATTTCAATAAATCGGGGCGTAGCGCAGTCTGGTTAGCGCACTCGCTTGGGGTGCGAGAGGTCGGCCGTTCAAATCGGCTCGCCCCGACCATTTGTTTCTTTTAAAAATGGGCAGTTAAAAATACAGACCGTTGTAAATACCCTTTTATGGGACTTTTATGGCGGTTTCATAAAACATCTATCAGAATTACCCGCGTTAACCCCCAAGTTGATTAGGGTACAAGTAAGGCAACGTGCATTAATTTGTGCGTTGCCTTTTTGTGTTTCCGGAGTGCTCCCATGAAAGAAATAGGCACATTAATGTGTGGGGTCAAACCTACAATATACATTTTAGAATAAGTTTTTTTGAATTAATTTATCAAATTCATTAAACTTATTCAGGGACATGGCACGGCAATTAAGGATAGAGTATGAGGGGGCTTTTTATCATATTACCTCACGGGGCAATCAGAAGGGTAAGGTATTCTGGGACAAGAAGGATAAAAAACAATTCATAGATATACTGAAAAGAACAAAAGATAGATACGGGTATCTGTTACACGCTTATGTGTTCATGGATAATCATTATCATCTGCTTATAGAAACTCCACACGCAAATATTAAGCAAATCATGCAGAACATAAATACAAGTTACACGGTTTATGTAAATATAAGGCACAAAAGGCGTGGACATCTTTTTCAGGGACGATATAAATCATTTATAGTCGATAAAGAAAGTTATTTGCTGGAATTGGGACGGTATATACATTTAAATCCAGTAAGAGCTGGGATAGTACAAAAGGCAGATGATTACAGGTGGAGTAGCTATAAAGAATATATTAATGGAAAACGTAAGAACAGAATAACCAATACAGATGATACGCTTTATTTATTTTCGGAGATACGATCAGAAGCTATCAATCGATATCGTGAATTTGTATTTGCTGGTATAAAAGAGGAGTCTCCATTAAGTGAAGCAAGTGGTAGTGTTCTGGGGAATGAATCATTTACTGAAAAGGCACTTAAATATCTCAAAGGCTATCATGATAAAAAAGAAATTCCCGACATAAAAAGAATTGAATCGAAATATCAAATAGACGATGTAGTGAGAATCGTAGCTGAGTATTATGGGGTTAAGGAAGAGGACTTATTCACTAGAAAAAGAGCAACAGCAAAACAACGGAAGATGGCAATTTATCTTTGCAAGATATTGAGCGCCAGAAAGAATGGAGATATTGGAAGAGCTTTTGGAATAGGTATTCAAGCGGTAACAAATGTGATGAGGGAAATTGAGCATCTGGAAGAACGCAAGAAAGAAATCGCCTCGGAAATTCTTTCAATTAAAAAAACGATATATAGTTAAATGTATAATGTAGGTTTGACCCCGCACACGTAAGGGCCGGACATGGATAAATGTTTTTTGAGAAGAGGAAAGGAGAATGACGGATAGATAAATCACCGGGACTTTTGTGTCTCTTTTTGCCTATAATCATACAAAAGCGAATATCGAATCTATTCGCTGCATTCAAAGAAATGCTCAAATATCCACCTACATGAACATCATTCTTTTTGACAAGGCAGATTATTATCAGAATGAAAACTCTATCAGGTTGTCCGACTATAGATTCAATCATATTTCGAGCGTCCTGAAGTCAAAGAAGAACGACATATTAAAAACAGGCCTGATCAACGGCAATATGGGGACAGGAAAAGTTCTGGAGATAACCGGCCGTTACATTGATCTTTCCATTACGCTTGATAAAAGGCCTCCTTCACCTCTTCCACTTACAATATTACTGGCTATGCCGCGGCCGAAAATCTTAAAAAGGACTCTGAAGCACATTACCGTACTGGGAATAAAATCAATTTACCTGATCAACTCATTCAGAGTTGAGAAAAGCTACTGGCAGACTCCCGGTCTCAAACATGCAGCAGTAAGAAAAGTCTTTCTAAATGCCCTGGAACAGGCATGTGACACTGTCTTACCTGAACTGCATATAGAACCTTTATTCAAACCTTTTGTAGAGGACAGGCTGCCGGATATAATACAAAATACAGTTCCAGTTGTTGCCCATCCAAAGAACGGAAAGAGTAATATTCCTGCTTCCGGGAAGCATGTTACTCTCGCAATCGGTCCGGAAGGCGGGTTTATCCCTTATGAAATAAACAAACTGAAAGAATACGGATTCGAAGAATTTAAGATTGGAGAAAGAATACTACCTGTGGAAACCGCTGTACCAAGCCTCATTCCCCTGCTGATTCAATAACTAACAAAGACCCCTTCAATCCAACTCTGCACAAATTTAGAAGCATAATGAAAGCAGTGACATATTCATTATTTAAAAATACAATGCTTTGCATAATCTTTTACTTCATTTGCAGTCCATTCACCTTTAGGCTTTTCATCGAGTTTCTTACACCACTTCTCACTACCAACTTCCGGAGAGCATGCACTTAAAAGCCAGCAAGCTGCAATTAGTACCAATATTTTTTTCACAGTATGCCCCTTTCATGATATCTTTTATATATAACATTTAGTAGACGAAACATCTTTTTGCTGGAAAGACTCATTCTGGAAAAGTATATCTGATTCAATATTTTATGAGCAAGAGGTTTTTTTATGCCTTCAACCGTTCCTTCGTCAATCGTCAATCGCTATTCGTCAATCTCTTTTTATCCTTATTAAGTAGCTGAAACGGTTTTAGACCGCACCGCACATGACTTGCTGATCTCTTCAATGTGACGATGGTCCGTTCCACAGCATCCGCCAAGCACGTTTAAATGATCATGTTTCACTTTTAGCTCCCTGAACTGACGGCCAAGCTCTGCGGGGTTGCCGTCATCAAGATGTTCGGCCTCATCAAGCTCCGCATGACTCTTGGTCGAAGCATTCGCCCTTATCCCATGAATTCTCTTTACCCATGACTCTCCGGAAGATAACGCATCCTCAAAATGAGCAGGATGTGCACAGTTGATCATATAATATACCGGGGCATTATCTGTGGCAGCATCCACCTGTTCAATGGCCTCCTTAAGTGTCTGACCTGACGGCAGCTTCCCGTCTGTCTCAACTGTAAAGGAGATGACCACCGGTATGCCTGCTGACCTGGCTGCTCGTGCAAGACCGATCGCTTCTTCTGCATAACTTATGGTAAAAGCAGATACAAGGTCAGCATTCGTGTCGCTGAAAGTCTTAATCTGCACAGCATGATATCGCTCGGCTTCCTGCTCGTTCATTTTATCATCGGGCTTGTAGCCGTCCCCCCGCGGCCCGATGCAGCCGCTGATCACTATCCTGGCTTTTTCGGTTTCATATTCTTTTCTGATATCCTGCAGAAGATCAATGGCCCTGCGGTTCATTCTTGCGAGATCTCTACCTGAATAGCCAAGTTTTTTGCCCCATTCCGGGTTGGCGCGCCATGTAGGGCTCTCAAGAACAATCCCCACATTGTTTTCCCTGGCAATTGAGGCATAGTCGGAAAAGTATTTATAAAGGTGTTTGCGGCCGGCATTATTTTTCAAAAGATCAAAGGCTGCAAAGTCCGGCAGCTCAACACCGTTGTGAAAAATCAGAGTGGTTTCGAGTCCGCCGTCAGTGAGGAATACATCACCATTTTGCTGCGGTAAGTTCTTTCTGTACTTTGACATCATGACCTCCTTGTTCGGCAGTTAACAGATAAACTTATAGATAAAGTTACCATCTTATCAGGCAGATGCATATCCCGTATTACAGGTATATGGCACCGGGCAAATCTTTAAATTGACCGGGGTGTATCTTTATCAAAAAATTGCAGAAGAACAGCAGGTACGGATCAGCCCCGGAGATGGGACATATATATTTTGAGATACTCCTCAGAAAAACGGGTTTAAAGGTCCCTGTTAAAGTCAGAAGGATAATAGCGAAAGGCCATGCGTGCCGCGGCATGGGAATTGAGCTGGTAGAAAAGTCGTCAAACTATATAAAACTTGTAGATAATTTCCGCTCTTAATCTTTATCTCACTAATTTATTGCATTTCCTGTTCCAATCTCAATTCATAGCCTTCTTCCGCGAGCATGGAAATGATTTCATCCAGATGTTTCTTGCCTCTTGTCTCAACTGTGAAAACAAGTTTTGCCTGTCCTATTGGAAGGCCTTCTGCAAACCTGTCATGGACAACATTTAGGATATTGCCCCTGTTTGATGCTATTAATCCTGTGATAGCATGAAGACTGCCGGGTATATCTTTGACAATGACATCAAAGGTCCCGATCCTTCCGCTTGATACAAGTCCTTTATTAATTATCTTGTCAATAAGCGTAAAATCTATATTGCCGCCGCTCACAACCAGAACAACACGTTTTCCCCTGAACCTGTCCTTATTCTCCTTTAAGGCCGCAAGCGGGACGGCACCTGCGCCTTCGACAACAAGCTTGTTCCGTTCGAGAAAAAGCAGTATTGCCCTTGCAATAGCATCCTCACTAACCATGACTATATCGTCTACATATGTATTGATGAGTTCCATCGTCCTGCTGCCGACCTGGCCTATTGCTATGCCGTCTGCAAGAGTAGACATCGGAGACCTCCGGGTTATCTTCTTTTCCCTGAAAGAGAAATAAGCGGATGCCGCGGATTCGGTCTGAACGCCGATAACTTCCGTTTCGGGTGAGAGTGATTTGACTGCCGTTGAAATTCCGGCAATAAGTCCGCCCCCGCCAACCGGAACAATAACGCAATCTATATCCTCAGCATCCTCCATAATTTCGAGACCGGCTGTTCCCTGGCCTGCAATAATTGCTTCATCATCATATGCATGAATAAAGGTATAATCCTTTTGAGATACGGCAAAGTCGAGCGCTTCCTGAAAACTCTGTCCGTGAATCAGGACTTCCGCACCATACCCTTTTGTTGCCTCCTGTTTTACGATAGGGGCATTTAGCGGCATAACAATCTTCGCAGATTTACCAAGAATTCCGGCAGCAAATGCGACCCCCTGCGCATGGTTTCCCATGGAAGCTGCAATTACTTTATCCCCGCTTATATTCATTATCTTATTGAAGGCGCCCCTTACCTTGAATGACCCTGTCTTCTGGAGGTTCTCCGTCTTTATGTACACATCTGCGCCTGTTAAGCGGGAAAATGAATTTGAATGCATTAAAGGAGTCTGATGAATATAGGGTTTGATTTTTTCGTGGGCATTTCTGATATCTTCAATGTGTATCATTGAACAAGTCCTCCTTTAGCCATTCACTTCACGCCATATCTGTGGCTTAAATGTTAATTTACAATGATAGCAGTTCTATTTCAATAAAAATTTCCGGTGAGAAATCAGAGAGAGGGGTATTCTCTATATTTGCCGCTGGTATAATATTCTGCATTAAGGTATCATGTCATTACCCCGGGCGCTGTTAAAGTCCGTCATACCGATGAAGGTTACTGGACGTCATGAAATGTAGGCTGAAATTATGACGAGTACTAAAAGCAGATTCAGGTCAAGCACTGGTGTACTCATTGCCTCCCTCACAATCTATGCAGTGTTAATAATTTCCTGCTGCCACTACCAGAGGCTGACAGGTGATGCCACACTGTATCTGAGCATTGCAGAGAAATACCTCCGGGGTGACTTTGCAAATGCGATCAACGGCTACTGGGGACCTCTGCTTTCCTGGCTGCTTGTTCCGTTTCTGTACGTGGGCGCTACTCATGTGTATGCAATTAACACAATGCATCTGTTTTTAGGACTGTTCACGATAACGGGCATCTGGAGGCTGTCTTACAAGTTTGAGATGAGTGAGACAATTAGATGCATCATACTGGCTGCTCTTGTGCCGGTCCTTCTGTTCGTATCACTGATAGAACCTATGGATTTCCTGCTCCTGTGCGTGCTTGTTTACTATTTTAATGTTGTATTCAGCAGGGACTATCCGAAAAAGGTGTTCCATGCAGTGACGTGTGGGATACTTGGCGGGCTGGCATATTATTCAAAGCCTTACGGGTTCCCGTTTTTTATTTCCCATTTTATGCTTATCAATGTATGCCACTATTTTGCGCAGAGCTCTGCAGGCCACAGGAAGAATGTGATTCGCAATGCTGCGGCAGGTTTTGTTGTGTTTGTGCTGATCAGCGGTGTCTGGATTGCATTAATCAGCAATAAGTACGACCACCTGACTTTTTCAAATCAGGGCAGGGGCGTATTTGCTTCTCTCGGACCCGGGTCAGAACATAATACACTGGAAAAGGGTGACCCTATTTTTTTTGAGGGGTTTTTTGCCCCACCTAATGATACGGCGTTTGTTATATACGAGGACCCGACTTATGCAAGGAAAAAGACCTGGAATCCTCTTGAGTCCCGGAGTCTGCTGAAGCACTACCTCGGGAATTTATTGCAGAATATCTTTGAGGGGATCAGGATATACGAATCTTTTTCCAGGCTTTCAGTTGCAATTATTATTGCATATATACTGCTGATATTCTTTCAGCCCGTCCGCACCCTTTTTGACAGACCCGACCTTTTATACCCGCTCCTGACAGTTGCTTTGTATACCGGCGGATACATGCCCTTTCACTTTGAGATAAGATATTTGTGGCCTGTTAATATCCTCCTCCTATTGATGGGCGGCAGGGTGCTTAATGAATTATTTAAGAGCGTTTTTTTCAGGAGCGATCTTATGAAAAATATATTGATGACCATATTTCTGCTCTCATTTATTGCAACACCATTGAAGACATCCATTGATATGAGCAGAAACAACCTGAACAGGAGCATGCACGATCTTGGTGAAGAACTGGACCGACGCTATGATTTGGATGGCAATATTGCTTCAAATGTGCAAAAGGAACAGCACACAGTGTATGACTCATGGCACAGGACATTCCGACTTTCATACTGGTTAAAGGGCCGGTACTTTGGTCAGCCCCGGGAGAATATCAGCGACAGGGAACTGGAACGTGAATTTGAAAAGTATAATATTGACTATTATTTTTTCTGGGGTGACTCAACAGATACTCCGGAAGTATTGTCCCGGTATAAAGAGATAACAAACAGGGATATACCGGGCCTCTTCATTTACTCTATAAAAGAGAGAAAAAAGTAGACACTTTGAAAAAAATCAATCACAAACCTGCTGAATAAGCATTGCCTCTTTAATCTGTTTTGCCTTCTCTTTTCCCGCAAATTTTTCAACAATGGCCAGCCCGAAACATAATGCTGTTCCCGGTCCCCTGCTGGTCAGTATGTTGCCGTCCTCTACAACGGTTTTTTCCTCATAGACTGCTGAACCGAGTTTGTCCCTGAAGGATGGATAGGATGTTGCGCGTTTGCCGTCCAGAATGCCGGCATTGGCAAGGACATACGGTGCGGCACATATCGCTCCTGTTATTTTTCCTTTAGTGTTGAAATCCTTTATGAGGTTTATTACCCTTTCATCAGCATTCAGATTATCAGAACCGGGAATGCCTCCAGGCAGGACAAGCATATCAAAATCATCCGATGAAATCGTATCAATTACCGTATCGGGTATAACGTTAACATTACGGGCACTCGATACAGGCCCTTCATTAAGACCCGCTGACACAATCTCTATCTCCGCCCTTCGCAGCACATCAATAATGGCCACTGCTTCAAGCTCTTCGAAACCATCGGCCAGTAAGATTACAACTTTTGCCATAGTGGACCTCCCTGATTATCTAATTTCGGATATTATACAATAACGCAGGGGCATGACGCGCCATGCCCTTACCCGGTTTGCAATAGTCGCACAAATACGGCAACCCTGTCTGCCGTCAGGGAGGCACGGAAGGATTGCTCCGGTGATAACAAATTGATATTTTCAGGACGCCTGTATATTGATAATATGTAATAATCCATATCCAGGTTCGACATGTGTTGAAAGTTATTGAAAAAACAAAGTAATCAGGGCTAAATCTGGATCCTGGAGAAAAAGATCGTGAAAACAATAATGATATTAAGATGCTGCCTCATAATCTCAGGAATGATGCTGTTTGCCGCAGGCTGTAAAAAGGCTGAAACACCTGGAAAATTAAGGAAAAAAACATCTGCAGCATCTCCGGAGAAACCGGCTTTAACCCGGATGAAACAGCACCGGTACCAGAGGGCACGCCCAAGTACTAATTATATCCCGTGCCCCGGTGCCTCTTGTTTTTTTATCATAAAAATGGTATTCTTTTTCTAGTTTTTTAGAATTAATCATACCTTGGCCGTTTATTGAAGAGTGGGTTTACCCACTCTTTTGTTTTTTATATGAAAAAGACTATTAATGAGTTACAAAATGACATTAGTAAAATAATAGAGCCGGTGATAAATGCCCTCGGTATTGAGCTGGATTATCTTGAATTCAGCATGATGAAGGGGAAGGCTCTTTTAAGGGTCTTTATTGACAGGGAGAACGGAGTTAATATTGATGATTGTACACAGGTAAGCCGTGAGATTGAGGCTGTCCTTGATGTTGAGGACCCGATTCCATATTCTTACGTTCTGGAAGTGTCATCACCCGGACTTGACAGGCCGTTAAAGAGCATAAAGGACTTTAAGAGGTACTCAGGCAATATGGTCAGGGTTATTACAAATGATCCCGTGGAAGGGGAGACTTTTTTTGTCGGTAAACTTGTCGAAGCAGGAGATGATGAGCTGGCTCTTCTCTTGCCTAAGGACATGAGGATTAATATACGTTATGACAATATCTCGAGGGCAAGACTGGAGGTGGAAGTATAAATGAATCGTGAACTTATTCATATTATTGAACAAATGAGTAAAGAGAGAGGGATACCCAAGGAATCCATTATCGGGACCCTTGAATCAGCCCTTTTATCTGCAGTGAGAAAAAAATATGGCCTTCAGGTTGAGATAAATATTGCGATTGACCATGAGTCCGGTGAAATTAAGATGAATGCATTGAAAATGGTTGTTGCAAAGGTCGAAAACTCCAATGAGGAGATATCGCTGAAGGATGCGAAAAAAATTGATTCTTCCAAAAAAGTTGACGATACGGTCGAGTCTCCCATATCCCTTGAGAACTTCGGCAGGATTGCGGCCCAGACTGCAAAACAGGTCCTGTTTCAGCGGGTAAGAGAGGCTGAGAAAGAGGCTATTTTTGAGGAGTATAAAGACAGGGCCGGAGAGATTGTAAGCGGTGTGGTAATCAGGAAGGAAAAGGGTAGCTATTTTGTTGCTCTGGGAAGGGCTGAAGCTGTTCTGCCGATAAAATCTACTCTGCCTACAGAGAACCTGAAAAGAGGAGAGACGGTCAGGACGTATATCGAAGAAGTTAAGGTGACAGCAAAGGGTCCGGTAATCCTTCTTTCAAGGTCACACCCGAACTTTGTTGCCGAGCTTTTCAAGATGGAGATACCTGAAATTTATGAAGGCCTTGTTACCATAAAGGAGATCGTGAGGGAGGCTGGTGAGAGGACAAAACTCACAGTATCCTCAGCGAACCAGATGGTTGACCCCGTGGGCGCATGTGTGGGCATGAAAGGTACACGTGTACAGTCCATAGTAAGGGAGTTAAGGGGTGAAAGGATAGATATCATACCCTGGATAGATGACCCGCGTGTGCTGATAGCCAAGGCATTGAGTCCTGCGGTTGTTGAGAGTATCGGGATTAATGAAGAAGAAAAATCCGCGATGGTGGTCGTGAGTGATCAGCAGCTTTCTATTGCAATCGGGAAAAAGGGACAGAACGTGCGACTGGCGATGAAGCTTACGGGCTGGGACATCGATATAATAAGTGATACAGAGTATAACAAGATGAGAAGGGGAGAGATCGAAACGCAGCTCAGTGATGAGCTCCAGAGTGAAGCTCAAACGGACGAAGAGGACCAACACTCTGAGGATGAACAGGAGGACTAATAAAGTTACTGCTGGAGGTACTCCGGATTCTGGTGCGCAGATATCAAAGGATACCCCTGTCCAGTATGTAAAAGGAGTTGGACCTGCCCGCGCCAAAATTCTGGGACGTCTTGGTATTCATACCATTGAAGACATCCTTTCCCACTTCCCCTGGCGCTATGAAGACAGAAAAAACCTGAAAAAAATATGCAGCCTCGGTTACGGTAATCACGAGACTACGCTCTGTGAGGTGGAATCGGTAAATATTATTACGACTCCCAGAAAGCGGATGAAGATCTTTGAGCTTACGGTTACTGACGGGTCAGGTTTTCTGAAAGCCAAATGGTTCAACCAGCCCTTTCTGAAAAGGTACTTCTCAAAGGGACAGAAGGTCATTTTGAGCGGTATGGTAAAAGGCAATCCATATACCGGAATCGGCCTCGAAATGGAGAACCCCGACTTTGAGCTCTTCGGAACAGAAGACAAACTTGTCCATACATCAAGAATTGTCCCTGTTTATAAGGCGACTGAAGGGATATCCCCAAAACAGCTCAGGACGCTCCTGTTCAATACAATAGATGCATATTCCTTTATAATTGAGGATTATCTGCCTGAAGAGATTCTCAGTAAAAATGACCTCCCTTCACTAAAATGGTCGGTGAAGGAGGCCCACTTCCCTGATGAGTTTACTGATGTGAGCAAACTGAACAAAGGCATGAGTCCTGCACACAGGCGTCTGATCTTTGATGAGTTTTTTCTCCTGGAGCTGGGACTTGCGCTGCTGAAAAAAAGGGAGACTCAGGAAAAGGGGATAAGTTTTAAGAACAATAATAAGTTGATCAATACCTTTCTGGAAAAACTTCCCTTCAAACTTACGGTTGCGCAAAAACGGGTCCTCGAACAGATAAGAGAGGACATGCAGAGACCACTGCCGATGAACAGGCTGATGCATGGCGATGTGGGTTGCGGCAAGACAGTGGTTGCTCTCGTATCAATGCTCAATGCTGTCGGGAACGGTTATCAGGCGTGCCTTATGGCGCCTACCGAACTGCTCGCGGAGCAGCACTTTATAAATATTCATAAGATGGTAGAGGAGCTCGGCCTGAAGGTTGTGCTGCTGACCTCAAGCACTAAAAAGAAACCTGTTGATGAGATAGCAGAGGGTCAAGCGCAGATTATTATTGGAACGCATGCGCTAATACAGGAGTATGTGAAATTCAGTAAACTCGGTCTGGCGATAATTGACGAGCAGCACAGGTTCGGTGTGGTCCAGAGGGCAAGTCTCAGGAGTAAGGGATTTAATCCGGACATCCTGATCATGACCGCGACCCCGATACCGAGGACACTGGCAATGACACTGTATGGAGACCTTGATATATCGATAATAGATGAATTGCCCGCAGGCAGGAGGCCAATTATTACAAACGTGTTTTTTCCGTCTCAAAAGGACAGGGTACTTTCGATGATTAAGGGAGAACTTTCAAAGGGCAGGCAGGTATATATTGTATATCCACTGATCGAAGAATCAGAGAAGCTTGATCTTAAATCCGCTATAGACGGTGCAGAGGCATTTAAAAATATTTTCCCTGAAAGGAAAATTGGTCTGGTTCATGGTAAAATGCACCATGATGACAGAGAATCCGTGATGACCGAGTTTAAATCGGGCAATATCGAGATGCTTGTATCGACTACGGTTATCGAAGTCGGCATAGATGTTCCGAACGCTTCTCTGATGCTCATAGTGCATGCCGAAAGATTCGGTCTGTCGCAGCTGCACCAGCTGAGGGGAAGGATAGGGAGGGGCGGGTATGACTCGCACTGTCTGCTTATGGCGTACCCCCCTTTCAGCGAGGAGGCAAAGAGACGGTTGAAGGCAATGGAATCCACGGGAGACGGGTTTAAAATAGCTGAGGAGGACCTTGCAATAAGGGGTCCGGGAGATTTTTTCGGTACCCGTCAATCAGGTATGCCTGATCTGAAAGTAGCAAATGTAATAAGGGACATAGGAGTGCTCGAGTCGGCAAGAAAAGATGCGTTTGATCTGATAGATACAGAACCTGATTTAAAAGGCCATCCACTGCTTAAAGAAGTACTTGAGGAGAAATGGATGGGAAGGCTGGAATTGATAAAAAGCTGAAACGACAATTATCAATTACGAATTACGAATCAACAGCAATACAAGTTTTTTCTTTTTTTTCGTAATTCGTAATTGAAAGAAAGGGGTTTTTATGAAAGAAAATGTTAGAAAAAGCCTGGCCACGGGCCTGAACCGTATTAAGTGGATTGCAACTTTTGTTGCGGAGAGGACGAGGGCTGAGACGTCTGTTGTAAAGCTTCTCTATGCAAGCGGTAAACTTGAAGATAAAATTGACGGCTTGTACGGTGACATCGGCAAGAGAGTTATTGAGTTGAAGGGAAAGCCCGGGGATGCAAAGAAAGATGTGTTCCAGGATTTTATTGTGCAGCAGGCCATCGATGAAATAAGGAACCTGCAGGAAGCAAAGGCAGATTATAAGGACCGGGCCAGGAGCATTAATAAGATTCCGGAATAATGATATATATACTGGTCTTTGTTTTTGGTCTCATAATAGGGTCGTTCCTGAACGTATGTATATATCGGATACCTGAAGGGTTGTCCGTTGTCAGTCCGTCTTCACGGTGTACTTCGTGCGGGACTCCTATTAAATTTTATGATAATATTCCGATACTGAGTTACATTATTCTGATGGGCAGGTGCAGGTCGTGCGGTACTAAACTCTCGGTTAAATATCTCCTGATAGAATTTATTAATGCTGTGTTGTACGTCGTGGTGTTGTACAGAGTCGGCTACGGTTCTCCATGGGTCCTTCTATCCTACCTGGTTTTTGTATCCTCGCTTGTCGTGATATTTCTTATTGATCTGGAGCATCAGATAATTCCTAACAGCATAACCCTGCCTGGGATTCCTATCGCTATTGTCCTGGGTTCTACCATATTGCCTGACCCCCTGTTACCAGGAAACCTTTTAGGAATTAAAGCGTCTGTAGCTGGCTGCCTGGCCGGCGGAGGTTCTTTCTATCTCATTGCAGTGCTTGGAAAGGCTGTCTTTAAAAAGGATGCGATGGGGGGAGGAGATATAAAGATGATGGCCATGGCCGGGGGGCTTTTAGGCTGGAAAGGTATATTGCTTACTGCTTTTCTCGCAAGTCTTTTTGGTTCGATCATAGGAATATCGCTTATTTTGATAAAGGGGAAAGAGTGGGGGGCACGAATTCCCTTCGGGCCATATCTTGCGCTGGGTGCTTTTATAAGCCTTTTCTGGGGATATGATATTCTCAGGTGGTACCTCTTGTAATTTTTTTCCTGCCTTCCTTAAATAAACCTAAAGTTTTTTTCTGAAAGAATCGATATACATTTATATTGACGGCTTAAAACTTTTTTCAAAAAGTGTAAAGCTTCAGTTTTTAACATTGTCAGGCAGCAGTGAACGGAATACTGTTTTTGCTCCGGAGCGGATAAGTATGACGGTGGACTGACTGCAGAAATATGTTAGGACATGGATTTGTGACATATTAAAGACAGCCTTGTTACGTGCTGCTAATGTAGTTCTGAAGTGGGACGGTAATGGGGAAAAGCCAGGGCTTTATATTATTAAAACTTATTGGGCCCGGGGACATTTTCAGTATTTTATAAAAGGGCTGAATATCTCTGTCTTTAAGCAGGTTGAAATTTATTGAAAATAATACATCCTGTATTAGCAGGTGGAAAATGCAAAGGAGTTTGAATATGAATATAAGAGTAAAAAGGAGTTTGAATATGAATATAAGAGTAAAACTGATGAGGGTTGTCACACTGTTTGTTTTTACATTGATTGCAGTAGGCGTCGCAGGAAGTTACGTCATTTACCGGGCTGGAGTTGCAGGAGGAAGCGAAGTGTCTTTTCTGTGGCAGAATCCTCTCTCCGTCTTTCTGTTTGCGGCAGCCGCTTTGACATTATTGGGCGGAGGAATCGGCTTTCTTATTATCAGAAAAATATCCGGTTCACTTAATGATCTGATGAACGGAATCATAGCGGTCGGCAGCGGTGAAACAAATGCTATCTCTGTTAATTCATCCGATGAATTCGGAGAGATATCCACTATTTTTAACAAAACTATGGAGAAAATTAATGCATACACGCGGATTGAAGAAGAGAATGCAAAGAACCAGGAGAATGTTATCAACTTTCTGGAGGTAGTGAGTACTGCATCAGATGGTGATTTTACCAAGAAGGCACCTGTTACTACAGATGTTTTCGGCTCAATAGCTGATGCATTCAATATGATGACAGAAGAGCTTTCGATGCTCATAACAGATGTAAGGTCTACTGCCAGGGAATTCGAAGAGGACAGTTCTAACACACTAGATCTGTTGAAGAATATGGCGGACGGTTCAGAGACACAGATGGTTCAGCTGAGAAATGCTACGGAAGCGGTTGATGAGACTGCCCATGCTACGTTGGAGATCTCGGAAAAGACCCAGGATGCCACTGGATTATCGATTAAGGCGGTTGATGCCGCACAAAAAGGGGGAGAGCTGGTCACAAAGAGTATTGAGGGTATGCAGCTCATAAGGGCCACAGTGCAGCAGATCAACAAAAAGATGAAAATGTTTTCAGAGAGGATTATTGAGATCGGCACTATCTCCGGTATGATCGGAGATATTTCATCCAGGACGAACCTTCTTTCGATGAATGCATCTATTGAAGCATCAAGAGCAGGAGAAGCGGGTAAAGGCTTTGTGGTTATTGCAGAGGAGATCAGAAACCTTGCGGACCGTTCAGCAGAGGCCACCAGGGACATCACGAGCATTATTCATTCAATACAGACAGAGGCGGGTGAGATAACCAGCTCGCTTGAAGAAGAAACGGAAATAGTTGAAAAGCAGTCGGACCTTGCTTCAGAGGCTAAATCCTCCTTTAGCGAAATTACGGATGCTGTAGAGAAATCCAGAGAAATTGTTTCAGAGATTCTGCCTCTTTCACAGACACAGAGAAAAATGACCAGCGATGTCGTTCTTTCAATGGAGAATGTTAACCGTATTTCACTTGATCTGCTCAGGCTTGTGCAGGATTCTGAAAGCATATCAGGAAAGCTCTCCGGCTCTTCCAAGGAACTGCTTTCATCGGTTGATAAGTTCAGGCTGCTGGAAGCCGGTGAATCGGAAACAGAGGAGCAGGTAAATCATGAGCCGGAAATTGAGGAGCATGAGACTGAGGTACTGTCATCTGAGGAAATTTCCACCGAAGAGATGACAACCGGCAAGGAGGTGACTGCATAATGCCAGCAGAATGTTTATTTACAAGACTCGTAAGAGAGAAGAAGAATGATATTAAAAAGATCCTGGAATCGGATTCAGATATTGTTGAGAAGGTTGTCATGCTGAGAAGGTTTGCCAGGGAAATCGCGAGGGAGTATTTCAACATCATCAATTACGAAAACATAGAATCCTTTTACAGCGACTATGAAAATGGAAAATCTCCGCTGGTCGAGCTTGAGGGTACCGGCTTTAGGGAAAAGGACCTGATAATATTGAATGAGTGCCCGTCCGTACCACTCTTCCCGGAATTTCAAACAGACGGGGAATTTCCGGACTATTGGTCCAGGATACCCCAGGAGTATATGGATAAATTCAAGAATGAGGCAATACTTCATCCTCTATGTATTGTTCATCAGACATTCAGGGACCTTCTTGCCTCACAGATACCAAAAGGCAGGGGTGTTGTACATTCCATCGGGGTTGCCTGCCGTTCAGGCGCTACAGGAAAGGTTGTATATTCTGATTTTGGGCTTTCTTCAACAGTTGCAACAAAAGAAGACATAGAGAAAGTGATCGATGGATTTGCCTGTGCGTTTCATTTGATTTAAGGGCCGTTAGTACTCCCACATAACGGGGAAGCCCTTAATTTAGGGGATTGAGGGCTTCTCCGGCAGTACTTCTATTTTGAGTAAATCAATTATTCCAGTTAAGTGGCGCTTGTTGTCTGGTCAAAAAACTGAGTGACCTTATTTTTTTTATCCGACTCCATATGTGCCATTGCAGTACGCGGATGCTGGTTCATTGTCCCGGTTATCATGTAAGGGATATAATATCCCCAATCGATTTTTTCCTGCCATGGAAGGATCTCGGCTTCAATTGCCTCGATAAGCGGTCGCACTTTGAACTTGGGATTTTTCAGGAAAGATATGAGCAGTTCAAGGCAGCAGTTTCCCGCTCCGCGTCCAATTCCGTATAGGCTGGCATCGAGATAATTGACGCCGGAAATGATTGCTGATATTGTGTTTGCAAAAGCCAGTTGCTGATTGTTGTGACAATGGATTCCGATAGTCTTTCCGGGCAGCCGTTCCATGTATTTTTTTGCGAGTGACTCAATGTCTTCTGAATAGAAAGCACCGAAGCTGTCCACGACATAAATAATCGGGACCTTGCTTTTTGCAAGATCGTCAAGCGCTTCATCCAGCTCTCGGAGGCCCACGGTCGAAACTGCCATGAGATTAATGGTCGTCTCATATCCTTTGTCAATACAGTGGTGTACCAGATCAACTGCAGCATCTGTCTGGTGTGCATAACATGCAACCCGTATCATATCCAGGGAACTCTCGGATTTAGGCGGGATGTCGTCATACTCAATCCGGCCGATGTCGGCCATTGCAGAAAGCTTGATCTTCTTTTCGCTTTTACCGATAACGCGCTGAATATCTTCTTCAGCACAAAATTTCCAGGGCCCTACCTCATCCCGTGAAAACGCGGACTCCGAACTCAGATACCCGATCTCCATATAATCAATACCTGCTTCGGACAGTGCTGTATACACTTTCGTAACAAAATTATCGTCGAATTGCCACTTATTCATTAAGCCGCCGTCACGTACTGTACAATCTATAACTTTGATTTCCGGTCTGAACATTTTATATCTCCTTTAATAATTGGTAAATTCTTATTTTGAAGTAAGTATTATAGTTTATTTTTTCCCATCAGGGCAAAGGTTAAGAAATTTTTTAACATTCTGCGCGATTTCACCGATGTCCTTTTCCTTCAGTGCATTGCTGCCGAAAAGTGAAGAACTTACTCCGACAGCTCTGGCCCCGGCTTCAAAATACTCCTTAACGTTGTCAATATTTACGCCGCCCACCGCGACTAAAGGGATCTGATCATAAGGACCGAAGAGTTCTCTGATGTACTGTGGACCGAATGTCCGGCATGGAAAGACCTTTATCATTTCAGCCCCGGCAGACCAGGCAGTGTATACCTCTGTCGGAGAGAGTGCTCCGGATATCACGGGGACGGACCGGGAACGGGCATACTTAATTACTTCTGTGTCCGTATTCGGGGTGACCAGAAACATGGCGCCGGCACCCACGGCCTTTTTTGCTTCATTGAGATTCCTGATGGTTCCTATTCCCAGGAGTTTTCCGGGAGCAATGGATGACCTGTTTTCAGATACTGTTTTCAGGGCATGCTCAGTATTCATTGTGATTTCGATTGCTTGCAGGCCTGAAGCGAACGAGGCATCCATTACGCTTCGGAAAAAAGCGGAGTCCACGCCTCTCAGGATCCCTATTACCGGAATGTCCAGTTTCATCAATAAGGTACCGTACTTGTTGGATGCTGCGTTAAGTTTTTATCTGCTCCAGCAAGGAGCGGTACGATAATTTTTATATGCTTTATATTTTGCATTTTGCAAAAATGCCGATCCTGTAAAAATATACTGAAATTACTATTATCTATCAGAAGGATACAAAATTACGAGATTATTGACAAGTATCTTTATTGCCTGCCTTATTTGTTTAATCTTATCTGCTTTCTCATGCCGTTCGGAAAAACTGGCTTATAAAACCGGGACAGACATGAATTTAAGAATACAAAGCTGAAATCCGATATTAATATCAGGGTGAATTTCAGTTAATACTAATGGAGGTAAGATGGATTCAAAACTTTTATGGAAAGATGAATACTGCCTTGGGCATAATGCAATTGACTTTGAGCACAAAAAGCTTTTTGATATTGCCAATCAGATATTTGCTATAGGCAATCCCCGGATAAATTCGGAGAGGATCAAGGGACTGGTGCAGGAACTGTATGATTATATGACACATCACTTTGAGCATGAAGAAAAGTTTATGGCTGAAATATCATATGCTGAAGCGTCTGAGCATAAGCAGAAACATCAGAAAATTCTTGAAGAGATGGATAAGGTGCTGAGTATCGGTGAAGGATTTAATGTTCTCGAAATGAACCTTGAATATATAATGCAGGAATGGTTTGCAGGACATATTCTTAATGAAGACAAGAAGATCATGGGAAAAATAGAATCCTATGAACTGAAACTGTATTACCGTTACTGCAGGCCGGGACTGCATAGCTAGGTTTAATTATTACGCAGCATAGTGTTCACCCAGACCGGGCATGAGAGAATAATACTGGCTGTTTAATTTTGTCATTAGTCCGGCTTTGTCTCATGTCTGGGCAGTGTAAAGATGAACTTTGCACCCATGTCCATGCTGCTTTTGACCCAGATTTTTCCGCCGTGATATTTTATTATGTGCTGGCAGATTGAAAGTCCAAGGCCGCTTCCCATCGGTTTTCCCTTTGTCCTGTCTTTTATCTGGTGAAATTTATCAAAGATCTTTTCCTGTTCTAAAGCAGGTATGCCCGGACCATTATCGGTCACTTCTACTCTTGCGGTACTGTCTTCTGTCTGCATTTTTATATTTACCAGGCCGCTTCCTTTTTCACAGAACTTAACTGCATTGGACAGCAGGTTGATGACTACCTGTACCAGTCTGTCGCGGTTTACCATAACAGGGACCGGTTCTGTCGGGAGTTCTTTTTTCAGGGTGACGGACTTTTCAATGAAAAGATGGTCGGTTGTGACAAGCCCTTCTTCAATAAGCTCTCTCAGGTCTACCTGCTCCAGTGCCCATTCAGCTGTGCCTGCTTCGATCTTGGCAACATCCAGCACCTGGTTTATAAGGCGTGAAAGCCTTTCGGACTCCTTGACCACATTTCCCAGAAACTGCTGGCGTTTTACCCTGTCCAGTTCAGGATTGTTATGAAGTATTTCTGTTAGTGCCCGGATAGCGGTCAGGGGTGTCCGTAGTTCATGACTTACAATAGAGACAAATTCGTCCTTCATGCGGTCAAGTTCTTTAAGGCGCTCATTGGCCTCCTGCAGTTCTTTTGACGCGTCTTCCAGTTCGCGCGATTTTTGCTCCAGTTTATGGCTGTATTCTATAACGTGTGATGCTTCATCGAGTATCTTCATTACCCCTTCCATGCTAAGGGCCTCTCCCTGAACTACGGATGAGACCATGACCCGTGCAGAAGCAGAGCCTATTGCACCGGACAGCTCGCGTTCAGCAAAGTCCACAAGGTTTGCGTCTGCCTGGGCATTTATATCCAGTGTGATGCCGCGTTTTCTTTCGTATTCGGTAAATGACCTTTCTGCACGTATATGCCCGACGAGGCGCGCCACAAGGTCCTTTATTTCCGCAACGGTTGATGTGCCGCTCCAGAGACGTGTTTCTCCTGCATCAATATTCTGCCTGAAGACGTCGACAAAGAGCGTGGCCTGGAGCTGTTCGAAAGCATTCTGCCGGCTGAATAAAGAAACGCTGATCAGCAATCCTATGTTAAAAAGCATGCTCCAGAAAACTGAATGCGTCAGAGGATCGAACATATCAAGACCAAATAATGCGTACGGTGCAAGCAGTTTGATCCTGAAAGGTCCCTCTGATAGAAACGATGCGGATATCCATCCTGACTTTGCGAATGAAGGGAGCAGGAGGGTGTAGATCCACATCAGAAACCCACCAAGAAGACCGGTCATTGCTCCAATCTTGCTTGCTCCTTTCCAGTAAATACCGATCAGAATCGGGGGGGCAAATTGTGCTGCTGCTGCAAACGACATAAGGCCGATGGTGACCAGTGCGTATGATTCACCGATAAAATGAAAAAACAGATAGCCGAGAAGCAGTACCCCTATAATGCTGCCGCGCCGGATCGCGATCAGTACACGGCTCAGGTCTTCTGACTGAAGTGTCCTGACACGCAAGAGAACAGGCATTACGAGATCATTGCATATCATTGTTGACAGGGCAATAGTTGCGACGATTACCATGCCAGTTGCAGCTGACAGACCGCCAAGAAATACAAACAGCGCCAGTAATTCCTGATTGTGAGCGAGCGGCAGAGTAAGCACAAAAGTATCCGGATTGACCGGACTGCCGTGAAAATGCAGCAGTCCTGAAAAGGATATGGGAAGGACAAAAATATTTATCGCAAGCAGGTAAAGAGGGAAGAGCCAGAGCGCCTTTTTAAGATGGGCCTCATTCACATTTTCTACTGCCAGTATATGGAACTGCCGCGGGAGAAACATGATCGCACTCATGGACAGGAATGTAAGTGTCAGCCAGGAAGTATATCCACCTGACATGGCTTCTATACTGAACAGTTTTTTAAGCTCAACATGCTGCATGGCACTTTTGAACAGCTCCCCCGGTCCGCTGAAAAGAATAAATGTCACAAAAATACCGACTGATGTGAAAGCTAGAAGTTTCACCACAGATTCAAATGCAATGGCTGCAACCAGCCCTTCGTGTCTTTCCGTTGCATCTATATGCCGGGTACCGAACAGAATGGAAAAAATTGCCATTATCATTGCTACATACAGGCCGGTATCCTTCCATAGTGGTGCGTCACTTAATGTGGAGGATGCGGATTCCGGATAGAGGTGAAGGACGTTGAAGCTTGTTGAAACAGCATTGAGCTGAAGGGAAATATACGGCATGATGCCGACTACGGCAATAATGGTAACGAGTCCGCCCATCAGGGAGCTTTTACCATATCTGGAAGCAATAAAGTCGGCAATCGTGGTTATACGGTGGACCTTCGTAATCCTGACTATCTTTCGCAGCATAGAACACCATAGGGCTGCAATGAGAGTAGGCCCCAGATATATCGGCAGGAACCCGACTCCTGTCTGTGCCGCACGGCCGACACTTCCGTAGAAAGTCCATGCTGTGCAGTAAACGGCGATGGACAGTGTATAGATATACGGGTTACTGATTATTGAACGCCCGGCATCTGCACGCTTATCTCCATAGTAAGCGATAGCAAACAGGAGCGAGAGATAAGCAAAAGCGATGATCAGAATGAACCATTCATGTAACATGTCAGACGGAATCTCCGGTTCCCTTATGTTTGGAATTGGATTCAGACGGTTCGCGTTTTTCCATTATAGCAGCGGCCAGCCCGATGAACACGGCCCAGAATACGAAAAGGTATAAATAGAGAGCCGGTATGCCGAACCATAAAACGGTTTTACTGAACAGGGCCATCAATGGATAATTTATGGCTATGAGCCCTAACAGCAGGAGGCCTGCTAATCGTTCACGCTGACGTTTTGTTACTGACATGGTTACTTCTCCATCTGTTACTCTCAGGCCGTCCCTGATGATAAAGGTACTGCAATAAATAGAATGTTAAAATTGCGCCTGTTGTTTTCGTATTTCAAACATTTTTCTAGATGCATCAAGGGCTTCCCCCAGTGTTGTTATGCCGCGCTCATTCAAAAGGTCCAGCAACTTCACAAATATCTGTGCAGTGACAAGAGAATCTCCCAGTGCTGTATGACGTCCTATAACATCTACCCCGAGCCTGACGGCTATTGCGTTTAGTGTGTGATCATTAGCATGGTCGTGCACGAAGACTGACAGCAGAAGGGTATCAAGTACCGGGTTATCAAACTTTACTCTGCACTCCCTTTCCTTGAGTCTGATAAATTTCATATCAAAGGCCGCGTTATGCGCAACAAGAACAGCATCTCCTGCAAATGTCTTGAACTGGGGCAGTACTCTCTGTATCGTCGGTTTATCTTTGACCATTTCATCGGTAATTCCGTGAAAGCGGAGAGAACTCTCTGGAATATGACGGCGGGGATTAACCATACGCTCAAAGGTTTCTCCGGTTACAATTCTTCGATTTACAATACTGACGCCTGCTATGGATATGATTTCATCTCCCTGTGAAGGGAGTAACCCTGTTGTTTCTGTATCAAAGACAATATATGTCAGAGTGGAAAGAGGCAGGTCGATTATACTGCCAATGTCCATTTGTTCTTCAATCAGCTCAAAATCGTAAAATTCAGGCCGCTCCGGCAGCTTATCTTCCGGCCTTTCCCACTGTCTTTTGGAATTGGGTAATGGCATACGAAGTGCGGCAAACCCTTCCCGTCTATGCTTCATGCTCCAGATATCACTGTCATGGCGGTTGAGTACATCCTTTACCCGTACCGATCCGATACTCTCGGGAAGGACCTGGTTGATCCATTCGGTAATTTCCGGATGCGGCACCGGGTTCCCATGCCATATGAAATCGAGATATACCCGGCGGTCGCCTATTAACGCTTCAATTTCGATTTCCGGGACCCCGTATAGAGCTTGAATACGAAGCGCCAGGAATTCCATTACAAGCATTATTGAATGACTGTCAACACGAAGCCAGAGCGGAGCACCGGTTATTTTTGTCACGGGGCCCCTGCTTTTTTTCAGCCGCATGGACATGCCGTTGATGAGATCGGCAGAATACACATCGGTCAATATCCATTGGCTTATATAAAGGGAGCGGCATTCTTTAGTGATGTATTCAAAGCGGTTGGTCAGTATAATGCTTTGCTGCACTATGATGTTTTCAAAAGCGCTGCGCATCTCCGGGACCATCCTCGGGTATTCCTGCAGGTTTTCAGCCGCAGCACGAAGGCTGGCAAGCGGGGCCCTTAAATGATCAACCGCAGAACGGAGAAGATTATCTCTGCGCTTGACAATATCAACCTGATAGGTCACATCATCAAATGTCATGATAAAAACTGGCTTGACTTTGTCTTTTGCTGTTAAGAGGCTCATACGGCAATGGAGGAGTGTTCCGTCAGCTACCGTGGCGCAAACAAACTGGGCTTCAATCTCTTTCTTTTCGAGAGAGTGACGGTGAAGGAGCATTTCCAGAGTGTGTTCAATGGGGGCCCTGGTGCATATACTGTAAAGTGACCGTCTCAAGCCCAGGGCCTCACTGTTTTTAAAGAGCCGCTGTGCTGCAGGATTATAGAGTGAAATCCTGCCGTCCATGTCACACACGACAACTCCCTCCTGTATCTTCTTGAGGATGATCTCGAGCCATGCCTTCTTTTGTTCCATTTCTGCTGCGCCTGATGCCAACGCTATCGCAATTTCATGTTTTGCCTTGTCCAGTGCTTTTCCCAGCTTATGAAGCTTTTCTGGTATATCTCCAAGCATATGAGATTCGGGCAACTCAAGCTTATGGGCAGGATTTGTGGTTGTTATGATTTCAGATCCCCGGGAGAGAGTATCAAGGGGCTTAAAGAGGTCTCTGTCAAGAATTGCCCAGAATATTGCGAGTGCTACTGTAAGGAGGAGTATCCCGCCGCCGACGTACAATATCATCCGGGATGTGAGGAAGGGATTGTCTTTTGATAATATAGTGATGTTCCATATGCTGCCGGCAAAGAGCAGTACTTCAAGGACTACTATGCTTGCAAAAAGGCTCCAGAATTTTACTCTGTTATTCATAAATACAGGACTTTGAGGTCACTTTACCTCAGGGACCGGGTCAAAAACACCTGATTGTTTTTGCCCCGGTCCTAAGAGGAACTTTCAAGGATCATGTTTACTTTTTTAATCAGTTCCTGGGTTGCAAATGGTTTTGTAATATAATCGTCAGCACCAAGCGCAAGCCCTTTTTCCCGATCAACTTCTCGTCCTTTTGCTGTCAGTAGTATGATTTTAGTTTCTTTCCATTCAGGGTTGGCCCGGATTGTCTGGCATACCTCGAAGCCATCGCGTTTTGGCATCATTATGTCCAAAAGTATAAGATCAGGCAATGTTTCACGTACAGACTGCAATGCCTCATCGCCGTCGGTTGCAGTGTGCACATCATATCCCTCCTGCTCCATCAGAAATTCCAGAGAGAGCAGTATGCTTGGCTCGTCATCAACAAGAAGAATTTTTTTTGACATTGATCTCTTTTACCTTCTGGTTAGATTAGTAATAAACATTCTTATCCCGATAGTTAGTACATTAATTCTATAAACTAGTCTATCATATTCACCACCTAAGGGCGAGAAATTTGTATAAGAACTGTGAGGGAAATAAGAGGGCCGCAGCACCGGGCTGCTTTCTTATCTGTTTTTTCAATGGGTCCTTTTCGTTCTGTGTGATTTGAATTACAGTTTTTCTGACAAATTGGTAATACAATGAAAGTAAGCATGGAAAATAAATGGGAAATCAATGGAGGCTAAATGGTAATTCAAAGAATGGTATTAAGATTAAAGAACAAGTCGTTGCTGAAAGGAACAACCAGAAATTTTTCTCCCACTAAGACATCTTTTCACCTGACCCTTTTGACTGGTAAGATGGTAACAGTTGATCTCGAAAATTTAAAGGCCGCTTTCTTCGTTAAGAATTTTAAGGGTGACAAGGATTACAAATATACTTATAGAGACTATATCCCCTGGGGTGGAAATAAGGTCAAGGTACAGTTTATCGACGGGGAAGTTATGATTGGTTATACGTCGCACTATCCTTATGGTGACCAGGGCTTCTTTATTAAGCCGGCTGATTTGCAGGGTAATAACGAGCGGGTTTATGTGGTAGCTTCTTCAGCAGAAAATATAACTTTCTTATAATTTTCCGCAAAAATACTGAAAACCCGGCTGTTTGAACTGCTCCTCACAAAACTAATATATATTCAGTGAATTACATTTGTGTTTACATTTTAAGACAAAATCTGCTTTTTTCTTAATTAGACAATTTACAGGTATGTACTTATAATACATTTTTACTAAACAGAACCTATTGAAAAGAATGGAGGATAAATGAGATTAATTGCAGTTGTATTTGGGGTGTTGTTTTTAGCAGGGACCATTTATGCTGAAGGAGATTCAGTTTTAAAGACTGAACGGGACAGGGTCAGCTATACTATCGGCCTGGATATCGGGAACAACCTGAAGGGCCAATCAATAGATGTTGATCCCGATATTTTTTCCAGGGGAGTAAAGGATGCGCTTACCGGGAGTAATCCGATGTTAACAGAGAAGGAAATCCAGGAAACAATGGCGAACTTCAAGAAGGAAATGCAGATAAAACAGGCAACCCGCATGAAGGAGCTGGGAGAAAAGAAAAAGAAAGAAGGAGAGGCCTTTCTGACAAAGAATGGGAAGAAGAAAGGGGTAACTACTCTGAAGAGCGGACTGCAATATGAGGTCATTAAAGAGGGCAACGGCAAGACTCCTGAATCCGCAGATACGGTTTCTGTACATTACCGCGGTACTCTGATTGACGGGAATGAATTTGACAGTTCCTTTAAACGTGGCCAGCCTGCATCATTCCAGGTTGGAGGAGTGATTAAGGGGTGGACCGAGGCCCTGCAGCTTATGAAGACAGGAGCAAAGTGGAAGCTTTTTATCCCTTCTGACCTTGCATATGGAGAGCGGGGAGCAGGCAGGAGTATAGGTCCTAATGAAACGCTGATTTTTGAAGTGGAGCTTCTTGCAATAAAATAAGAATGTAAGGCCATAACTGTAGATTACCCGGGCAGGCTACGTCTGCCCGAAGCTCAAACAAGCAACAAATTATATCTTCCTGGAAAATATCCCTGCTTATTGTAGGAGCCCCCTGATATACTGCCTATATTTGTTATAACAATGGAATATTAAGACAGGTAGAAATCTGCGATAAATAACTTGATCTTAAATGCCCAAAGAAAGAATCGAGAAACTGTAAAAAGTAATTACAGTAAAGTAGGCGTTTAGGTAACCATCTGACAAATCCCCTGATCTGCTTATTGACTTTAACGAGATTTAACAGGATGTCACGGGAGACTGCAATCGGAGAGAAGCTCCTACTGAAATATTTGAATATAAGCTGAAAAAATGAATGGTTGACCTTATTGTAGATTCATCGCTTGTTACAGGTGTCTTATTGTCTGATTTCAAAATTTATATGGCCCTAACCGTTGCTTAGTGTGTTGGATTTCAGATGCTGATATGGAGAGGGAAGTGTTAAGAAAGTTGACATATTCCCTTTTCTCCTCAAAAATTCATCCTTATCCCAAGAGTCAATGCTGCTGCCAAATCAAATAGAAAAATAGAAATAGAAGATGAATTGTGTGAAAACGCTCACTATATGTGTTATTTAAAGCAACCAAATGGATCGTATGAATAAAAAGTCTTTATTTTTAATGGCTTTAAGTTGGTATGCTATTTGCTATTTAAAATGCAGTTGAAAAGCAACCTGACAGTTTTGACTTTTAAATATTAGTAAATGAGTATATGTATTTTGCTGTGTGAGGGAAAAAATGAAACTAGCTAGAATTACACACATTTTTATCGTAACTCTGCTTACCTTGTCATTTTTTTTGTTCGCTTCCCCAAACATTCTCAATGCAGTTATGCCTCAACATGAGAAACTCAGTTCAATAACAGAAAATCTGTCAAAACCACAAAAAGTAGCGCTTGATAATAATGAAAATATTTTTGTTACTGTACCTAAAGACAATAAAATCCTGCTATATAATGCAATCGGTGAATACAAAAAGGCTTTCTTCGGTTTCCAGACACCGATCAGCATTGCTGTAGATAATACCAACAGAATATTTGTAGGAAATGAAGCATCAGGAAATGTTGTGGCTTATAGCTTGGATAATAATGGAGATCTTGTACAACTTTTTGAACTCGGAACTGGTGCCGGTGAGTTTTCCAAGCCGAGCTCTATAGCAATAGACGGTATCAGCGGAAATATTTATGTGGCAGATATGGTTGAGGATGTTGTTAAGATTTATTCCAGTAGCGGTGTATCTTCTGGATCATTCGGGACTTCAGGCAGTGGAAACGGACAGTTCAATAAGCCGGTTTCTATTGCAATAGATGAAATTATGGGTGAGATCATGGTTCTGGACCGTGGACTGGTCGTGGATATGTTCGGAGCTGAGTCTGAGGGAGCAGAGATTCAGGTTTTTAATATGAGTGGTGTATTTCAGAGAACCTTTGGAACGTACGGTTGGGATGAGGGACAGATGAAGAGACCTCAGGGCATAGAAATAGATGAATCGAGCAGAGTATATATTATTGACTCCTTATTTCAGTTTATTTATATTTTTGACAACAACGGCGTTTACGAAGGTAAAATTTCAGATGTTATTGAACCGATAAGATCTCCAATGGGTATTGTAATCGGCGGAAGTGAAAGAGTATTCATTACATCAATTACCCGTGATAAATATGACATATACAGAGTTTCAGACGCAGACAGTGCGTATATTGAAGCAAGTCCCAGGACAGATGATTTTGCTATCGTTGATGTTAACAGTGTTTCAGCAGCCAGGACTGTGGAAGTGTTTAACCTGGGTAACCTGGGTTTCACATTAGGATCAAGCACAATAACCGGAGCAGATGCATCTGACTTTTCTATTCAGAGCAGCAATTGTTCAGGTACTTTGGGTGCTTCATCAGCATGTACTATTAACGTGATATTTGCCCCTACAGTAATGGGTGCCAAGAATGCATCTCTTGAAATTCCAAACGATGCACCGAACGAAGGTACTATTGTTATCCCTTTAACAGGAACAGCCAATGACCTTCCTGTTGCTGTTATAGGCGGTTCATCGTCCGGCGTAGAAGGGCAGGAGATAGTTTTTGGCGGCTCAGGATCAACAGATAGCGAAGGGAGTATTACCAGGTATGAGTGGGACGTTGATGGTGACGGTACATATGAATATGAGTCTGCTACGGCAACACAGAGCCATACTTATTCCGCTAATGCCTCCTATACAGTTGGGTTAAGGGTTACTGATGAGAATAATGCAACGAATGTAGAGACAACAATAATTGATATTTCCGATACTGCTCCGACAGCGGCTTTTTCAGCAGATACTACAACTGGAGAAATACCGCTCACAGTTACTTTCTCTAATACCTCCTCCGGTTATGATGCACCTTTAACATATGAATGGGATTTTAATAATGACGGGACTGTTGATTCTACCATTGAGAATCCGGTGATTAACTATGAAATTGAAGGAACCTATACAGTATCTCTGAAAGTCAGGGATTCAGATAATACTACACACACTGAGACAAAAAATGATTTCATAATTGCCTTAACAGCAGATTCAGACGGTGATGGAATCATGGATGACGGTGATGGCAGCGGTACTGCAGGGGACAATACATGTACAGGGGGCAATACTGTGAACTGTGATGACAACTGTGTAAGTACTCCAAATGCTGACCAGGCTGACGCGGACAGTGACGGAGTTGGCGATATGTGTGAAAGTTGTGATCCTCCTGTGAAAATTGGGAGTAATTATTATTACTCAATTCAGTCCGCATATGATGCTGCGGCAGATGGAAGCACTATTCTCGTTCAGAGTGCGGTCTATATTGACGATATTGTTTTTGATGATGAAATAGGTCAAAAATCAGTTACCATAAGCGGCGGTTATGACTGTACCTATGAGAGCAGTGCCGGCATGAGTACGTTGACTGGGATAAATATGTCAATAAACTTCGGAACAGTTTCCCTCGAAAACATTATTCTGGAATAGCGATATACTGAAGACCTGTTGTAAATGTTTTGGTTGAATAAAAGAGCGTGGATAATCTGCGCCTCTTTTTTTTATTAATAAGAATGTTGTTGACAACATAAGCATACATCCTGCTTCACAGAAACCCCTCTATATGGGGATAAGACAGATAATGTCATAGAAATCAGTGAACCAGGACATCTAAAAACAATACTTTAACAGGATTTTTAAGAACCAATTGATAGTGCAGACATTATTTTCTGTTGCTGCTTTTGAAAATAATTCTGTTAAGAGGTGATAACGGGTATTTAGTGAATTAAATGCATAAATAAGGGGAGTAATGAATTTCAGGAAAACCCTATTTTGTTATTAACTTTATCCTTAGTCGATTTCAGGAAAACCCTTATTTAGAAAGATATCAGAAATACGATATAGTATAAAAGCATACCTTATTTAATGATTCTAATAAATAAAGCAGACTTTTTTACCTGAGCATTAGAATATTAGCCATGACCAAAATAACAGCAATTAGAATATTTATCTTATCTTTCCTGTTTTGCCTGATTGCTGTTCAGGCCGACACTCTAGACTATCCGCATAACAGCGCTAACAATATAACATGTGAATCCTGCCATTTTGTCTATGGAGGCGATGAAGTTCTTTTAATACTTCCTGAGTGGGTAAACCATGTTCCGGAGACAATTGATGACACGCAGTTTAATACACTCTGCTGGAGCTGCCATACCGAAACACTGAGCGGCCCTCTATTTATGGAGACGCATTCCAGCCGTGTACTGGACAATGGCTACGGAGACTGGGCAGTGGAATGCAGGGTCTGCCACAATCCCCACAAGCAGCAGTTCAGGTCTGCCAATCATGGGAGTGAAGCATATATTCTGCAGGGGACGGTAGCGGGTGTCGGCACTGACACACTGACTGCAAGCGGAGTAAACTGGGGCACAGATGAATATGCGGGATATGTAGTAGTGCCCAACATAGCGGAGAACAAGTATAACTATCAAGTATTAAGTAATGACAGCGATACGCTGACGGTAAAGGGAACAATAGACCAGTCAAGGGTAATAGCGACCGACACATTCGGCATATCCTACGGGAAGCTGGTCTATGACACAATACATCTGGACAAAATAATAGACGATACCTCCGGCGGCCCGCCTGTAACGAGGACCGGTACGAAAACAGTAAAGTTTTTTAATAATGAAGGTGCGAATTCCTTTGCAGACGGAGATCTGACACTGGACGGGATATGTGAAGCGTGCCATCAGCAGACGAACCATTTCAGGAACTATAACCCCGTTACCGGAGAGTCGCTGTATGACAGGCTTCATGCAAACATGAACTATCCGGCAGGAACTGACTGCACGTTCTGTCATAAGCATGAGAACGGATTCATAGGTATGGGAGACGGGGCCCACACAACGCATGTGATTGATGATAACGGGCCGAAACTCTGGTGCGGTGACTGCCATGGAGAAAACACACCGCCTGTGCTGGCAGACGGACTGGACCTGGCAAGTACGACTGTATGTGATAATTGTCATTCATCAGACGGAATAGCAGATGCAAAAACCAACTGGCATGAAGACCCGGGCACATGGGTATCAACAGCCGGAGAGGAAAGCTTCTGCGGGAGCTGTCATGACCTGACACCCGGAAACAGCCGTCAGGAAGGCACAGGTTTTAATGCGCCAGGTGTGGCAGGGGATAAGACAAACTATGGTTTTTTTGAGACAGGGCATGGAAGGCCGACAGCATCGGGCAACTTTGAAAATCTCTCGTGGCAGGAGACGACAGCCGGAAACGGAAATCCCGCGGCAAACAGGAGCTGCAGTGATTGTCATGACCTGACAAGCCAGCATTTTAATAAATCTATGATCAAAAGTGTCTACGGGACAGCTGGAGGCAATCAGCTGACAATAACCTTCAGAGGACCTGTTTATACAGAGTCGACACCTTCAGGAAATCTTGTTGACACTGATTTCGATTATGTTGATGCCAGTGGTGACGGTGCCGCATCGATTGTCTCTGTTCTGCACTCAGCCGGAAGTTCTACTGCTGTCATAACATTAAATGCTAATTTGATCGCAAATGACATAGGCAATGATACGCTTGCTGCAAATAGCGATGAAGTATTTGACGGATTGGGTGATCCATCTGATACAGGCTCATTAACAGTATCAGATATAGATGTGCCTTCGATGAGACTGAGGTCCGGTTTTGAAAACGATGCAAACAACAGCAACTGCCGGCAGTGTCATTATTCGGGCGGCCTGGCCTATAACGGTCCCGAGTGGTATACGTCATATACGGGCTATTCCTCTTCAGCCCATGGGACGGCAATTGGCAGCCTGAAATGCACTGACTGCCATGATGTGCATGGCGCTGCGGCGGGACAGTCTGCCTCAGTTCAATATCCCGGAATGACAACGGCCAATCAGGAGACATTATGTTATCAGTGTCATAAAGACCAGGCATCAGGCGGTATTCAGAACTTTGCGGTTACCGGGTTCAGGGGTACACATGATGGTGCTGATGATCAGCTCACAGTGCTTACAGACAGCACGGCAAAATATGCCGGAATACTTATAAATGTTCTGTCGGGCTGGACTGTGTATAACCTTACCGACGGCAGCAAAGGAACAATTACTGACCATAATCTGACACAGATAACAACTTCCGGTTTTCTGTCCGGTGGAATTGAGAATGACTGGGATAATGGAGATGCATACCATATTGCCATGATTGATGACATTCAGCAGGCATTTAATTTATCAAGCAGTCATAACCTCGGTACAGGATTTGATTTAGGAAGCAATAATTATACACTTGAGTGTGTATCCTGTCACAATGTGCATCTTGTAACAGGCAAGCACTGGGACGCTGATCAGGGCAAGAGCCCTGTAACGAGGTTTGCCAGCAACCTCGATGTATGGGGTGACGAGTCCGGAGAAAAGATGCAGGACTTTGCCTTCGGTACTGCAAACGGATATTATCAGCCCCCGGAGGGAGATCATTTTACAGGAACGGAACTGCCCGACTATGTCACGTTCTGTACTGATTGCCACAGTCAGCTGGTGCTTGGTGTGGTCGGACAGGACGGAACAGGCCATGGTATTAACTGGGGACAGGCCGGTATATTTGGCCCTTATGTGATTACAGATAAACACGGCCTTCCTTTGTCCGGTCAATCAGCGGCAGGTGGATGTCCGGACACATACTATTGTGACAAGACCAATAACTACCCGAGAACAACATACAATGGATGGCCTTCTTCACCTCCCTGGCCCATGTATATGGCAGGCCGCGGGCGTGCGAACTGGACACTTATGCCCTATGATACGGCTGAAAGGTTTGCCGGAGTTAAAAATTATGTATTGAGCTGTACCGACTGTCACGAGGCCCACGGTTCAGCAACGGTCAGGCGGATGGGAAGGGCAATAACGAATGGCGCTACTGCCTCGATAAATGTCATGGGAAATTTCTGCTCGAATTGCCACTTTATGAACGGCGGGCACCATAATATACCACAGGGCGGCTGCGGCAACGGCGGCTGTCACGGCTCATGGTCACCCACAACAAATGACTCACTCCATAATATGAACCATGATTCTGGAAGTCCCGGGGCGGGTGCGTTATACAACTATGATTTAGTGCTGGATATGAGGTTTGAAAACAATTTAAATGACTCAGGCGCATGGAACCAGCACGGTCAGTGGGCGGCAGACGGCGATGGCGCCGGTGCGTTTTCAGCCAGTCATGACGGCGGAGGAAATGCTTTGCTTATAGAGACGCAGCCCTATACAAATCCGGGCACCGGAAATCCGACCTCCGGCATAGGCGCTTTTGTTGAGCCCGGTTCAACGAATGGGGGATGGTCAACGGACGGCACTCACAGAGCGGACAGGTTCTTCTCATTCAAATACAGTCTGTCCTTTGAGTCCTGGATCTATCCAACAGATTACCCTGCATTGGATAATGGGGACGGAGTAACCAATCCTACACCTAACCGTTTTATTATTTCAAAGGCTACATACGGGAATTATGCTGACTACGCCATGCTGCTGAGATATATTGATAGTGATTACAGACTGTATTTTCGTGGAAATGTGAACGCTAATGCTAATGGAGCATCAGACGATTACGGATGGAGAGGGGCATACAGCTCTGTCGCAATACCTCTTAATCAATGGACACATGTTGCTGTGACCTATGACGCTTCCGAGCTGACAGAAGATCATGATGCAAATGACCTTGCAAAAGGCAGGATAAGGATTTATGTAAATGGCGAAGATGTCACAACAAACCAGGTGCCGAGCACAAACAACTATGACCGCACCCAGCCCCTTGACGGTGAAGGTGAGGGTGCAAACCCTGACACGGGAAATGGGCTTAATCCGTGCATAGATAACGGTCAGTGCCAGTGGAGAATGGTGATAGGTTCTCTTCCATATGATAAGACGCTTGTCCATTTCATTGGGAAGATAGATGATGTAAAGATGTGGAATGTTACAAAGGATGCGAATTATTTTGATGTCCAGGTGCCGCCATTGATAACATTGGTGGAGGGAATAAGCGGAAATGATAAATTATATGTGACATTCTCTGAATCTGTTTATGGTTCAGGTGTTTCAAATGAGCTGATAACTACTGATTTTGTTCTCAATGATGTAAGCGGCAACGGGGCGCTTGGTATCTCGACTGTGTCCCATACAGCGGGAGATACAACGGCTGTTCTGACACTGAGCGGCAACCTGGCAATCGAGGATATAGACACTGATACACTTGAGCCGGCTGCAAGTTCCATCTATGACGAATACGGAAGTATTGCAGCCTTTACAGATGGCTTGGCAATAATTGCGAAAGTTAATGCCCCTACGCTTGATATGGTAAATGGTACGGATGGTCATAACAGGATTGTTATAAGATTTTCCGAATCCATATACACAAATTCTAATGGTACAGGAACCCTTCAGCCCACTGATTTTGCATACTCAGATGTAAGCGGAAACAGTATTACATCGGTAGAGCATACACTGGACAGACTTGAGGCAACACTTGTGCTTGATGGTGATGTAAATGCCGTTGATATAGATGCAGCCACGCTTACTCCTTTAGCGGGAGCTGTTTTTGATGTCACAGGCTATCCTGTAAATATAACTCCTGTGACCCTGACACAAGGCCTTGTTTCTTCTATTTCAGCGATTGAGGGTGTTGAAAACAGTAATGTGCTTAAGGTGACTTTTGAGAGCCAGGTTTACTCGGCTGTTAATGAGACAGGTTCACTGGATGCTTCGGATTTCGTATACGTCGATACTAATGGAGAACATACCAGTCAGTTTATTTCATCTGTCACCCACTCTGGGGGCAGCCCGGTTGCCATCATTACGATGAACGAAAATATGATCCCGGCCGACTTTGGTGCGGACACACTTGCAGCGGTCGCTGATTCCATCTTTGGTCCGGGTGATGTCAGTTTTCCTCTGGATGCTGCTGACACTGTGACAATAACGGCACAGACAGCTCCAACGCTTACAAGAGTTGAAGGCGCAGATGGTTACGACAAGTTATTTGTAGCATTTAGTGAGGGTGTATATACAGGTGCCGGACAAGCCGGTGCCCTTACAACGGCCGACTTTGTTGACAGTGACGCTGTGTGGGACATAAGCGGGGTGCAGCACATCGCGGGGCAGGCAAATGCAATACTTACCCTGACTGCTGCTCTCGATGCAGGTGACATCGGGACCGAAACAATTGACGTAGCCGGTAGTACATCAGTATATAACAATACCGACAACCCGGTTGCAACAGGATCTGCTGTCACTATAGCTGGATACGACTGTCCAACATGGGGAAGCACCTTTGACTTTAATGATGGCACAGGAAGTTCTACTGTGACGGACGATACAACTTTGCTTGAAGGCACTGTAGGTAACCCCTTGGTCAGCATGTTGGGTGATAATTTATACACCGGTGATGAAACCGAGGCAGAAGCCACCTATATTGATATAAACAGCGGTGCCAATTATGACAAATGCCTCCAGACAGGCAGGGCATACACTATTGAGACGAGGTTCTACGCAGGTGATGTGGATATGGACTATGTGGATGTTGACCCGGTAAACGGTCTTGATGATGACTATGATGTTTATAACACTCCAAATGACCAGGATGGAGACGGGAGAACAGGTACATACAGCAGGATTATGGAGAGACAGAATTCATACTTCGTGACCCTGATGAGAGCGGGATATGCAGGGGACTATATGTCAAAAAGGGCGGGGAAGGCCAGGATTGAGTTTAAATACCGCAGGGACGATGCATCACTTCACACCTGTCCGCATCCTCAATGGCCTGAGGACCAGACATACACCGGTGACAGCTCCGGGCAGCACCAGATCAGCTCCGATATTGGTCAATGGCCGATTATTGATAATCACTGGTACCGGATAAGGGTCGTCTTCAACTCTGACAAAATAAATATAGCTGGATCGAACGGCAATCCTGTAGATATCTTTTTTGATGACCAGGGTGAGACAGGACTTGATGATGCCACAGAACAATGGTCAGGATTGATTAACGTATCAAAGGCCATTAATGACAGTTCATCCTGCAGATGGGGCGCCCTCCCCGGAGACTATATGCGAATAATCGACAGGTTTACCTACATTGGCGACAACTCTGTTCATACGGATATCCCGAACGACGTCTGGAATTTAATGCTCAAAGGGAAGCTGGACTGGCTGAGCTGGAAGCCCTATGCGGATTATACTGGAGTAACACCTAAATGATGAAATACAGTTTATAACAGGTTTTTAACTGTCATAAATTACTAAATCGGTCTATTTTAACAGACCGATTTTTTTTGCTGAACCACTGTAATGTATCCTGATCTTCTTCATTTGCTGCTTTAACTATAAAGTTTAAAGAACCGCATTTTTGTTGCCGTATTGTGTGAAAAAACCTCAAAACATTAAAACAAGGTTTACTATAACTGGTAACCCTCTCTCTTTATTAAGTTTTTAATACCCTGCAGTCTCTGCTGTGGGGTTTCCTCTTAATCCCCACTTTGGAAAAGGGGGGCGAGGGGGGATTTTTTAAATTAATATTTTTTTTTACCTAACGATACCCCGCTGTCTCTGCGGCGGGGAGTCTTCATTATTTTCTGGTAGCATTGAGGAATTGACGAATCAATAGCAGGAGCAATGACAGTCCAGCGACCTATCTCTGGAATCAGGTGATTGCGGTTTCCTTACTTTTTTGTTACCTGACACCGCTCCTCGGGCACCCCGAGTTTTTTGAGAATTAAACCCATAGGGCAAACCTTTGAGAATCCAAACTGAAAAAGGTTTGCGCCGACAAATGCGGTAAAGAGATACCACCACGGACTTACCCATGTTCCAAGGGCAAGGCTCCCGAGAATAAAGATTCCTGCTATTACATGTATCCAGTCATTAACAGACATATTTTGTCTCCTTTTTATCTTTATATGTTTAAAGTAACATTTATGTTTATATTTTTTGTGAAGAGAATTTTAGAATAAATATTTTAGTCAATTTAAAAACTGTAACGTGTCCCTGCATAGGCGTTGGTATTGTCTTCAAACTGGCCGAAAAACGTATGGTCATTGTTTCCATAAAAAATATTGCCTCCGGCTTCGACCGCCCATCTGTCAGACACCTTGTAGTGTGCCTTTGGGCGGAAATATGCGTCCTCATCCGAAGGGGAATAATAAGTAAAGAGAGACAGTCTCAGGTTCTGGTTCATCATCAATTTAGTCAGCCTGAGTGTCAGGAGATGCCGGTACTCATCCTTCTGTGCTGACCCTGGAGGCAGGGATGATTCGTATTCAGAGTAATCCATCATCCATTCGAGGTAATACTGTATACCCCCGGTAAGGTCCCGGCCGAGTTCTCTTTCATACCCTCCCATGAAACGGACCTCGCTGTTGCGGATAAAGGGATCGTTCCCTGTGCTGTCCTGATATGAATCATAATAACCTGTTTCGATATTTCCAATCCCGCCCAGGACAGGAGCCCGTAGACTTCCGCCCACAGAGCGGAGCCGTGGGTATATCCCTTTGCCGGTGCCCCGGTCTATTCCCTCCGGTGTCTGCCAGAATCCGTCATATCCGTACAGCGCTGTCTCTATACCGTTTAATGTCTTTGACAGGCGCAGTGATATTTCATCGTCACTAAAAAAAGTGTTCCGTTCATGGTCATTAAATATGCTCTCCTCCCCTGTAATCCTGGTTTCGTTCCAGTATGACAGCCGTGACCCGTCAATATACACAGACCCGTTGAAAACAGGACTGTAGGAAATATCCATGTTAACAAGATCAAAATACAGGCTTGCCCGCAGACTGTCTGAAGGCGCTTTCAGGTATTCATTGTCGCGTCCGATGAAAAAGGATTCCCAGTCCTTTGGGAAAAGGTCGTTGATGAAGAGCAGGTCGCCCGTGCCCCATGTCTGGATCTGACGGCCAGCTTTGACGTCCATGTAATCAACCGGAGAAAATGAAAAATTCAGCTCCCGAAGTTCACCCCGTACTTCTTCAAGGACCCTGTCCCCGACCAGATCACCTTTGAATTTGCCGGTTCCCCATTTAAATTCCTTTGACAGATCGAGCTGAGTGCGGACTTCAGATATGGACTCATCTTTTTCAAACCGGTCATTCTGCAGACGCCATCCCTGCCGCGCTTCTGCAAAACCGAACAGCTCGGTCTCATACCGGTCATAAAGCCAGTCCCTGATTTCCGAAGCTGATGCATTATAGATTAAAGTCAGTAAGAGCGTTACAAGTACGGATGCTGTGAGAATAATTTTATTAATAAATTTCATCCTGTAATAGATTATTTAGAGTCTCTGTATAAACTCAATGTCTCTGTCCGTCATTCCCGAAGTTCTTAATCGGGAATCCAGTCTTTTCAGCAAGTTCTGGATGCCCGATTACTGACTTCGGGCATGACAAAAAAACGGCAGTTTATACACAGACTCTATTTACGGGCTTCTTTCGGGGCCCTGCGCAAATACCTTTCGGTAAATATATCACTCAAACCTATATCATATCTGACATCTGTGAAAACAGATACTGTATTGCCTCCGTTCAGAAGATCCTGTACCCGCGATTTGATCACAGTAGGGTGTCCCTGAATGTCTTTTATTTCAAGAGATTCAACCGTCCGGTACATACGGCCCTCCCTGTCGGTATATTCTGCTTTTCTGGGCAGGAAGGACCTGCGGTCAATCCAGATCTTGTAGGAGGAGAATTCAACACTGGAAGGGTCTTTTGGTACGCTGTTGAGGATGAAAAATTCATCATTCGCGTCCAGCAGGAGATGTTTGTCCTCAAAGATTGAACGGCCCGAAACATCTTCATATAGAAAGTGAGAGCCTACAAAGCTCGTGCGCTTGTCAGCGGCAGCGATCCTTTTGACAAGGTCCAGGGCCGGCAGATAAAGCCACCTGTCATCATCAGCCCCGATCTTTTTGTGGACCATGAACACCATTTTGCGCACGTCACCCGGTTTTCTGAAGTAGACGTAAAACTTCTGCTCTCCGCCTTCGCTGACATCTTTTCTCAGGATAATGAACTCCCTTTTCCTGACCCGGCCCTGTGCATCGGTAATCGTCATGGATACCTTTGCCGTTCCGTCATTGCCTGCGTAATATGCGGCCTTATTTGCACGATCGACTATTTCATCTACTCCCGGAATTTCTTCGGCAGACTCAGCAGGTGTACATAAAACTGTTATTAGTATTAAGAACACATTTAATATGGATAGCTTTTTCATTACGTTACTCCTTTTTCAATTTTCTGAACAGCTGTCTTTCCATTATCTTTATCAGGGACGGAAGAATATACATTGTCGCCATTCCGGATATGGCCATGATGCTTGCCAGGAAAATACCGACCGTATTGTAGGGTACCAGCGATGCTGCCAGAAGAGGTGTGAAACCGATGGCAATAACTATGACATTTCTTGTAATGGCCCTTGCCGGTTCCTCAAACATTTCAACGATTACCTTTTCCCATGAACCATATTTTTTATAGAGCATCCGTGACCGTTCAAGAAAGTGGATGGCAAAATCAACGGCCAGTCCCAGGGTCAATGACGACAGCACAGCAACAGGCATGTCATAATCTTTTCCTGCAACCCCGATAATTCCATAAATAAGGGCAATAGTTACGGAAAGCGGTATCATTGCGAGAATTCCCCAGAATGGTGAACGGAACAGTATTGTCATCATTATAAATACAACAGCGAAGCTGCTCAGGAATGATTTGAGCATACCCCAAACCATCTTGTCCTGCCAGACAATATTCAGATATGTGAGGCCTGCCCAGTCTGCCTTCAGAGGCACAGGCGCCGGGTTCTTATCAAGGTACTTGTCTATTGTCTGCACGACCCTTTCCATGTCCCTGTTGTCACCGCTTTTTAACTGCAGCCATATATTGGCTTTTTTATAATCAGGTGTGACAAGATGCCATAAATCGTCAGGTTTGTGGCTGTTCTGAAAAGATATAAGAGTCTGGGCCACAGCCGGGACAGTTTCAGGAATTTTATAATTGCGCGGATCGCCTTCAAACAGTTCCTGATACACCTTTTTAACAAGATCGGCAACCGAATTGCTTTTACCGACAACATCAGAGTTAAGGAGATGTTCCTGAATGCCCGAAACGTATTCCAGTACATCCGGCCGCTTGAATATCTGGCCGCGGTTTTTCACTGCCTCAATCCGGTCAAGCGTATCTGCCCAGAAATCATAGGATGCATCATCTGCATTATCCAGCTTTTTATTCCAGCGGTCAATCAGCTGCTCCCAAAATTCCTCTATGCCTGATACACTGGAAGACGACCACTGAATGAGCGCAGCAGCCTGACCGTAAAGGTCGGGATTTTCTTTGGCTTCTATTCCCGCTTTTACCTCATTGAGTACCAGCTCTGTGATGCCGGACAATGTCTCTTTTTTTGGCATCTCCTGCAGTATAAGATATGCCTCATACGTACCGCCGAAATGATGGTTCAGGACTTTGTCCGCCAGACGTATAGGATGCGATTTTTTGAACCATTTGACCGGGTTGTCATTGATCTGAATTTTGTTAATGCCGTATATCGCTATAATGAGCGTTAAGGCTGTTACAGCAAGTACCAGTTTGGAACGTGCATGGGTGACATTGCCTACCCATTTGAGATGCCTTGATAATAGCGTTTCTTTTTCCCCGCCGCTATGACCCAGGCCGGCCAGTTGTTTTTCGCTCAGCATCATTATATATGCTGGAATGAAGAGGATGGTGAGCAGCCAGGCAAGAATGATACCGAATGCCACAAATATGCCGAAGACCCGGACCGGGGGAATGGGTGTCAGGGCAAGAGAGGCGAATCCCGCAGCCGATGTGAGTGAGGTATACATCATCGGCATAAACAGTTCTTCCATGACCCCCTCGATCGTCTTTCTGCGGTTGCTGGTCTGCCGGTAGGTATCAAAAAATTCGCTGAGAATATGTATGCCGTCCACCACGGCAATCGGCATCAGAAATATCGGTATCATCGAACTCATGATATGAAGAGTGTTGCCTGTTACGATCAAGAGGCCCATTGTGCATATGACCGAAACCATGGCCACAATTATGGGGGAAATAATAAGTCCCGGTTTCCTGAAAAAGATAAGCATAAGAATAAAAATGGCGAGCATGGCAAGCGGTGCGGACAGGGCCATCTGGACAAACATTTCCACACCGAATGTATCTTCTGCAACCGGAAGGCCTGTAATGTGATACTGATCATCAGAACTGCCTTCAAATGATCCGATTTTCTCAAGAAGTCTTTCGCGTACAAAATAGGCAAAGTCTTTTGAGGTAATCGGGATATAAATTCCCAGCGCCTTCCCGTCCTCTGAAACCAGCGTGCCCTTGAGGAGTGGATTGCTCATGGCGTTGTCACGGACCTTTAATGCCTGTTCCCTGGTTTCCGGAGGCTGTTTCATAAGCCATTTGAAACGTATCTGTCCCGGACCTGCCTGCTCGATAATGTCTACATTACCGGGTGCCATAAGGTCACTTGTGACAACCTGCCATTCCGGTCTGTCCGGTTTCTGCAGTCCCCTGATGAATCCGGTCAGTTCGTGAACGCGCCCGAGGGTTTCAATATTAAATACACCGTCAGGATGAGTTTCATTAACAACTCCGAGAATGACCACATCATGCAGATTGAAGTCTTTCTTCGCCTGATCGTGAAATACTCGTACCGGCTCATGGTCAGCCAGCATATTTTCCGGATCAGTATCAACCTGTACAAGGCTGATCATTGCACCGAGCATGATTGTGATCACAACCATTACAATTGTGATGGTCCCGGGTCTGTTGATGGAATATTGGACTATGTTGCCTGCAAGTTTCATTTTCTATATATTTATGGAATGTTTTTCTTTAATTAATTAATAAATAAAGATATTACTTATTAATAGTAATTCTACTATGTTTTAGATAAAAGGGGAATATCAGTGATTTCCTTCCATAATGGGCACATCGGGTGAAAGTCTGAAAGTGAATGATTTGAAAAAGAAATCTACCGGCAGTATGGCAGGGTCAGATTTAACAGTTGATATTAATATTTCAATATTTACAGGCTGACCCCACCGTTGAGTCAGTCCGAATTCCGTTGAATGCTGCTATTATCAACACCCTTAAATCTTACTTCCAAAAATATTATTACGAAGCGAATCAACAAAGCATAATTCGGCAAATAGATAATGTGCGCAACTATTAAGTGGCATTATTTCCAGATTAAATCATTTAAGTAGATAGACGTAGTTTATCGTAGTAAATTATAATATAGAGAACAAGTATACAGAATAAAGATTCTTATAAGACAAGAGGTAAATATGACTAAAAAATTAAACTGCTGGGAGTTTGAAAAGTGTGGCAGAGAACCAGGGGGGGCAAAAGTAACTGAGCATGGTGTATGTCCCGCAGCAACTGAAACTGCTGCCAATGGAATAAATGAAGGCAAAAATGGAGGTCGGATATGTTGGGCCATTGCGGGGACGTTTTGTAAAGAGAAAGTTAAGGGGAAATTTGCTAAAGAGAAATTTTCCTGTATGAGTTGTGATTTTTTTAAATTGGTAGATGAGGAAGAAAATATTAATGATTACGAAATATTAACACCAGTTCAGTTAAAAGAGTTTCTCGCGAATCGCAAAAAGCGGTGAGTCATTAAAGCAATAACTGAGAGACTGTATTTCAGAGCAACACGCTATTATTGAAGTAATATTTTTACAGATTTTCAACCGTTAATCTTCAATTTTAACGTTACAATAGAATATTGATACCATGATGTTACAACCAAAATATGAGCGATCTCAATTTTATTCATAACCAGGTAGAACCTTCAAGTCTGACAGGAGCATAATCCAACGATAACCGTTTCAAATCTACACTAATAAAAACCAATAAAGAAGTGCAGACTTTAGTCTACAATGTTAATTTTGATTCAGCTTATTAAAAAGGGAGACTTCAATCCATAATACTCATGTTTTTGTTCTTAAGATTAATACTGTATGTTATTATGCTTCCGGAATTATATATTTGTACTTTATAGGTGTTTTAACATATAATTTTTGAGAAAGTTATCTGCAGGAGATAATGGGGTTATACTGTGTTAATGCTTATAATTTCTAATATATAAAGGAGAATACAATGGCTTCAGATGTGAGTGAATTAACGATCAATTTTAAGGAAGATGATGTGCTGCTGGTCAAGGAAATCGACAAAGAGGTCCTTTCCAAGGGCGCATGGGCTACAATTCTGTACAGATACCAGCAGCTGGACCGGAAGACTAATGAGTACGGCAAAGAGCAGTATTCCATACGCCGCTACCAAAAGAGGAGCGGGACGTACAACCAGAAATCCAAATTCAATATCTCCAGCCAGGACCAGGCAAAGAAGATCATCGAGGTGCTCCAGAGATGGATGGCTGAGTCTGAGGCATAGCAGGCTTTGAAGGAAGATGAATCAAAGGAAATCTCTCCTGGTTCAAAAAGAATAGACCTGCCAATAACAGGCATGTCCTGCGCAGCCTGTTCATCGAGGGTCCAGAATTCGCTTTCTAAACTGCCGGGTGTTGAAAAGGCAGCGGTCAATCTGGCTGCCGAGAGGGCCACGATCTTTTATGACCCGGCAGAAGGCAGTGTTGACGGATTTATGAAATCCATCCAGGACCTTGGATTCGGGGTCTCTGCTTCAAAAATCACAATCCCCATAAAGGGCATGACCTGTGCGGCGTGCGTTAAGCGTGTTCAGGATTCCCTCGCTTCCGTAAACGGGGTCCTCTCAGCAGTAGTCAACCTTGCCACTGAAAAGGCCACACTCGAATACTTCCCTGCACAGGCGGGGATCAGGGATTTTAAAAAGGCTGTCCAGGACACCGGCTATGAGATTGTTGAGGTTGAAGAGGGCGAGGACATCATTGAAAAGGAAAAAAGGGTAAGGGAAGAGGCATATCAGAAGCTGAAGTCAAAGCTCATTACAGGGGCTGTCCTTACACTGCCTGTTTTCATTCTTGTCTTCTGGGAGAAAATCGGATTGTCCGCTGTTGTCGGGATTCCGAGACAGACAAATTTCCTTCTGCAGTTTATTATCCAGACCCCTGTACAGTTCTGGGTAGGCTGGCATTTTTATACAGGAGCGTATGCAGCTGCCCGCCACAGGACGACTAACATGAATACTCTTATAGCGGTCGGGACCTCTGCCGCTTATATATATAGTGTTATCGCAACTTTTGCACCGACTGTTTTTGAGATAAAAGGGTATTCCGCCCACGTGTATTTTGATACTGCTGCAACGATCATAGTGCTTATCCTGCTCGGCAGGCTGTTTGAGGCCCGGGCAAAGGGAAGGACGTCCGAGGCGATAAAAAAGCTCATAGGCCTCCAGCCGAAAACCGCAAGAATTATCAGAGACGGAAAGGAGCAGGACATCCCGATTGGAGAAGTTGAAGCAGGTGATATTATCCTGGTCAGGCCGGGCGAGAGGATCCCTGTTGACGGGACAGTAAAGGAGGGATATTCGTCAATAGATGAATCAATGATTTCCGGAGAGTCCATCCCTGTTGAAAAGAAGGAGGGTGACGGGGTAATAGGGGCAACGATTAACAAGACAGGTTCTTTTAAATTTGAGGCAACAAAAGTCGGGAGAGATACCATGCTGTCCCAGATCATCAATATGGTCCAGGAGGCGCAGGGATCAAAACCGCCTATAGCCCGTCTTGCAGATAAGATCGCATCTGTTTTTGTGCCGGCTGTAATCGGGATCGCATCCGTAACATTTCTTGTCTGGTTTTTCTTTGGCCCTGAACCGGTGTTGACCTATGCATTGTTAAATTTTGTAGCTGTTATGATAATTGCCTGCCCATGTGCACTGGGACTTGCAACTCCTACATCAATAATGGTGGGGACCGGAAAGGGAGCTGAAAACGGAATATTGATACGCGGTGCAGAGGCACTTGAGATTGCGCACAAGATCAATGCTGTTGTGTTTGATAAAACTGGCACGCTTACAAAAGGGGAACCCGTTGTCACGGACGTACTTGTGAGTCAGGAGTCAGGAGTCAGGAGTCAGGAGATTTTATTTTATGCAGCTTCTGCTGAAAAGGGGTCAGAGCATCCTCTTGGAGAAGCAATTATTAATAAGGCAAAAGAAAACAATGTCGAGCTGCAGGACCCGTCGGATTTTCAGGCAGTTCCAGGGCATGGTATCAAGGCGAAAATTGCTGATAAAATGGTACTTCTCGGCAATATGAAATTTATGGATGATGAGAGTGTAAGTATCGAAGATCTGTCACAGAAGGCGGAGCAGCTCTCAAATGAAGGCAAAACCTCCATGTTTGTTGCAGTGAATGGCATGGCTGCCGGCATCGTAGCAGTTGCGGACACCCTCAAAGATAATTCTGTTGCGGCGATAAAGGCGCTTAACAAAACTGGTATTGAAACGGTAATGATAACAGGAGACAACTGCCGTACTGCCGGGGCGATCGCAAAACAGGCCGGCATTGACAGAATATTCGCTGAAGTACTCCCTGAAGACAAGGCAAAGGAGGTCAGAAAACTCCAGGCAGAAGGTAAAGTAGTCGCAATGGTAGGCGACGGCATAAATGATGCCCCGGCGCTTGCCCAGGCGGATGTGGGGATTGCCATCGGAACGGGCACTGACATTGCGATGGAGGCGTCGGATATTACCCTGATCGGCGGTGACCTTAAGGGTGTTGCTGCATCAGTCGCCCTTTCAAAGGCCACTATCAGGAATATAAAACAGAACCTTTTCTGGGCATTTGCATACAATATTGTCTTGGTACCGGTTGCCGCAGGTGTCCTCTTTCCATTCTTCGGAATCCTGCTGAACCCCATGTTTGCCGCAGCTGCGATGGGGATGTCTTCGGTCACGGTCGTGACAAATGCCCTGAGACTAAGGAAGTTTTCATTTGTGCTCTAACCTCTTGATTCCAAACTAAAATAAAGCTTACCTTTAATTAAAGAACAAATTCAAATATCTTTCAGATTACTACTTAAGTTAAATGTGATTTTTGCCGATATTAACTACTATCGACAGCTTAATAAAAAGGGATGAGATTTGCTTAATTTACTTCTGAAGAATATTGCGCAGAGAAATGACTTTTGCGTCCAGGGCGTGACCTCTCTGAAAGATTTAATTGAAATAATGAACATCAATCAGAAGGGTGTTGTTGTGGTGCTCGAAGATAGCTGTCCTGTCGGAATTATCACTGAAAGGGACATTGTCGAAATTCTGTACAAAGGAATTTCACTCGAAGACAGGGTGGAGAAACATGCAAAAAAAGAGCTGGTTAAGACCGAAGGAGAGAGGAACATAGGGTATGCCCTGAATTTGATGATAGATAACAGGATCCGGAGGCTGATAATTACGGACGAGGAAGATCAGTTTGAGGGAATAGTTACTCATCAGGACCTGCTTAAATACCTTGAAGAAGATTTCTACCGGCTCTCAATCAAGATCAAACATATATTGAAAATGCCGGAACATATTATAAGTGTTTCCCGCAATGATACACTGGACAGTGTGCTCGAGACAATGGTCGGCAACAGAATCAGCGCTGTTCCTGTAATTGAGGATAGGAAGGCTGTCGGGATAATTACAGAAAAAGACATACTGAAGCTGGCTGTCGGCAGGGTCTCTGTTGACTGTAAAGCAGAGGAATATATGTCCAGCCCGGTCAATACCGCTACTCTTGATACACCGGTTGTCGAGGTTGTTGAGGTAATGAATTTCAGAAACATTCGGAGAATGGTCATTGTAGACGGGGAAGGTTATGCCATCAACATAGTTACGGTAAGGGACGTTATTGAGAACCTTGAAGGCGACTACAGCAAGTTTCTCGAGAGGAAACTCAATAATGCGAAGGAGATCCTTAACCTGCTCCCCGAGATGCTTCTTGAGGTTCTTGATACCGGAAATGAGCAGGTGATCATATGGGCAAATGATAAAATCATCGATTGGTTCGGAAGGGACATCCTGGGTAAACCGATCAGCGAGTTTCTCCCCCTGGAACACTGGGACATTATTTATACGACACTTCGCAAATTAAAGAAGATTGAGAACCTGAAGCTGAAAAAGGACAACAGGATTTATGAACTCTCAGGGTTCTTCATTGACACAGAAGGGCTGATGGAAAAAGGAAGGTTTCAATTGATTATGAGGGACATCACCGAGGAGGTAAGGCTGTCCACTATCGATCATCTTACTAATATCTATAACAAAAGATTTATCAACGGGTTTCTCCTTAAAGAGATAGAGAGAAGCCGAAGGCTTAATAAGCAGTTTTCGATCGTAATATGTGACATGGACGATTTCAAAAGAATTAATGACACGTATGGCCATATGTCCGGGGACATGGTGATCAAATCTTTTTCACAGATCCTGAATAAATCCATCAGGAACCTGGATGTTACCGGAAGATATGGAGGAGATGAGTTCGTGATTATTTTACCGGAGACCTCCAGTGAAGATGCCTACGGAATTATTGACAGATTGAGAATTGAGATTGAAGGGACTGAATTTCGTGTGATGAACGAAGAGAAGATCAGCATAACGGCCAGCTTCGGGATCGCAACTTTCCCGCAGGACGGCATGTCATCGGATGATCTTATAATTGCGAGTGATGAAAGGTTGTATAAGGCCAAGAATCTCGGTAAGAACAGTATTTCCTGTTGTTAATAGCTGACAGCCATCATATAGACTTACAGATATTAAGAAGTTGCTTCGAAGCTTATATCCATACCATTCAGTTTTGTCTTCAGGAATAATTCTGCCTTTTTGATTTTGAACAGTTTTTTATTTGAAAATGTTTTTCTGCATGTTACAATTCTACAGACCCGCAGCTCTTAGTTTGACTATTGTTAGCCCACATGACGAATAGATTGCCGGGAAGCAGAAATAGTGCACGATTTCCTTAACAGTCATAAAAAATGATTTAAGAACTGGAGAAATACATGGCAAAGGCCAAAAAGAACAACAACACCGAAGAGCCGATTGAAAAACAGCTTTGGAAAGCAGCCGATAAACTCAGGAAAAATATTGATGCCGCTGAATACAAGCACATTGTTCTGGGATTAATATTTCTGAAGTATATTTCTGATGCTTTTGAAGAATTGTTTGACAAACTGAAAAAAGGTGAAGGCGAATATGCTGGTGCTGACCCGGAAGACAAAGACGAATACAAGGCAGAGAACGTGTTCTTTGTGCCACCTTCTGCGCGGTGGAGTTTCTTAAGAACCCATGCCAAACAGCCTACTATCGGCAAAACTGTTGATGAGGCAATGGATGCCATAGAACGGGAAAACGCATCTCTTAGGGATGTATTACCCAAAGTATTTGCCCGTGGCAACCTTGACCCGACAAATCTTGGCGGTCTTATTGACCTGATAAGTAATATTGCGTTGGGTGATGCCAAAGCCCGAAGCGCCGATGTGCTGGGGCATGTGTTTGAATATTTCCTGGGTGAATTTGCTCTGGCGGAGGGGAAAAAGGGCGATCAGTTCTATACCCCGCGGAGTGTTGTTGAATTGCTGGTAGAAATTGCGAGTGTTTAATAAAGATGTAGTATTGGCGATATGGAGTAATGGTGAGTGTGGTCTGATCTTTATCCGTGACAATGTTGAGGATTACATCACAACAGATTAGGATAGATAATAAATTAAATGGGTGACTCCTCTGCTTGTTGGCTGAAAAGCAGAAAAACTGTCACAGGTAAAAATGCGACTATACTGAGAAATTATTTTAGAAAGGGACAGTATAAGAAATGGGAAAAAAGCAATCAAAAGGAGCATGTTTACTTTGCAATTCTATGTTTGGTAAGGCGGGGATGACAAAGCATTTACAGTCATGCATACAAAAAAACGTCATTTCTGAAAAAGCATCAGGGGAGCGGAAACCTGAACAAGACAAAAAGTTTTTCCACATCTTAGTTGAGGGATATAATTATCCTGAGTATTGGATACATCTCAAAGCATTAACAAACGCAAAGCTTAAAGATTTAGATCATTTCCTTCGTGATATTTGGTTGGAGTGTTGTGGACACTTGAGTGCATTCGAAATTCAAGGAACGAGATACACATCATCACCAATGGCAGAATATAATGAAAAAGGAATGAACAAAAAATTGGGAGATATTCTTGGTCAAGATATAAAGTTTTTCCATGAGTACGACTTTGGGACTACTACTGCGCTTACCCTGAGAGTTGTATCAGAGGGAGAAGCCGAAACAGGAAGTAAATCTTTTCAAATTTTAGCAAGGAATGACCCGCCATCAATAACGTGCAGTAACTGTAAAAATTCAGCTACACATATATGTGCTGAGTGTATCTATTCCGGAGAGGGATGGCTTTGTGATAAATGTGCTCATGAGCACGATTGCGGTGAAGATATGTTGCTGCCAGTGGTGAATTCACCACGAGTTGGAATGTGTGGATACACAGGATAGCTGCAGAGAAAAAAACAAGTCCATGCGGAGGGACAAGAATTAGCGATATCGTTTTGGTTTTTAATCTTATTTTATTGTTAAACAAATTTTCAGTCTGTTAATATCATTCAGGGTTCTTGACCCTGATGTCTGCGTTATATAGGAATAAATCATGAAAATAAAATACATTCATAAAATGGTCAATAACTTTAAGGCACTGGATTTATTGAAACTCATCGAATATGATGAAAGTGACCTGCCGGATAATATTATTCAGATTATTAGCACACATAAAGATTTTTCGAAATCAAATAAATTTGGAGAAAAAGATTTAGGAGATCCGCAAGAGTATGAAAAATTAATCATAGAAGATTCGTCCAGTACTAAAGAGTTTGAGTATTACAATAAAGGCATATATTTTATGATGAAGGGCGGTGAAGAGGATCGTCCGGTTTTTCAGGTTTTTGCTCATCTAATGTCAATAGAAAGAAAATAAATGAATCATAATCTGAAAAATCAGAGAGGTATAAAGATGACAACATATACTTTTTCAGAAGCACGTCAAAAATTATCATCTGTTCTTGAGCAGGCAAGAGATCAGGGAGAAGTGCTAATCAAAAGAAAAGATGGTTCGTTATTTGTAGTTAAACCTGTTTCTTCAAAGCAATCACCTCTGGATGTTTCTGGTGTGAATGTTAATATCAAAGCAGAAGAAATTGTAGATATAATTCGTGAAGTTCGTGAAAGAAACTGATTAATAAAAGATCAGACAGGCATTGGACATTGAATGCGATCTAGCGGTGACTGTTTCGCTGTCATTGTTTTTATATATTTTACAAATTTAATTCAAACTATTTCGGCCCAAACAGGTTGGGGATTACAAAGGTCTCATACTTTGTCAGCAGGCTTTTAATATTCATGTACTCCAGGTCTTTGGATTTTTTTTCATCGAAACCGAGTTTTCTGAAATCCAGCATACCGTTTGGAGAGTGGCATTCATCACAGGCTGAGCTTATCTCTTTGCGGGCTATTTCCCTGTGAAAATATTCCAGTTCTTTTTCTTTCTCCGCATTGCTCAGACTTTTTTCCCTGTCCAGGAAATCCTTTGCCTTATCGTTGTCTTTTGTGTTCATCAGAAGTTTTTTATTATGAAATACTGCGATTCTGGATATCAGATATTCAATTTTTGTTTCTCCATCCTGACCGTTCTCCTCTTCAGAGAATATCTTAAGCATCTTTGATATCACACCATTACTTTCTTTGGCCTCTTTTTTCTCCTGCTTTTCATGGGTGCCGTAAGGTTCACCGATGAACTCAAAGAGGTCCGGTTTTTTCCAATCATAGGTAAGTTTTTTTGAAGGTTCTTTTTTGAGGTGGCAAACTTCACAGAGCAAAAAACCTGTATGCATATTTGCCAGCGCCCTTACTTTTTTGTTATTGCTGTGAGGATAAAGCGGATGACAGACCCTGCAGGATGATTTGTCCTCTAAACGTGTAATGGCAAAGATCTCGTCTTTATGATATTCGCTAAGTGCCGAGGCGTCCGTGGCATCAATTTTTTCCCTGTCTTCAAAGTGGCAGGTCTTTGTGCATTCGACTTTTGTCTTGCCTGTATGCGGGATTTCGACTACCTCTGCATGGCACTTTTTGCAGTTAACTTTTCCGTGGGCAGATGCAAGATGCTTTTCCTCATCAATATGCAGCATTTTGAAATCACCGTTCTCCTCCAGTCGTACAAGGCCGGGATACTGGTGGCAGGTAAGACACCCGCCTTTGTCAACCGCGAAACTGATATTGAACGTACTCAGTAAGATATATACAGCTGATAAAAGCAGAATAGAATTAATTGTTTTTCTCAATTTGATTTTAGTATCCTGGTTTATTGACGGCAGTTTCCAGCAAAACATAATTGTCTGCGGCTTGATAATTTTAATAAATTATCAATGTTATAAGCAATATTAGAAGATTTATTGTTCTTATAGTTGTATTTGTGAAAGTGCTGAGGGATAAATTTGAAGAAAAAACAATAATTAAAAAATCTCCCCTGACCCCTCTTTGCTAAAGAGGGGGACTTATGCTCTCCCCCTTTTTAAAAAGGGGGATGTAGGGGGATTACTAATGAATATCTTCATTATTTTATTTAGGTTGATAATACTTTGTGCCTGCATTAAACTAATCATTCATTAAATTTAACGGGAGGTTAAGGGAATGGCAGATCATTCATTTGATATTGTAAGCAAGGTTGATATGCAGGAAGTCATAAACTCTATCCAGCAGGCCATGAAGGAAATCAGCCAGAGGTTTGATTTCAGGGGGAGTAAAAGTGATATAAGCCTGGACAAGGGAAAGAATGAGATCAGTATTGTTTCTGATGATGATTACAAGTTGAAGAGCGTTATTGATATCCTCGAGGGCAAGTTCGTAAAAAGGAAGGTGCCTCTGAAGGCATTGAATTTCGGGAAAGTTGAGGCAGCACTCTCCGGAACAGTAAAGCAGATTGTGACCCTTCAGGAGGGTATCCCGACCGAAAAGAGCAAAGAGATTGTGAAGATGATAAAAAATACAAAGCTGAAGGTCCAGTCGGAGATCCAGAAAGACCAGCTTCGTGTAAGGGCAAAAAAGATTGATGATCTGCAATCGGTAATGCAGTTTTTAAAGGAAAAGGACCTCGGGATTCATGTGGATTTTATGAATTACAGGTAAACAAAAAGGGTCCAAGGGGTCCAGGGTTTAAGTGGTCAAGGGTAGAAACTTTTCACTTGAACCCTCGAAACCTTGAATCCTCGAACCCTTTCTTTATTGTATAATACGGACTATGGGATTCCTGGATGACATAAGGCATGATTTTAAAACGGTTTTCGAAATGGATCCGGCTGCCAGGAACAGATTTGAAGTGGCCCTTTCATATTCCGGGTTTCATGCGATTTTTTTCTACAGGCTGAATAATTTAATATTGAAAGCCGGTGTCCCCTTTTTCCCCCGTTTTCTATCCCAGATCGCCAAAGTGATAACAGGGATAGAGATCCATCCAGGCGCAAAAATAGGCAAGGGATTATTTATTGACCACGGGATGGGTGTAGTGATTGGCGAGACTTCCGAGATCGGGGAAAATGTGCTTATCTATCAGGGCGTTACACTTGGAGGGACCGGAAAGGAAAAAGGGAAAAGACATCCTACCCTTGGGAACAATGTAGTTGTTGGTGCAGGTTCGAAGGTTCTGGGAGCTATTACCATAGGTGATAATGTTAAAATTGGCGCTAACTCGGTTGTACTTCATGATGTGCCGAAGAATTCCATTGTCGTTGGTGTCCCGGGAAGGGTCATAAAAAAGAGGGTTGTAAAAATATTTGAAGACGGGCCTGTCGAGATGCTCGATCATGTGCACATACCTGACCCGCTTGAGGAAAAATTCGAGGAATTTAAGACACATATAAATGAACTTGAAAGGAGAATAAGCAGCTTGGAAGGCAAGGGTGAAACGATAAAGGTTTATAACACGATGAGCGGGAAAAAGGAGGAGTTTATTCCTGTTGAGAGCGGAAAAGTAAAGATGTATGTCTGCGGGATAACTGCTTATGATGTATGCCATCTCGGGCATGCGCGCAGTGCAATAGTTTTTGACATTATTAAAAGATACTTCAGGTACAGGGGTTTTGAAGTGACCCATGTGAGGAATATTACTGATATTGATGACAAGATCATAGCCCGTGCTGCCAAAGAAAATATTTCAACGGAAGAAGTAGCAAAAAAATATACCGAAGATTATTACAGTGACATGGAGCTTCTAGGGGTAAGCAGTGCGGACATTGAGCCTGATGCTACCCATCATATCAAAGAGATGATAGATACCATTCAGGTCCTGATTGACAAGGGATATGCCTATCCTGTTGACGGTGATGTTTATTATGAGGTCAGTAAGTTTGCCGAATACGGAAAGCTCTCGAAAAAGAATGTGAAAGATCTGATATCCGGCGCAAGGGTAGATGTTGATGAAAGGAAAAAGAGCCCTCTTGATTTTGCCCTCTGGAAATCTTCAAAAGAGGGGGAGCCTTTCTGGGAGAGCCCATGGGGCAACGGAAGGCCGGGGTGGCATATAGAGTGCACGGCAATGTCGTCAAAATACCTCGGCAACAGCTTTGATATCCACGGAGGAGGGGCGGACCTTATTTTCCCTCACCACGAAAACGAGATAGCACAGAGCGAAGCGCAGTCGGGGGAACAGTTTGTAAAGTACTGGATGCATAACGGGTTCATAACTGTTGACAAGGAGAAGATGTCCAAGTCCCTCGGGAACTTTTTTACGATCAAGGAGATTCTAAATAAATACGAGCCTGAGGTGGTGAGATATTTTCTGCTTTCAGCCCATTACAGAAGCCCCATAGAATTTTCTGATGTTCATCTGAATGAGGCCGAACTTTCGATTGACAGGTATTATACGACGGTCATCAGAATCGATGATTTCCTTGACACCACGGGGAAAAAGGAGAAGATTGATTCATCCGAATAGCTTGAAAAACTGCTTGCATTATTGAAAGATAAATTTCACGCTGCAATGGATGACGACTTTAACACAGCTCTGGCACTGGGGCATATTTTTGAGATTATCCGCGAAGTAAACAGGTTTCTTGATTCAAAACCCTCAGGGCAAAAGGCAAAGGAACTGGTGGTCCGGACGAATGAAATGCTTGCTGAAATAGGCGGTGTTCTCAATATCTTCAACAAGACCCCCGGAGAGTGGTACAGCGCCCTCATGAAGGTGAAAAAGATAGATCTTACGGAAGATGACCTCCAGAAAAAGATCGTCGAGCGACAGGAAGCCCGCGAAGCAAAGGACTGGGGTGCTGCGGATGATATAAGGAATGAACTCGCTGAAAAAGGGGTCATTCTGGAAGATAAGAAGGATGGTACTAGCTGGAAGATCAAGGTTGGTTAAATGTAGAAGGGAACGGCCGTTCGCCCCTACATTGATATCCTTTCTTCATTATGAAAGAAATGTATACCCATATCACCAGGCTTTAGTGAAATATTATTTCCTATTTCTCCCTGAAAATCAGAAGGTGCTTTTGCGATGAGCCTTGTGTCATTAACTTGTACATAAAGGAGTGTCTCCGGCCCGAGATGTTCGATTAATTCCAGGCTGCCCCTTATCGGGCCTTCTCCCGGTGTCAATGCTTCGGGCCTTATGCCCATTGTTATTTTCCGGTTTGAATATTTATTTAATTGCTGTTTTTTACCCAGATCGATCCCAATATTATCAGAATTGAAAATGACGTTCTCTCCCTTAAGAGATATAAAACCTTTAAGGAGATTTATCTGAGGTGTGCCGATAAACGTAGCGGTAAAGACGTTTGAAGGCGTGCGATAAACTTCATCAGGGGTGCCGATCTGCTGTATTACTCCCTGATCAAACAACACGATCTTTTCAGCGAGGGTCATTGCTTCTATCTGGTCATGGGTCACATATACAGTGGTAGCTTTCAGTTTCTGATGGAGTTTTGCCAGTTCGACTCTCATGGATCCCCGAAGTTTTGCGTCAAGGTTGGACAGTGGTTCGTCAAAGAGGAAGAGCTTAGGGTTTCTGACGATTGAACGTCCTATTGCGACCCTCTGCCTCTGTCCGCCTGAAAGCTCTTTCGGTTTTCTGGTCAGAAGTTCTTCCAGACCTAAAAGAGTCGCCGTCTTATTAACTATTGCATCTATTTCACTTTTAGGCCTTTTCTGTATTTTCAGGGAGAATGCCATGTTCTCGTATACATTCATGTGCGGGTAGAGTGCGTAGTTCTGAAATACCATTGCGACATCTCTTTCCCTGGGGGTGAGATTACTGACTTCGTTTTCTCCTATAAATATTTCACCTTTATCCTGTTGCTCCAGTCCTGCGATCAGCCTGAGAACGGTTGTTTTCCCGCATCCTGACGGGCAGAGGAGGATACCGAACTCGCCTCGCTGAACGTCAAAGGAAAGATTGTT
>JBDLIC010000006.1:0-52293 GCA_039715075.1 Nitrospirota bacterium
GGATGAAAGTTCGGTTTTCTCTTGATGGGTTGGGAGGTTACTGGTAACATCTTGCTTGTTGATGATTTTTAACGGAGTTGATCTTGTTAATTAAGCTGTCTGTTAATCGCCTTATCCAGTAATGTGTTTCTCGGGCTTCTTTGTATGAAATGGATATTTTAGCGAAAAAGTCCTTTTCTGATTTTCAAAGAATGAACGTCGAACATCGAACGTCCAACATCGAATGTTGAATGGGAAAAGATTAAGAAACAGATTTGACAGGGGAAAAATAAAAATTGGCAGGATACAAATTACAAAAAAATAACCGTTCCAACAGCTTGAACTGTTCCAGCCGCTTGAGCCGTCAAACTGTTCAAGCGGTTGAAACTCTTTTTAGAATAGAATTATTACTTCTTACTTAAAACCTTCCCCTTTGCATAACGCTTCTTGAAGAACTCTTTTTTGATCCTTCCTATCCTGTCAATAAGAAGAAAACCATTAAGGTGGTCGATTTCATGCTGAAGGGCCCTTGCGAGAAGTCCATTCCCTTCTATTTCAAAGGGCTCTCCATTTCTGTCCAGCGCTTCAACTTTGACTTTTTCTGCCCTTTTAACGACTGTTGTGTACTCCGGGATACTGAGGCATCCTTCGTCTGAACTGCACTCTCCTTCTTCAAAGACAATCTCGGGATTTATCAGCACGATAAGGGAGCTCTCCTCCTCCCCCGTGTTCACATCAATAATTGCGAGCTGTTTCGAAACCCCGACCTGGTTAGCTGCAAGGCCTACTCCAGGCGCCGCGTACATGGTCTCTATCATATCGTCAATCAGTTGTTGAAGCCCAGAGTCAAATTCTTCAACCAGCCCGGTCTTCTCTTTCAGTACTTTGGCCGGGTATTTTTTAATTTCACGTAAAGCCATAATTTAATTTTGTCCTGACCCATTTTTTCAGACCTGATTAATAGGCACACAGGCTGAATATTTATTCAAACGTGAACAAGCTGGATTCAATAACCAAAAGGTATTCCGGATTTATTATCTATCTATTTTACTCTCTCTGTACTGAAAGTAAATATCCCTGATTGCAGCATAAGGATCAATAGCGTCTTTCTTGATCTCCTCATAATCACCGATCCGGAGCGAGGTCCGGTTAACGGTATCACTGAATTTAATCGCATAACGGTCAAGCATCGGATTCACATAGTTTACAGGGTCCAGGAAATAATCTCCCACAAACCCGAATGAATCACGAAGATTCGAAGGCCCTACGATAGGCCAGTTTATATAGATAACAGGGCCGGCCCCCCATACTCCGAGTGTCTGCCCAAAGTCCTCGTCCTGCATCTTGATACCCATCTCACTCTTCGCAATGTCATAAAGGCCCAGCATGCCGATTGTAGAATTTATGCCGAACCTGACCAGTTCATTAGTGGCAGATTTAACTTTAAACTGAAGGAGATTATTTACGAGCCGGATTGGTGTGGTAACATTGTTAAAAAAATTACGCACCAGGACCCTCAATTCTTCAGGGACAATATTAGAATATCCCTTTGCAACAGGTTTCAACACCCAAAAATAGAGCCTGTCATTGAATTTAAAAACAACCCGGTTAATGGACTCCAGGGGGTCAGGAATTTTTTCATCCATCTCGTCTTCTTCAAGGTCCTCCGGGTCTTCTTCATATTCTTCGTTAAGGGCCTCTTCATCATCCAGTTCCTGGGCATAAAGCAACATTTCTTTCTTTTCAGTCATGTTCCCCGGTTCAGAAAGTCCTTCCGGGATTTTCATTTCAGGTAAATAATTAAGAGGCGGGGATACTGTCTGAAGGTCTGTTTCCAATTGGACATTCTGGAGGGAAGAAGGAGTTTCAGCAAATGCCGGTACCGCTATCATAACCAGAGGCGCCAATATAAAAAGTAAATCTCTCATATATTCTTATATTTATAATACACAAAAAAATAATTGTTTCACAATAACTTATATATATTATATCGGCAGAAATGCGTAAAAAATTCAGGTTTTACCCGTAAAAATCTTGTAACTTTAATTCTTATCAGCCTTTTTTATCATTATTGCACAGGGAAAGACCTTAAGGATATCTCCGATAAAAAGCGGCTGCACGCTCTTGATTTCAGTACCGGTAATTTCCTCAGTCCAGACAGACGGGTTGTCCCCGGGCATGACTATCTTTGTGTCGCCCCAGACATTCACACCCATGGGGTCCTGATTTTCACTAATAAACCCGGTAAGAAACCTCGGGGCAATGATTACTGCCCACAACGGCTTTAGCTCCCAGGCAAATGCTATTATGCTCTCCTTGTGCTCCCCCGTAATTTTCACAGGTGAATAGTTACCCTTTTCAAAGAGGTTCTTATGTTTTTGGCGTGCTGCCAGTGCCTTGTAAATCAGAAACAGTTTTATTCGTCCATCCTGTCTCGTTGAGAACAATTCTCTGATCAATTTTGATCTCTTTTTCGTTTCCCGGCTCTTCATTTCACGGAATAGCCATGCCCTGAGTGAAAAATCAACAGGACGCCGGTTATCCGGGTCTACCAGGTTCAAATCCCAGAATTCAGAGCCCTGGTAGAAATCAGGAAACCCCGGTGATGTAATTTTTAAAAGAGTTTGAGAAAGGGAGTTAAATATGCCGTAAAATGAAATCATTTTCTGAAATTGAATGAATTCTCCCCAGAACTGATTATTATCAGAAGGTTCCAGTATCCTGTCAATAAAGGAAAGATAGTTATCCTCATAATCTGAATCAGGTTTCAACCAGGCTGTGTAGACTTTTGCTTCCCTGACGGCCTTTATAATGTATTCCTTCAGCCGTACCCGGAAAGAATCATATTCCTCTTCATTAAAAGGAAAAGCCCCGATCAATGTCTGGTAAAGAAAATATTCGTCATTCTTGTCCGGTATGGCCACACCCCTGATCATCTTCTTCTTTTTTCTGTTCATCCTGCTCCATTTTTTCAGGTTCGTCTCCCAGAGATCAGGGATCTCGGACAGGATATTTATCCTTGCCCTCACATCCTCACCCCTCTTCGTATCATGCGTTGCGGTAGCGTTCATGGAATGGGGCTGCTTCAGTGCCCTGTTTTCGTTGAATGCGTGGAACTCACCCGGGGTGAATCCGAATTTGTCCGGACTGCCTCCGACATCATTCAGTGAGATGAGCCTGTTAAAAACATACAGAGTTGTGTCTTCAAAACCCTTTGCCATAAGAGGTCCGGTCAACTGCTGGAACCTCATGACAAAGTGGGTCCATTCATTTTTATCTTCTTCTGTGTGGTATTCGCTGAACTCCAGCAGCAGGAAGTGCTCAATAAAGTTAAACTCATGAAGCAGCCCCGGGTTCAGGTCCCTTGCCATTTTTATCGTTTCGCTTATGTAGTGGCGGTCCGACTCACTTGAATTATCACGGGTCTCATACGTCCTGTAAACCGGGAAAAGGGCCAGTATCTCTATTATGGCTCTTTTAACACCATAGAGAGTTATATCAACACCATATCTATCTTTGCCCGAAATCGTTTTTAACAACAGTGCGAGGTTGTTGACGTCCCCGGCCATGTCTTTTTCGATGATCAGTTTCTTTTTTTCATATAGGATCGTTTCATATGAGGTTTTGAAACCTGTAAAGTTATAGTAAAGCTTATTGAACCTTCTCCCGTTAGTCTCTTCGCAAAAAATCCCGTTAACATAGTTAAGAAAATCATACCCTGTTGATCCCTGCACCGCCCAAAGTGATGGAAGCTCCTCATCCGGTTCGAGGATTTTCTCAACAGCTATATAAATCTCTCCCGCCTTTTCCCTCAGTTTCCTGAGATATCCAGTAGGGTCATACAGGCCGTCTATGTGGTCTATTCGGAGGCCGTTAATTTTCTTGTTCTTTATCAGGTTCATAATAAGAACATGTGTTTCATTAAAGACCCTGTCATCTTCCATCCTCAGTGATATCAGGCCGTTGATATTAAAAAACCTCCGGTAATTCAGCTCCTCAGTGGCAACTTTCCAGAATGAAAGCCTGAACAGCTGCTCGGAAAGCAGGTTGTCGAGCAGGCTGAGATCATTTTCAGAACCGTTTTGGCCATTAAACTCAGCAATGTTCGTGTTTATAAATTCCTTAATTTCATCGTTTTTTGAAAAGAGCTCCCAGAACATCCTCTTGATAAACTGGATCTGGCTGTACCGTTCCAGCCTTTCATCTCTGGATACAGGAAGGTTTTTCAATGAATACAGGATGCCCAGAAATTTAATCATATCGGGGTGGTCATCCCCGAGTTTTTTTCTCAGCTCATTCAGCCGATGGGTTACAACGCGGACATATGACTCTATCTTCAGAGGCAGCTTTAAGGAATAGTAGGTAATAAAAAAACCATTATTGTCGTACTGAAGATTTATTTCCCTTGCATCAAGTGAGTCGCTATAGTGTCTCCCGAGGAAAGGGGCGAGGAGCCTTTCTGAAAGGCTTTCGTCCACATGGTCCCATTCAATATCAAAAAAATCGAAGTATTCCGACTGATGGCCGTTTTCGAGCACATCCATAAGCATTGTGTTCTCACCGTCAAAAGCCATATGGTTGGGCACTATGTCCTGTATCCATCCCATATTTAATTTCTTCACTTTCTTTATAAGCCTCTCGAAATCGTTTTCAGAGCCAAGATCAGGATTAAGCTGGTTCATATCAACTACATCATACCCATGCGGACTCCCCTTCTTTGCCTTAAAAATGGGCGAAGCATAAATGTCCGAAAAGCCGATCTCATTAAGATACGCAAGGATTTCCTGTACCTGGCTGAATCCAAACTCAGGAGTAAACTGAAGTCTGTATGTAGCTGTAGGAATTCTCATAATTTCTTTTCACTTTGTCTTTCATTCGTAATTCGTCAATCGTCTTTCACATATAGAGCACAGCTCTCCGCCCTCAGGGTAATCTCATCATTAAGGAGTATCTGTTCCGGAAGCTGAGATCCGGGCCCGTTCCACCTTTTATCAGAAGAGTCTAGCACCTTTTTCCATTTTATTTCAGAGTTCAGGGCACCAGCATTAACGTCTGATTTATTATAATTTATCATGATTAATGCCTGATCATTCTCCTTCCATCTTCTTATAAAAAGGGTTTTATCATTCTCATCCGAATGGCAGTCGAGGCAGTTTTTATCAAGGTTTGAAAGAGGCGGAAGTTCATTCCTTAAACGTATCAACTCCATGTAGAATTCCCGGAGGACCTTATGGTTCCCGAGATTTCTTAGTTCCCTGTTTAATCTTGATTCCATAAATGTCTTTATGTCATCAGGGTCAGGAGGCTCCTCCTCCCAGTTAAACTTTCTGAATTCAGCCAGCCGTCCCTCTCTAACGCCTTTTATAAGGCCGGGATCAGAGTGGTCTATAAAAAAGAGGAACGGGGCTGTCTCACCATATTCTTCTCCCATGAACAAAAGAGGGACAAAGGGCGAAAGGATGACTGAAGCAGCTGCAAGTTTGAGGGCATCAAAAGAAACAAGACTGGACAGCCGCTCGCCCTTCATTCTATTTCCGACCTGGTCATGGTTCTGTGAACACACTACAAATCTTTCCGCAGGTATTTCTAATGATGAATTCCCGTGGGTCTTCTTTCTGAATTCCGAAAACTGCCCGGAGTAGACGAAGCCCTCCCTGATCGATTTTTCGAGATGCACTAATCCGCCGAAATCCCGGTAATACCCTCTACTTTCCCCGGTTATAAGAGCATGGAGCGAATGATGAAAGTCATCGCACCATGAGGCATCAAGCCCGTAGCCTCCCCTTTCTATTGCATTTACAATGACAGAATCATTGAGGTCAGATTCAGCTATCAAGTGATGTTTACGTCCGGACTTTTCTGAAAAATCCTTTACCTCTTCAGCCAGCTCAAGAAGAAACGGTCTGGCACTCATATCAAATATACCGTGAACAGCGTCAAGACGTAGAGCGTCTATATGGTAAACTTCAAACCAGTAAAGCGCATTTTCAATAAAAAAATCCCTTACCCCTCCGCTGTAGGGGCCGTCAAAATTTATCGCCTGCCCCCAGGGTGTTTTATAACTGTCCGTAAAGTATGGACCGTAATCCCAGAAATAATTACCTTCCGGTCCGAGATGGTTGTAAACAACATCCAGGACGACCGCTATTTCCCGCGCGTGGCATTCATTTACAAGATGTTTAAGTTCATCAGGCCCGCCATAGGAATTCTGCACGGCAAAAGGATAGACCCCGTCATACCCCCAGTTCCTCTTACCCGGAAACTGTGCAACCGGCATCAGCTCTATTGCGGTAATACCGATTTCCTTCAGCTCATCAAGCAGAGGAACAATATCACCAAATGTACCCCCTTCTGTGAAGGTCCCGATATGAAGTTCGTAGATTATCATTTCATAAAGCGTAATCCCCTTCCAGCGGTCGTCTTCCCATTGAAACGCATTGTGGTCAATAATCGCTGATGCTTTGTGAACACCCTGGGGCTGGCAAAAAGATGCGGGATCAGGTCTTTGCTTTTCCCCGTCAAGATCATATAAATACAACGTTCCCGGATGGACATTATCAACTTCCGTGTTCCAGTAACCGGATTCATCTCTTTTCATGGGGAAAAGTCTCTCAGGTGATGAGAGAAGTTTAAGGGTAACATCCTTCGCAAAGGGAGACCATACGGTAAACTCACAAATACCCTTTTCTGAATACTTTGCGCCTATTTTCATAATTATAAAGGGTTCCAGGGTTCGAGGGGTCAAGGGTTCGAGTGAAATAAATTATTTATAAATACATTCACTTGAACCCTTGAATCTCGAATCGAGTCTACTCGACGAGTCGATCCGACCTTGACCCCTAGAACCCTTATGTTTATATTTTTTAACAATTGACAGAGAATATAGGCTCTGATAGTATAAAAACCAGTTTCCTTAATATAATCATATCACAAAAAAAAAGAGTCTCAAACATAATGGACAATTTATTTCAGACCTCATTTCTCGGAAACAGTATCCAGGACTATCTGATTTTCATCGCAATATTTGCTTCCGGGATATTGACCGTCAGGATACTCAAGGGCATTTCCCTGCACCGTCTAAAGACCTGGTCGGATAAAACTGCCACAACAATCGATGATTTCCTTCTCATGATACTCGAAAAAAAGCTGATCCCGCTATTTTACTTCGGGGTCTTTTACCTTTCGTTCAACAGCCTGACGCTTACCGCGTCAGCACGAAAGATTGTAGATGTTGCGGGAATTATTATTCTGACTTATTTCGGCCTGCGCCTGATACTTGAGCTGATAAACTATTCTCTTCAAAGGTATTGGGTAAAGAAGGACGTCGATAAGAGCAGACAGGGAAGTCTCAAGGGAATCATTACAATAGTAAAAGTTGCTGTCTGGGGTATAGGCATTACCTTTCTGCTGGATAATCTGGGTTTTAAGATTTCGACTGTTGTTGCCGGACTCGGAATAGGCGGCATAGCCGTAGCCCTTGCAGCGCAGACCATTCTGGGTGACCTGTTCAGCTACTTCGTCATATTCTTTGACCGTCCTTTTGAGACAGGCGATTTCATAATTCTAGACAACTACCTGGGGACTATTGAGCATATCGGGATAAAGACTACAAGGGTACGAAGTCTGGGCGGAGAGCAATTGGTATTCTCCAACACCGACCTTACTAACTCCCGTATTCGTAACTACAAGAGAATGGAAAAACGCCGCGTAGTCTTCAAGCTCGGTTTCATATACCAGACAACTTCCGAACAGTTAAAAGAGATACCTCCGATAATCAGGAAGACCATTGAGGACATTAATGACACAGTATTCGACCGTGCGCATTTTTATTCTTATGGTGATTTCAGTCTTAACTTTGAAATAGTCTACTATGTTCTTAGCGGTGACTATAATAAATATATGGACATCCAGCAGGAAATTAATTTTACACTTAAAGAGCAATTAGAAAAACGCGGCATAGAATTCGCATATCCTACTCAGACACTGTTTATGGAGAAACCAGAAGGGAACGGATGAAATACGGTAACAAGGCTGTATCAACGGCAAAGCTTCAAAAATGGGAAAACCCTTATCCGGACAGGGACTATACGATTGACATAGATTTTTCCGAATTCACCTGTTTGTGCCCCCGCTCCGGATATCCGGACTTTGCAATAATAAAAATTAATTATATACCGGACAAATACATTGTTGAGCTAAAATCTTTAAAGCTGTATTTAAATAAGTTCAGAGATCAGAATATTTCCCATGAATCAATTACTAATCTTATATTCGATGATCTCAAAAAACTGCTCAAACCAAGGCACCTCGAAATTATCGGAGACTTTAATCCCCGGGGAAATGTGAAGACAGTTATCACTGTTTCAACATGAACCGTTTCAGCCGCTTGAGCTGTTTAAGCTGTTTGAACGGTTGGAACTGTTTTCGTTTTTCCTGTATAATCAATCATGGAAAATATATTAATTAATCAGTCGGTAGCCATCCTTTGCGATGGCAACAATATTGAACGGAGCATCCACGATCTCTCTAAAACAAAAAATGCAATGATCAATTTTGATAAGTTGATCCCTAAACTGCTGAACGGGAGAGGTTTAAACAGACTGCTTTACTTTCGTGAAGGAAAATCCATCTCTGCGAAATTCGCTGAGAGGCTTCATGAAAACTATTATGGGTCGGTCATTCCTTGTCATAAGTCCGCTGATATCCCTCTTTCTATCAAGGCAACTCAGCTCTCTTCAAAGGTTGATACAATTATCATTATGTCTGGAGATTCAGATTATGTAGACCTCGTCACTCATATGAAAGGTGAAGGGGTAAGAGTTGAAATTGCGGCTGTAAGAAAAACAACTGCAAGAATACTGATTGACGAGGCAGACCATTTTCATGAAATAACAAAAGAAGACTGGTTTGTCTATAAATCACCGAAAAAAACACTGCCGAAACGAAATAAGCGTTCAGAATCATAATATGGCTAATTGAGGAAAAGTTGCGCCGGCCATGACTATAGTGTTATGGCCGGCGCGCTTACTTCGTCCCTAACGTTTTTTCACTTTTCCGCCTGAACCATGTCCCTTCCCTTTTCTGACATGCACAATTACCTCTCCGGTAGCCGTGCTCCCATCATTATCCGTTACACGCACTCTGACCGGATAATTACCAGGACTGTTATAAACATATGTTACCGGGTTCGATACTATTTCAGCGTCATAGATTCCGTTTCCGTCAAAATCCCACTCATATCTAATATTAGTTTCATCTGAATCAGACGCATCTGCAGATAATGTAACTGTTAAAGGGACTTTTCCTGTTGACGGAGTCGCACTAACCGATGATATGACAGGGGGCTGATTTATTTGACCATCAACCGTAACAGTTACAATACCGGATATTACTGATGATCCGCTATTATCTGTAACTCTTAATCTTGCATTATAAGAGCCCGCTTCCGCATAGATGACAGAAGTACCTGTAATAGCCCCTGTATCCTCATCATAGATTCCATCCCCGTCAAAATCCCATTCGTGTCTGGCAATATATCCGTCTGCGTCCAGGGACGAGCTTGTAAAGTTTGCTACCATGCCGACAAACCCTGTAGCAGGATTTGCTGAATAAGTATTTATTTTCGGCGGAAGGTTAGATGTTGTAAAGGAATAATTTCCTGATACTGCGTCATTATATGCAGAGTCCATTGAAATCACCCGGAAGGTATATGCAGTGTAACTTGAAAGTCCTGCAATATCAACAGAATGGATTGTGACTAAATTCTGATCATTACTTGTGATGCTTTCATAGTTTGGCATAATGCCGTACTCTACCATCGAAGTTGAAGCTTCATCTGTCATCCAGCTGATAGTCGCTGAAGACGATGTGAGGTTTGTAACCTGAACGTTTGAGATTACAGGAAGTGTCAGATCCAGCTGTTCTGCTGACGTAAAAACATAACTACCGGAAACTGCTAAATTACCTGAGGCATCACGACTGAGCACCCGGTAAAAGTACTCTGTAGAAGGTGCTACACTTATAGTTTGAATATGTGTATTCACTAACACTGGATCAGGAGAAGTAATATATCCATAAGAGAGTGTAGTTCCATACTCAATCTGTGTATCCGCAGCTTCATTTGTCGTCCAGTTAATAGTGGCATTGCTTCTGGTTATATTGTCAGCATACACGCCTGAAATCACGGGTGGTTGACTATCAATAGATTCAACGTATTTATTTGTCTCGTTAGAATATTCACTTTCACTTCCAGAACTGTTTATCGCAGTAACTGCAAAATAATATGTCAACCCTTCAGTCAATCCGTTCACACTATAGGTTGTCACATTTCCAACATAAATACTCTCTGCATAGTCCCCTGTTGCATTGCCCAAATAAACAATATACCCATCAAGGTCCTCAAGAGGTGTATAGTCGCTATTCATAGTAGATGGTTCCCAGGAAAGTGTTACTTCAGCTGCAAAAAGAGAAATTGAATTAAAAACAATCAATATTACAGTTAATAGTACGCACAGATTTTTTTCGTTCAAATAACTACGGATCATAAAAAGCTCCTTTTCCGCGCAAAAAAAAGCCTGTTACTCCTGTGAGAAACAGGCTCATCCTAAAGGCAGGCTCCAGGCAGGCGCTGTTTCTTCGACAACCCGGCTGTCCTTTAATAGTAAGCATTACAGGACCCGTGGTTTTGTGCCCCCCGGTTACCCAGGGTTTACCATTTCGGAAACTCTTTATTTTGTTAGCTACATAATAATTGAAAACAGGAGGTCGAATCTGTGATTCAAATTACAGATTAGGTGTTGCGTTAAATAAAAATTAAGACAGGAATGACATTGCAAGGGACAATCAGGTATCGTTTAAAATAATACATAGCCCGTTGACCTTATTTTAATTCATTTTTTTGTATTGAAAAGGGGGAAAGCTGTTATTATCTCTTGCAGATTAAAATTACTTTATATATTTAATATTTTCATGCCCCTGCCAACAGACATGGCATTCACCATCGCATTGTAAGTAAAGTCATTCGCTTTTATAAACGCTTCTTTCACATTATAGCCGGATGCCAGAGAAGCTGTGATAACTGATGAAAAGACACAACCTGTGCCATGAAACTCTCCTTCAAGCCTTTCATTCTCAAGAGACAAAAACTCATCCTCATCAAATAGCAGATCCACTGCTTTGTCCTCTAAATGGCCGCCCGTAATTATTACCGCATCAGGACCATATCCTTTGAGTTTCAGAGCTGCTTCTTTTACCTCTTTCTTGCCTTTGATGTCTATGCCTGTAAGAACTGATGCTTCATATATATTTGGTGTTATGACCTTTGATAACGGGAATAAGTGCTGTCTCACCGCATCTAATAATCCTTCCTCCATTAACAACACTCCTGTAGATGAAACAGCTACAGGATCAATAACCAGGTTACTCAGAGACTTTCCCCTGATCTTATCAGCTATTATCCGTATAAAATCCAGAGTATAGATCATACCGGTCTTAACAGCATCAGGCCTTATGTCCTGTAAGAGAACATCTATCTGTTTCGAGAAAAAGGCGGCAGTCAATTCCTGAACATCATGTACCACCTCAGTATTTTGTGCTGTGAGGACCGTAGGCACGCATACACCATAAACACCCAGGGATTTAAATGTTTTCAAATCCGCCTGAAATCCTGCTCCACCCGACGGGTCGGAGCCTGCTATGGTAAGAGCTATTTTTGAACTTTTATTAGTTGTCATATTTTAAAGAACTGTTCCAACCGTTCAAGCCTTTGGAACGGTTTATAAACTATATCAAGTCGTTTATACTATTTTCAACGTGAAAGGAGGATGCATGGAGGAAGAATTACTGGAAGTCGTCACTGAAAACGGGGAGATAATCAAGACCCTTCCCCGGTCTGAGATACATGGGAATCCGTCGCTTATGCATAGAGTTGTTCATGTGCTTGTGTTTAACGGCAGCAACGAACTAATTTTGCAAAAACGTTCAATGAACAAAGACGTTGCTCCCGGGAAATGGGACACGTCTGTAGGAGGCCACGTTAATTCAGGTGAGACACTTGAAGAAGCTGCAAGAAGGGAGATGGAAGAAGAGCTCGGAATCACTGGATGTGATCTGGACTTTCTTTATAATTATATTCATTCGAATGATTACGAATCCGAACTCGTTTATACTTATTCTTGCACTTATGACGGAAAAATAACACATCAGGCAGATGAGATAGATGAGGTAAGGCCATGGAGTTTAAGCGAAATTAAAGAGAATACAGGAAAAGGTATTTTGAGTGATAACTTTGAGCATGAGATCAATATTTATTTAAATAAAAAGGCTTGAACCGCTTGAGCTGCTTGAGCCGTTCCAAACGTTGAAACAGCTCAAGCGGATGGAACGGTTCAAGCGCTTTATTGAATCAATACCTCCATCCCTTTATCAATACTGTAAATGGGATAAATCTTATAATTTTTTATCCATGGCTGCCTGATTGTGAATTCTGTCCTGTGCCAGAAAAATACCCAGGGCATTGCTTCAACTATACGTGCTTCAGCTTTTTGATAGTAGGCATTCCTCACTTTTTGATTAATACTCTCCTGACCCTTTTCTATCAGCAAGTCCACTTCCCTGTCTATGAACCTTGTCCTGTTCCCTCCTGGACCGAAATTTGAAGAATGAAACAGGGGAAAGAGAAAGTTCTCGGGGTCAGGATAGTCCGCCCACCAGCTCAGCCAGAATACATCAGGCTCACCTTTGTTGATTGCTTCTTTATATGCACTCCATTCAAGCTGTCTTAATTCGGCATCTATGCCGACATCTGCCAGATAACCCTGAATCACTTCGAGTATATCAAGCACTTCCTGGTCGGATGTCAAATATATTCTGATTTTCAGCCCCTGATTATATCCGGCTTTCTTTATCAATGCTCTTGCCTTTTCAGGATTAAACTTGACTGTTTCCCGGGGCAGCCATTGTCTCAATGCAGGAGGAACAGGTCCGGATGCCAGGCTTCCCCTGCCCTCATAGATTGTCTTTAATATTTTCTCTCTGTCAATCGCATGACTTACTGCTTTTCGTAATAGAGGATCATCAAAAGGTTTTCTTTCACAGTTAAAGCCAAGATAATAAGTACTGATTCCTGGAGCGCTTAAAACCAGGTCCTTCCACTTAGGACTCTCTCTGTAGCGCTTAAATTCTGATACAGGAATCGGAAGAACATCAAGGCTTCCGGTCTCAAATTCAATGACTGCCGTCAAGTCCTCCGGGATAATTTTATAAATGATCCCGCTTATAGCAGGATCCCCTCCAAAATAATCAGCCCTTGCCTGCAATTTCAGATATTGGTTGTGCTTCCATTCCTGAAGCACAAACGGCCCTGTTCCTGAAGGGTGAGTAGAAAAATCAGCTCCCCACTTTTCGACTTCCTCTTTTGGAACAACATAGGCTGCTGTCATTGTAAGCATACTTAAGAAAGGCGCGTAAGGCTCCTCAAGAATCACTTCAATTATCTCTTCACCTTTCAGTCTTATACCCTCAATACTCCCGGTCCTTTCTGCCATAAAATCAGCTGCTCCTTTTATTCTGTCAAGGACCCACGTATTCGGCGATCTTGTAGAAGGTGATAAAAGCCTTTCAAAAGAGTATTTAAAATCAGAAGCAGAGACTTCTCTGCCGTTCGAAAATCTTATCCCCTTCTTAATATAAAAAGTATATTTCTTTCCGTCTTCTGATATATCCCATGCCCCGGCAATGTCAGGTATTATATTCAGGTCCTTATCAAGCCGGACAAGGCCGTTAAAAAGCTTGGCGCCAATACCCCCGCCGGTAACATCAACTATAAGCGCAGGATCAAGGGATGTAGGATTTGTACTTAGTCGAAGATAGAGGTAGCCCGATTCTTTTTCAGGTTTATTGATACATGAAGGAATAAGAATTAACAGACATAATACTAAAAATATGCGGGACAGTAAATCCGACCGGTTCCAGCTTTTCAGATTTCTCGAATGTATATATCTCAAGTTTATTAAACTATTCTATTTAGTTTTCCGTTTTGTCCCCCTCTTTGGTAAAGAGGGGTTAGGGGAGATTTTATGAATCATTATTCTTTCCATATCTTCAAATCCCCCCTAGCCCCCTTTTCTAAAGGGGGGGATTAATTTTGTAATTCGTAATTATTTATTTATTAAAGTATCCTTCCGGGTAAAGCTCCTGTCAACTCCCCGTCAAGCACAACCGGAACGCCATTAACAAATACATGAAGTATGCCCTCCGGTTCCTGAAAGGGATTCTGGTATTCAGCAACATCGGATATCTTCTCTGGATCAAATACAACAACGTCCGCAAAGTACCCTTTCCTGATTACACCCCGCATGCTTATATTAAAAGTCCTCGCAGGCAGCCCGGTCATTTTGTGAATTGCATTTTCAAGGGTCAGGATTTTTTGTTCATTAACATACTTTCGAATTACTCTCGGAAATGTTCCAAATCCTCTGGGATGAGGTTTTCCTTTGGCAGTTATACCCCTGAAGCTCCTTGCAGTGCTGTCTGACCCTATCATGCAGTATGGCTGCTTTAATATAGTCATCAGATTATCTTCATTCATGGAAAAAAATATTGCCCCGACATCAAGGTCTTCCTCAATCAGGACTTCAAAAAGAAATACTAACGGGTCCTTGTTCAAAGACCCGCAGATTTCAGAAATACTCTTTCCTTCCATCCACCTGTTTTTTTCCGTAATGACCGATGATATGACTATTTTGTCCCAGCATGAAGGGTCAGGATAAAGTCTGCGAATTTCATCGGCAATATTCTCCCTGTCATTTTTCAGCCTTTCAATCTCTTTTTTGTGTCCGCCTTCAAATGTCCATGCAGGCAAAACAGCATCCAGGTCTGTGCTGCCGGCAATATATGGATAGCGGTCACACGTTACAGCCAGACCTTTCTGATGCGCCTCATCAATTATTTCGAGGACACCTTCCAGTTTGCTCCAGTTCTCTTCCCCGCTTGTTTTCAGGTGTGATATGTGTACGCGGATGCCGGATTCAGCAGCAATCTTAATAGTCTCTTCTACTGATTCAAGCAGGTTGTCACCTTCACTCCTCATGTGCGTCGTATATATTCCGTTTAATTTTACTGCTTCGCGTGCAAGACCGATAATTTCTGATGTACCGGCAAAAACTCCCGGAGGATAAATAAGTCCTGTCGAAAAACCTCTTGCTCCTGATTTCATCGCATCAGTTAAAAGAGAACAGGCCGTATTCATTTCACTTTCTGAAAGTACTCTATCAGAGTATCCGGCAACAGAAGCCCTGATATTGCCATGCCCTGCAAGAGTTAAAAAGTTGAGAGCAAAACTTCTGGCCTGGAGCAAATCAAAGTATTCCTCAAGCGTACTCCATCTCTCTTTTATGTTTAGTTCATTAAATTCATTTTCTCTCTGCTCCTGTGCGAGGCCGAGCAGCGGAGCTGCCGACATGCCGCAATTCCCGTTGATCTCAGTTGTTATCCCCTGGCAGATTTTCCCCTCTGCTCTGCCGTCAGCGAGAATAACAAAGTCAGAATGAGCATGTGCATCAATAAACCCCGGGCATACACACATACCTTCTGCATCAATAATGTTATCAGAGCTCATTCGGGACAAATCCCCGACATGTTTCACGATACTACCATCAATTGCAACATCTGCCTTCACGGGTACAGAATTGTCATCAGCACCATCGATAACAATACCGCCCTTGATGAGATAATTAATTCCCATAATTCTCCAATAGAACTTTCAAGTTATTTTATCCCTTCACCCTGTCTTCCTCAGACATCTCTTCTGCCTTTTTTAGACTCCTCTCAAAAAGCGTTGTCAGCAGCAGTACAGCCAGCTTCAGCCTGTCTTTCAATCCTTTGCCGTCAGAGTTTTTAATGTTCCTGTATGATTCCATGGCTTCATCATATACGATCGGCAATATACGCAATGTAAGGGCCATTGTATTGATGAGTTCCTTTACATATGCCCGCCTGCCAAGAGGTCCAAGAAGTCCCTGCATCCCGACCACAAGTTCCTCTGCCCCTGTGGTTGCAGTCAATACCTTTGCCCCGAGTATTAATATAAAAAGCCTCAACGTCAATTCCCCTCCCCGCATGAGACCCTGCTCAGTAACCTGGAGTCCCAGAAAATCAGAGACAACCTTCCCTTCCTGAAAAAATACATTACTGATAAAAGTAAACACTAGGAAGAACGATACAGGAATTAATCCGCGTTTAAGCGCAGCAAGGGGAACCCGGCATGCCAGGACTGAAACAAAAAGCAGAAACAGAAGGTTTATATAAATAGAGCTTGATATAAAAACCGCTATGACAAGCGATATATACAGAAGTATCTTGTGCTTTGCACCCCAAAAGCCTGACATTTTCAAATCTCATATCCGGTCAAATCCAGGCGTGATAACTGCCATTTTATTTTCATTCAAGTCCTTAGCCCCGGGGCCTGATATTATCACTCGTTTCTTTTATTTCACTTGAATATAGTTTCAGGTCACCTTTTCTTACCGGCTTTACAATCAACGTTGACTTCGTAATGTATGAACCAACTCCTTTAGCAATTGCTTCGGCTATTCTCTTCTTATAGTTTTCCCCGGATAGCCTCTTCTCTTCTTCCCGGTTACTGATAAAGGATATCTCAGCAAGTATGGACGGCATTTCAGCTCCGACAAGCACATAAAACAATGCGTATTTCACTCCGAGGTTCTCTATTTTGCGGTAATCTTTTTTCAGAGTGTTCACCATTGCATTCTGTACGCTATGGGCCAATCTCATTGACTCTTCCCTTTTATTGTTCCTGGCAAGGTCGTGCAGGATAAATTGAAGTTCATCCTGCAGCTTCTTCATCTTCTTGACAGATATTTTGTTTTCCCTGGCAGCAACCCTTATCGCCTCTCTGTTGTTTGTCCAGTTCAGAAAATATGTTTCAATCCCTCTCGCTTTTTTCCGTTTGCTTGCGTTGGTATGAATAGAAATAAAAAGATCAGCCTTCCTGGAATTTGCCATTTCTGTCCTGTCATTCAGAGGAACAAATATATCCTTTTTTCTCGTATATATAACTTTCAGGCCATATCTCTTTTCAAGTATCCTGCCTAGTTTCTTCCCTACAGCTAAAACAATATCTTTTTCACGAAGCCCTCTGGGGCCAACCGCCCCCGGATCTTTTCCACCATGGCCCGGGTCAATAACAACAGTCCGAATTTTTGGAAGAACCTTTTCTTCAAGAGTTTGAATATCATTTGAACTTTTCGTGGACGTCTTCATATTTTTGTCACCGTAAACATCTATGACAAGTCTGTAAGGTTTCTCAAGTATGAAAGCATAATGGTTTTTAGATTTCTGGAGGTCAAAGACTACTCTCACATCGTTCTTGTTGAACTGGGCAAAACGTATGTTTTTTATTATTCCATCATTAATTGAAAAGGAAGATTTGGTTTTTTTAGATATGCTGCATTTCTTTAAATCAAAGAAAAGTCGGTCAGGATTTGAAATACGATTTTGAGTATACTCAACGGGGCCGTTTAAATCTACTACAACTCTGGTGTGGCTTTCATTTGATGAGTATCGAAAACCATTAATAGTGGTCCTCTTTTCTGCCCCGCCGTAACCCGCAAAAAGGACCAACAGAAGAGGCAATATAAAAGCCTTTCTCATGTATTATTTTTTATAATAAAAACATATAAAAAGTCAATAGTTAGCATTTTTTTGTTTTTAATTATTTGCCAGAAAAAAACATATATAAAGATTCATCGTAACTACTCAGCTTTATTCCCCTCTTTAGCAAAGAGGGGTTAGGGGAGATTTTATTAATGAATATATTATTTAAAAATCCCCCTTAATCCCCCTTTGCCAAAGGGGGAGACCTGAAAGGAATATGCATGTTACATAGCAACCGCAAAATACAGCTTATTTTTTTGTAACAGAATTTTTGATTTTCAGGAAAGAATTTAATTGAAATGCTGATTCACATTAATTAGTTCAAACAGTTTTTACGATCATCTTCATCCCACAGGCTTATTAGTAAACAACTTATCATTTCAATTCTCTTTAGAACATCAATGCTCCAAATATTAATTTGTTTAAACTGGTTGATTTTATTCTATTTCAAATCCAATGTCAACAAGAAATTATGTCTTATAAATTAAATAATACATCAATGTTTTGATCTAAATAGTTAAGAGCGAAAAGCATATCAGAGTTCCATGTCCAGGGCAATTAAACTCTTCTTTTTTGGAGCAAAAAGCACACTTAATATAATCTGTTTGCGAACCAGCTGGTTTCATAACCCACTTCAGTATCATTATTATACTGTTGATAAAGATGCGGGTATTGCTTTAGCAAATCACCGATAAGTTTCTCTCTTTCTTTTACGGAGAGCTCCGTAAAGAATGGAGACTTATCAAGAATGGAAACCAGTGATTTTGATTTACTAAAAAACATTTCAACCTCCGGTTTTTATAAAAGCAAATACTGTGCCTGATCATAGATATTGTTATTTTTCAAGGAATTGGTATCTGAACTGAACAAAAGAAAGGAGAAATAGTGTCAACTTAACTTACACTAACAGGTGGACTTTACACTTCTAATCTATGCAAAAAGGGGGCAGGATCTTATTTAAACATTATATTTTTTTCTTAGACTGTAAACAGACGGTCTGCTAATTCCAAGAACCCTTGCTACTTTGGAGATATTGTTATTACAATGCTTCATTGCCTCGATGAGTTTCTGTTTCTCAATTGTATGCCTGACTTCTTTTAGCGACTTAACCGTTTCCATTTCCAGAGTTGCAACATTCAGGTCCATATCTGCAGGAGTAATTACCGGGTCACCGGACATAACTACAGCCCTTCTGACTTTATTAATTACTTCTCTGACATTTCCCTGCCAGTCATAACTTCTGATGGCATCAACTGCCTCGGGAGATAATGTCTTGCTCAAGTTCATCTCTTTCGAAAACTTGTTAAGAAAATACCTGGCCAGTATTACCTTGTCTTCTCCCCTGTCCCTGAGCGGCGGAAGATTTATATTAAAAACATCCAGCCGGTAAAAAAGGTCTTTTCTGAATGTACCCTTTGAGATGGCTGACTTGAGGTCAGAATTAGTCGCGGCTATAAGCCTCACATCTACCTTCTTCCCTCCATTCGATCCGATCTTTTCCACTATTTTATCTTCAAGGAACCGGAGCAGCTTAGACTGTAATCCCGTCGAAAGCTCACCTATTTCATCCAGGAATATAGTCCCTCCATCGGCATATTCGAATTTACCGACTTTATTTGCATGGGCTCCGGTAAATGAGCCCTTTTCATGTCCAAATAGTTCCCCTTCAAGGAGGTTCTCGGGTATTGCAGCACAGTTGATTGGAACAAACGGTTTATGCCTTCTCGAACTTCTTTCGTGTATGGCCATGGCTGTCAGCTCTTTACCGGTACCGCTCTCACCTGTAACAAGAACAGGAATCTCGGTTGGAGCAACTTTTCTGATCATCGAAAAAACATCCAGAATACTCTTGCTGGATCCGACAAATTCTTCATTGATATCAAAATTTTTCCCGATTTTCAAGACATCAACATCTATATAATTAAGAATTTTATAGATATCCTCTATTGAAAAATCCTGACTCTTTTGCGCAAGCCTTTTAAGGAATGATTCCTTTTCATGTTCCACTATATAATTCTGGGAATAAAAATTAAGACTCCATCCGCAGCGGTCACAATTTCTCAACTTCTGAGAGTTTTCTTTTCCGCAATAAGGACATGCAAGGTCATCTCCCATATTATCTTTAATAAAGTCCCAGAGCTTAAACTTGGCATCCCTGTTTAAATTATAAAACCGTGTGGGAACACCCTTATTTTCTGAGCGCAGTATTTCACCTAAAATTTCAAACTCACCATGTCTAGGAAGATCATATTTCAGACCTATGATTCTGTTTTCAGCAAAGGGAGGTTTATAGTCAATAAATCCGCCGCCAAGACTAAGGGAGATAAATTTTGTTTTTGTTTCAGTAATCCCTTTGCCTCCATTATTATCCATAATGACACTGACGGGTAAATCAACGTTGCATCTGATATCCAGTCTTGACATCTTAATCTCCTCCCTATAAGAATTTTTATCTTTTTGGTTATATTTTTATTAATTAAATAGCCTATTTAAAAATAACATAAATAAATATACTTGTCAACATTTTTTACACTAACTTTTACATAATTCAATACTGAATAACTTACTGATGAATAACCAGAATAATTACTAATTTCACAATCAATGAAATAAAATCGGACAATTCAGATCATCAGCAATGATTTTATAAAGATCTTTACTGCAAATAATTTATTTATCTTTTTGTAATGGCCGACAAAGGAATGAGAATAAAATACGCTTACTTACATAAGCTTACAGTTACAATTAAGCATCCGTTACAATCTCTGAAAAGATATTATATTTAAAAAACAAACGAAAATGTCCTTCTTCGGATACGTTATCACTACACAACTGTTGAGCAGAAAAATGCCTAGTGTGACCCATGAATAAGCACTGGCAGACACTTTATACATACAAATAAAGGCTCGTTTTTAAAACTACAGGAAAGCAATAAAACATCATCGCTTGCAGCTCCACAATTTAGACACTTGTCTTCCATTGTTCACTCCATCAATTTTTTAATATCAGATACAATCACTTCCGGATCAGTATTATGCATCGTAGAACCAAAAGCAATCGACTCCATATTAATACCCGGACACGTAAAGCAACCGTCGCCAAAGTATTTTCTAATCACATCTTCCGCTCCCGGGACTGACTTAATAACATCACCGATAACAGAGTCCTTGGTTACTTCAACTTTTTCTGTCATAGCTCCTCCTTTTTGAATAGTACTCTTATAATTAATTTAAAATATAAATCGTTTGTCGTCTATGATTTGAATCATAATGGATGAAAAAAGAAGCGATCAGCTGTAAGCTATCAGCCGTCAGCTTAAAATAATGCGCTTCCTGATTTATTCATTTATTCAGTATTTCGTCAAGGAGTAAGAACGAAACATTCAAAGGCAAACATGACAGCTCTCAATTAAACTATGCCGTCTTAATTGTTTTCATCATATTAAATGCAAACAGAATCACTGAAACCAGTGATAACAAAGCAGCGGCTATGAGTACTGTCTCCCAGGAACCGCCATCCCCTCCGGCAACAAACGGCCAGCTTATCCCCATACCGATAAGTCCTGCATTTGCAAACCAGAACTGAATTGTCATAATCTTCGGACTGTATATATGTTGTCCGCTGAATCTCGGCAGGATATGATACCCCACTCCGTATATCATCATAGACATAAAGCCGAGGAGATTCAGGTGAACATGCAGTTCAATAAAAGAACCGGATTCAGCTGGCCATAAAAGCATACCAAAACCTACCAAAGCACCAACTACAAAATAAATAACGCTCATCCTTAGGTACCAGACAATAACAAGTTCCATTTTTTATCCTTTCATAATATATTCTTTAAAAATTCATAAAACAGTGTAATATGCATTCCAGCTTTTACATCTCCCGCAATCTCAAATGCGGTCACTGAGCGTTACATATTTTCACGTTACCATGAATTACAATCTAAACATGAATCTGCTACTGAACCTGCTCTACAGACTTGATCCCGGGGACTTCTTTTTTAATAGTCTCTTCAATTGCATTCTTTAGAGTCATAGTGGACATTGGGCATCCTGAACATGCCCCGGTCAACCTCACCTTAACAACACCATCATCCTGGACATCAACCAGTTCGACATCACCGCCGTCCCGCTGCAGCATCGGCCTGACCTTCTGCAGCACCTCTTCAACTTTTTCTCTCATGATTTTCCCTCCTTATTGTAATGTGATTTTTATTATACCTTATAGATAGAATAATTCTATGATCTTTGTCATATTATCAGCTATCAGCCTTCAGCTATCAGCTTTCAGCATAAACAAAGAGCCTGTCGCACAAATCCTGTGCAACAGGCCCTAAAATTAATGATAAAAATCCCATATGAAATTCATCTTCTTCTCAATACAATGTTTTATGCTGATTGCTGAAAACTGATAGCTGAAGGCTTTCTCTGAATTTGACAAACCCCCCTGCTTCGATTTAAGATTTATCTCTAAATATTAATCAGTATATAATTTCAAATTCCAACTGAATAACAAAACATTGTACTTACAGGATTTAATCTTAAAACTCCATGCATTCTGGGCCAAAGAGGGGTGTGTAATACACCAGCCTTATGATATTGAGGTAGGTGCAGGCACATTCAATCCAGCCACTTTTTTCAGGGTGCTGGGACCGGAACCATGGAAAACTGCATATGTCGAACCCTCACGCAGGCCTACTGACGGAAGGTATGGTGAAAATCCAAACAGGCTCCAGCATTATTACCAGTACCAGGTTATATTAAAGCCTTCTCCACCTGACAGCCAGGGGCTTTACCTTAAAAGCCTTTCGGAAATAAACATTGACCTTCTCAAACATGACATAAGATTTGTTGAAGACGACTGGGAATCTCCCACACTTGGTGCCTGGGGACTGGGATGGGAAGTATGGCTCGATGGAATGGAAGTAACACAGTTCACATATTTCCAGCAGGTCGGAGGCATTGAATTAAAACCCGTGTCCGTAGAGCTTACATACGGCATTGAGAGAATTGCCATGTACCTTCAGGAAATTGACAGTGTTTATGATCTTCAATGGACCAAAGGGATAACTTACGGAGATATCCATCATGAAACCGAAGTGGAATTCTCAAAGTACAATTTTGATATGTCCGATGCAGACCTGTATTTCAGCCTGTTCGAAAAATACGAAACAGAAGGACTAAATATGGCTAAGGAGGGGCTGGTTCTCCCTGCCTATGATTTCTGCCTGAAATGCTCTCACAGCTTTAACATGCTTGATGCCCGAGGGGCTTTAAGTGTTACTGAAAGAACAGCATATATAGCCAGAGTAAGAAACCTCGCAAGAAAATGCGCCGAAGGATATCTAAAACTAAGAGAAGAAATGGAGTTTCCGTTATTAAATAAAAAATAGGGTCCAAGGATTCAAGGGTTCGAGGGGTCAAGTGAACTGACTACTTCTTCTTTTCGCTCGAACCCTCGAACCCTCGAACCCTCGAACCCTTGAATCCTTGGACCCTTTTAAGCAATTATGAAATCATTATTAATTGAAATAGGATCAGAAGAAATACCTGCCAGGTTTATACCGCAGGGACTTGCATTGCTGAGGGAAGCCCTTACTCAGTTTCTGGATAAGTCTTTGATAGAGTATGGAAAGATCAATGAATATTCTACTCCAAGAAGACTGGCCCTGTACATTCAAAACGTCACAGAACAACAGACGGACAGGACAATTGAAGCGCTGGGGCCGTCCGAAAAAGTGGCATTCGATGACAAGGGAACTCCGACCAAAGCAGCAATCGGCTTTGCCAAATCACTGAAAATTGATGTAAGTAAACTGACCATAAAAGAGACCGAAAAGGGAACCTATGTTGCCGCCACAATCGAAGAAAAAGGCAGGAAAACAGTAGACCTTTTGTCCGGGGCCCTTCCTGAAATCATTTCTTCCCTGCAGCTCCCCAAGTCCATGAGATGGGGCAGCAGCTCTTTGAGATATTTCAGGCCTATTCAATGGATCCTTTCAATATTCGGCAGTGAGATAATTGAGTTTAAGCTGGAAGAATTAAAGAGCAGCAATATAACATACGGACACAGATTCCTGTCTCCTTCAGCAATTAAAATCAAGGAGCCCTCGGAATATTCACAACATCTCGTTCGAAACCATGTTTTTGGCGATTCTGAAGAAAGAAGAAAAAGAATCTCTGACGGACTGAAGGATGTTGAGTCACTTATTAAATGTAAAGTTCACCCGGATGAGGAACTGCTGGACATAGTCACAAACCTTGTAGAATACCCGACAATTGTATCAGGAAGTTTTGACGAAAAATATCTCAAACTTCCGGATGAACTTCTTATTACTGTGATGAGGTCACATCAGAAGTACTTTTCAACAGAGGACAAAGACGGCAAAATGAAGTCCTTTTTTATTGTGGTCAGCAATACCAAATCAGACAATAACGATAGGGTCAGAAAAGGGGCCGAAAAGGTCCTCAGGGCAAGGCTGGAGGATGCACGGTTCTATTTTATTGAAGACCAGAAGCAGCCTTTATGGGATTATACCGAAGATCTGAAAAAAGTTACTTTCCAGGAAAAACTGGGAAGTGTTTTCGAAAAAGCAGAAAGAATATCTTTACTCTGTTTATTTATTGCCGACATATTAAAACTCTCATATGACGAAAAGGAAAAACTCCACCGGGCCTCGATGCTTTGCAAGGCTGACCTTGTGACAGGAGTGGTAGGAGAATTCCCGGAACTTCAGGGTTATATGGGAATGACGTATGCGCTGAACTCAAAAGAAGACAAAGAAGTATCCTCAGCCGTATACGAACATTACCTGCCGCGATTTGCCGGAGACTCACTGCCTTCCGGGGAGACAGGCACCATAGTTTCACTGGCGGATAAAATGGACAGTATTGCCTCATTTTTTTCTATCGGACTGATTCCTTCCGGTTCTGAAGACCCCTACGCCCTCAGACGGCAGGCAGCCGGAATTATAACTATTCTTCAAAGTAAAGATTACCCTCTTCCCCTTGATATCCTTATAGACAAAGCTCTCGAAAACTCAGTACCTGATCCCCGGAAGAGGGAGGAACTTTCAGACAGGATACTGGATTTCTTCAGCCAAAGACTTGAAGGAATACTATCATCCCAGGGATACGGGTATGATATCATTAAGGCCGTTCTTTCAGCCCGTGATTTTAATATGCAGAACCTGAAACAGAAAGCTGAAGTCTTCACCGGATTCAAAAAGGACCCGGGCTTCCCCGCCCTTCTTATATCTGCAAAGAGAGTATATAACATTCTTGCAAAAGCTGATGCCGGCGAAGTCAATGAAGACCTGCTGACCGAATCTTCAGAAAAAGACCTGTATGCTGCTGCCGCTAACGTCAGAAAAAGCTTGACTAAAACCGAATACAGGGCATTATTTGATCTCGAAAAACCGATCAACACTTTTTTCGATGATGTCATGGTTATGGACAAGGATCCCCGAATAAAAGAAAACCGGCTGGCACTGCTTTTTTCCGTTAAAAGTATCTTTGATACACTCGGAAATTTCTCAAAGATAGTGGAATAGTAATAATGAGGATTCAAGGGGTCAAGGATTCGAGGGTTCAAGTGAAAAGAAAAAATCCTTCCCTCGAATCCTTGACCCCTTGAATCCTTGACCCCTTTTACATGTAAAAATCAAACTCCATATAAAACAACAAATTTCATTAACATAACTTATACTGTTTTTTGAAATATTATATTTGAATTATATTTGCAATCCCTGTAAAATAAGCTCTCTTGCTGACTGAAACATTAATATATTTTATTAAAATCTAATTCTGGAGGATGAAAATGGCCAAAAAATATGTCTATTTTTTCGGAGCCGGTAAAGCTGACGGCAACTCAAGTATGAAAAATCTCCTTGGAGGGAAAGGCGCTAACCTGGCTGAAATGGCCGGGCACAAAAAGCTCAAACTACCTGTGCCTCCCGGCTTCACAATCACTACTGAAGTATGTACAGAATATTATAAAAATAAGCAAAAATATCCCAAAGAGCTCAAAAAGCAGGTTGACACAGCAATGGCAAAAGTTGAAAAAATCATGGGCAAGAAATTCGGTGATCCGAACGATCCTCTTCTTATGTCCATACGGTCAGGAGCGAGAAGCTCTATGCCTGGAATGATGGAGACCATCCTCAATGCCGGTCTTACCACAAAGACAATACCCGGACTTATCAAGAAGACGAAAAATCCCCGTTTTGTATATGACGCATACCGCCGCCTTATGATGATGTACTCAGATGTTGTAATGGAAAAAGGCGGAGGCATCGAACCCAAAACCGATCATGATGGAATTCGTTATAAGCTTGAGCATGCACTCGAAAATGTAAAAAAGAAAAAGAAATACAAGAGCGACACCGATCTCACAGTCGACGATCTGATGAAGCTCTGTGATGAATTCAAGGCAATCATAAAAAAGACATTAAAGAAATCTTTCCCGGACACCCATGAAGAGCAGCTCTGGGGCAGTGTCGGCGCAGTCTTTTCATCCTGGATGGGCAAGCGTGCCATAGCATACAGAAAGATCGAAAAACTCCCGGACTGGTGGGGCACGGCAGTTAATATCCAGACCATGGTCTTCGGGAACACCGGCAACAAATCAGCGACAGGCGTTGCGTTCACCCGTAACCCTGCAACAGGTGAAAACATGTTCTTCGGCGAATGGCTTCCCAATGCACAGGGTGAAGACGTTGTCGCTGGACTCAGGACACCGAATCCTGTTAACAAAGCAGGAAAAACAAAAGATACCAGGCATCTTCCGTCACTTGAAGAAAAAATGCCAAAGATATATAAAGAACTGCACAGTTATGAAAAGAGACTCGAAAACCATTACACTGACATGCAGGACATCGAGTTCACAATCGAAGAGGGCAGGCTCTGGATGCTCCAGACCAGGATCGGTAAACGTAACGGACAGGCCGCTATACGTATGGCAGTCGAAATGGCAAAACAGAAACTTATCAACAGAGAAACTGCCGTACTCCGCGTAAGGCCGGACCAGATCGACGAACTCCTCCATCCAAGCGTTGATGCAGCGGCTGAGAAAAAAGCCGGTGTACTTGCAATGGGACTTCCCGCAGGACCGGGAGGCGCCAAAGGAAGAGTCGTCTTCACTGCTGATGACGCAGATGCATGGGCAAAGAAGGGCGAGAAGGTCATACTTGTCAGGGCCGAAACTTCTCCTGAGGATGTCCACGGTATGCATGCTGCAGAGGCGATCCTTACCGCAAAAGGCGGTATGACCAGCCACGCAGCACTCGTTGCACGCGGATGGGGAAAATGCTGCATAGTCGGATGTTCGGACATTCAGATCAACCTGAAAAAGAAATCAATGAATGTTAACGGCAAGACCATTAAAGAAGGTGACTGGATAACACTGAACGGAACAAAGGGAACATTCTATGAAGGTCAGCTGAAACTCAACCCGGCAGATCCTGAGCACAACCCGTGGTACAAAGAACTTATAAAGTGGGCAGACCAGATCAGGTTCCTTAAGGTCAGGACAAATGCCGAATCAGCTGACGACTGCAGGACCGCTCTGAAATTCGGTGCAGAAGGTATCGGTCTCTGCAGGACAGAGCACATGTTCTTCGGTCCTGACAGGATCAAAGCTGTCCGGCAGATGATCCTCTCTGAAACACTCGAAGGGAGACAGAAGGCCCTTGCCAAACTTCTTCCATTCCAGAAAAAGGACTTCCTTGGTGTATTCAGGGAAATGAAGGGGCTGCCTGTCACTATCAGACTGCTTGATCCTCCTCTCCATGAGTTCCTGCCTCATACGGACAAAGACCTTATGGCCCTTGCAAAGAGCATGAGAGTGCCGCTCGCACAGCTCAAGGCAAAGAACGAGTCTCTACATGAGTTTAACCCCATGCTCGGCCACCGCGGCTGCCGTCTCGGTGTTACCTTTCCAGAGATCTATGCCATGCAGGCACAGGCAATAATGGAAGCAGCATGTGAACTCAAAAAGAAAAAAATAAAAGTAATTCCTGAAATCATGATCCCTCTCGTAAGCCATGTAAAAGAACTTGAGGCAATGAAAGAGGTCGTTATAAATGTAGCAAAAGAAGTGCAGAAGAAAGCAAAGGTCCGGGTCTCCTACACCGTAGGGACAATGATAGAGTTGCCTCGTGCATGCGTAACCGCTGATGAGATCGCCGAGGTTGCCGACTTCTATTCATTCGGCACCAATGACCTTACACAGACGGTCTTCGGTCTTTCAAGGGATGATGCCGGAAGGTTTCTGCCTGTCTATGTAGAAGAAGGAATACTGGAAGATGATCCTTTTGTATCTATCGATCAGACCGGTGTCGGCGCATTCATGAAGATAGCGGTAGAAAAAGGCAGAAAGGTCAAAAAGAACCTCAAACTCGGGATCTGCGGTGAACACGGCGGTGAACCCAAGTCAGTTGAGTTCTGCCATAACATCGGACTTGACTATGTAAGCTGTTCACCTTTCAGGGTGCCTATCGCAAGGTTTGCGGCTGCACAGGCACAGTTGAGGAAAAAGAGAAAAAAATAGATTAATAATCAGATTTATCTGTAGGGGCGATCCGGTGGATCGCCCTTTTTTATTGTTGTTCCATCTTCGTAGGGGCAGGCCTTGCGCCTGCCCGGCTTGTTAATGCCCTGAGATCCGGGAAAAAGCAAACAATGCAAGCAGGGCAACCGCAAGGGATTGCCCCTACAGCCGTATCAGATCTTCTGAACAACTTTTACAGTCCTCAACCTGTTAATAGCTGACGCAAGTTCATACTTCCTGAAAACAGCATAATCTCCGAACTTATTTTTATTCAATGCATCAAGTCCTGATTTATCAAGATCGGACATAACACGGCCAATCACATCTTTTAAGGTCCTTTTGTTGTCCATATACTTTGTGGCATAATGGATTGCCTCACCCATGGCCCTTGTCTGGCTCATGTCAACAAGCTGTTCTACTGCTCCGAGATCAATATCGTTTCTCCCGAAAACAATCGAGAGCAGACCTTTTGGTGAAATCTTGACATCTCTCTTTCCCCGGCTCGGATCAAAGCTCTCTTTCATGGGGACCCTCACTCCGAATGCTCCGAATACCTCCCCCCCTTCCCTCTCTCTTTCGGTCCTGTACTTCTCCGCAATTGCCTTTGCATCAGCAGTGCAATCTTCAGGGACGTATTCCTTCATGGATATCACATAATCGGCAACATCAAAATAATCGCCCGACCCTCCGATGACCAGGACAGTAGACACACCATGGTCCTGATACAGTTGCCGGACTTTATCAATAAAAGGCGTGATCGGTTCAAGGTCTTTTGATATCAACTCCTGCATCCTGTGGTCCCTTATCATAAAGTTTGTGGCAGATGTGTCTTCATCGATAAGCACTGCACTGCTGCCCATCTCAAGGGCCTCCATGATGTTGGCCGCCTGGGAAGTGCTTCCGCTTGCATTATCAGTGCAGAATGATTTCGTATCCTGTCCATAGGGCAGATTATTTATAAAAGGGGAAATATCAACGCCCTCAATTCTTCTGCCGTCTTCCGCCCGTATCATGACCGCATTCTCTGTAGTTACCACAAACTCCCTGCCGTCTCCGGGGAGATGATTATAAATACCGAGTTTAAGAGCATCAAGCAGGGTAGATTTCCCATGATAACCGCCGCCGACAATGAGCGTCACACCTTCCCGCATTCCCATACCCATAATCAAACCCCTGTTTGGCAGATTCACTGAGACCTTCATGGAAGCAGGAGATTCAAAGGGGACGATCTTACCTTTACTCAGAGGTCTGCTGTCAATCCCGCTTGCCCTGGGTAAAACCGCACCGTCAGCAACAAACGATATAAGCCCGAGACCGGAAAGTCTGTCCCTTAAAAAGTCGGCATCCTCAACCGTCTCAATATGTGCATAAAGCTTTTTGTCATCAAGCTCACTGAAGAACATCGAACTGCTGATAATCTGCGGGACCTCCTTAAGGAGCATTGACTCCGCAACTTTCGTAAGAACAGTACGCCCCCTTGCCGGCAGACCCACAACAAAACGGACCTCAATATTCTCCTTACCAATAAGAACAGAGGTCCTTTCGAGTACTTCCTGTCCGGGAGTATCTATACTGATAAGGCCGCTCTTGCCCGTACCCCTGTTCCCCTTCGAAATCTCCCTTGACTGCCGGGCAAACTGCCGGGCCAGGAAGTCTCTTAATCCAATTTCACGGCTTTTATTTTTGAATGTGTCTGCCGGGAAACCAGCTCCTTTATGAGAAATATGCACCCTGAACCTGCTGGGTAAGGCGAAAGGGTCTGACTGAACATGATCAATAATAAGGTCAAAGCTGTCAAAGGCATAACTTCCGGTTAACTCCTTGTAAGCCTTATAACCCCTTCCTTCGATTTTTAACAGTATTCTTTTAAGGTCTTCTTTATTGCTCATTTCTTCAACATGTGTTTTTACTGACATTAAAATACATTTAAGATATTATACGAAATATCAATCACGAATTATCAATTACGAATTAACGCCTCAGATGAAGGATTCAGCGCTTGATATAATCCCGGCAGGAACATATGATATGTATTTATTGTGAACGTTCTTAAAAACGGAGAATACGTTAAATGGATATAGTATTGAGCGAGATCGAAGTGAGAATACTCGGATGCCTGATTGAAAAAGAAACTACTACTCCTGATTATTATCCCTTGACTCTGAACTCACTGGTCAACGCCTGCAATCAAAAATCAAACCGAAATCCCGTGGTTTCATATGAAGAAACATCTGTAGTACGAGGGCTGGACAGCCTTCAGGATAAAGGGTTCTCGGAAAAAATATACAAGGCAGACAGCCGTGTTCCGAAGTACGGGCATTTGTTCATGAAAAAATTAAATCTATCGCGCAGCGAAGCTGCTGTTCTATGCGTCCTCATGATGCGCGGCCCGCAGACTAACGGGGAGATCCGCGGACGTTCCGAGAGAATATATAAATTCAACGACCTGGGAGAAGTAGAAAAAGTCCTGGACGAATTGATGAACAAGGAGCATCCCATGGCAATAAAGCTGCCCCGCCAGGTTGGGAGAAAAGAGTCCCGCTTCATGCATCTTCTTTCTGGAGAACCCGATATAACAGAGTCTCCGGGATCGTTACCTCAGGAGACAGCAACTCAGCAGGTCAGGGCCGAAAACGAGCGGATCGTAAAACTCGAAGAAGAAGTTGAGGCCCTCCGCAAAGAACTTGGCACACTTCAAAAAGAATTCAATGATCTAAAGTCACAATTTGAATAGCAAGAGGTGCCCACACTAAACCTCCACCTCATTCAACCTCTCCTCAAACTCCTTAGCCCTGCTGTCATGCTCTTCATGCAGCTCTTCCAGTTCAGAAAATAACCCTTCTATCTTCAGCTTTGAACGGTGAATGGCCTTTGAAAGCCTCTTGATCTCCTCTCCATTCCCCGAGACAGAGGCTTCAACAAGTTCAGCATTATTCTTTTCTGTCTCTTCCTCAAGATTCATTATTTCATTTTCGATAATGTCAATCTTCTCCTGAAGTGACCTCAGAGTCCTTGACCTTTCATTAATTAATTCAGCCTTAATACGTTTAATATGTTTCTTGTTTACCTGCTGTTTTCCCGATGAGGTCTCAGCAGTCCCGGGGCCTGCAGCGTCCTTTTCGCTTTCCCATCCTATGCGGTCAAGGAAATCCTGGTATGTTCCATCAAAAAGCGTTACCTTCCCGTTATCAAAAACAATAAGCCGTGTTGCCAGTGCATGGAGGATCATTTCACTATGAGTCACGATAATTACTGCACCCCTGAATTCATCAATCGCCTCAAGAAGTGACTCTGTCGATTCCATATCAAGGTGGTTAGTAGGTTCATCAAGCAGCAGCATATTTGCAGGGCTGACAAGTAGTTTACCAAGCAGTACACGGCTCCTCTCACCACCGGAAAGCACGCTTATTTTTTTTAATGCCAGGTCGCCGGGAAACATCATTGACCCGCAGATTTTACGTGCCGCACCCCTGCTATTTTCCGGGTGTACATCCATTATTTCCTGCTCTACTGTTTTCTGAGAATTGAGCCGGTCTATGTTTGTCTGTCCAAAGTAGGCTAGCTTCAGATAGGTATGACTCCGTACAGTCCCTTCCAAAGGAGAAAGTTCGCCTGCCAGCAGATTAAGAAGGGTTGTTTTCCCTTTTCCATTTTTACCAATGATGGCTATACGGTCACCCTTGCCCACAAACAGACTTAACTTTTCAATAAGCGCCGGCATGTCAGCTTCAAAAGCAAAGGAGAGGTCCCTTACTTCCATCAGCTGCTTACCTGTAAAAGGTGCTGAATTGAATGCGAACTCAAGGTTACTTATATCAGACAATTTATCCAGGCGCTGTTTTTTCTGCAGGGCCTTTATCCTCGACTGAACCGCCCGGGCCTTGGTCGCCTTTGCCCTGAAGCGGTTGATGAACTGCTCTACTTCTGTCCGTTTCTTTTCATCATTGATCCTTGTCTGTTCGTATATCTCTTCTTCCTGCAGAAGCTGCTGATATACCTTGTCCGTTGGTCCGGCGACTTTCCTTACCCTGCAACGGTGTATGGCCATCGTATGCGTTGTAACACTGTCCATAAAACTGCGGTCATGTGTAATGATAATGAGTTCATTCTGCCAGCCTCTCAGGAACTGCGCAAGCCAGCGCATTGAAACAATGTCCAGGTAATTGGTAGGCTCGTCAAGGAGAAGCAGGTTGGGACCGGAAATCAGCACTTTTGCAAGATTCAGGCGTACCTGGAAACCTCCTGACAGTTCCATAGGACTTATGTGAAAGTCGTCAGTGTTAAACCCCAGCCCCATAAGGATAGTCTCTGCCTTATACGTCTCATCCCTTCCATCCTCATCGGAAGCAAGGCTGAGACATGCCTCTTTGATTACCGAATCCTCTGTAAATCGGATATGCTGAGAAAGATGCCCTACCCTGTATCCGTCCGGGACATTGATAATTCCCGAGTCAGGGTGCTCCCGGCCGATTATCATCCTCAAAAGAGTAGTCTTCCCATGACCGTTTCTCCCGACAAGCCCCACACGCTCACCCGGGTTGAGCGTAAAACTGACCTTGTCAAAAATAACCTGTTGTCCGTAGGATTTTTCTAAGTTATTAACCTGGGGCATTATAAATAAAACCGTTCCAACCGTTCCAGCCGCTTGAGCCACTTGAACGGTTTGAACAGCTCAAGCGGCTCAAGCGGCTGGAACGGTTATTTTCATTCCCTGTTTGCTTCAAGCTTCTTTAACAGGTCTTTCTTCTTGATTCTCCCATTCAAAGTCGTACCATCATTAAACTCAAAAACAGGGATATCAAATCTATACAGTTCATAAAGTTCATCGTCCGACTCTATGTCAATTTTATTAATGGCAATACCATGCCTCACCTTAAGACCGTTCAGCATTTCTTCGGCATGATCACATAGCCAGCATCCTTCCTTGAAATATAAATTTATCCTCACCATTATTAATCTTAAATTATACACGCCCTCAGTACCGTAACGCCATAGTACGCTGATGTTTACAGTCATACGCCATGAGTATCTTTGGAGCTTCCTTTCCTCATTATGTTAGATTATTAAATATCAACTCAACCGGAGGTAGTGAATGATCGATAAACTGATTGTAATTATTTCATTGGTTCTTTTGGTTTTTTCTTCTACGGGCTATACTCAGGGCGGCTCAGTACTCTTTTAAGGTGAGTACACTCGGCGGCGGCATCGAGGTGATATACAGTCAGAAGAAGATAAACTGAAAGAAGACCTTGAACCTTACGAGTATTATCCTGTTATTGGGATTGGACTTAGCTACAGGTTTTAAAGCTCGGAAGCGCGGAAGCTCTTCGCTCTTTCTTCCAGAATAGCTACAGCAGGCAGTTTCTTGCCTTCAAGAAATTCCAGGAAGGCGCCGCCGCCAGTTGAAATATATGAGATCTTGTCCGTAATGCCGTATTTGTCGATTGCTGCAAGTGTATCTCCGCCGCCTGCTATTGAAAAAGCCGGACTCTCCGCAATTGCCATGGAAAGGGCCTTGGTTCCTTCTCCGAACTGATCAAACTCAAATACCCCGACAGGCCCGTTCCATATGATGGTTCCCGCTTTCCTCAGCATATCAGCAAACTTCCCGGATGTCTCGGGGCCAACATCAAAGATCATGTCATCGTCTTCAACACTGTCCACTTTTTTAAGTGTAGCAGGGGTTGTTTCCGAAAATTCCTTTCCACATACAATGTCAGTAGGCACAGGAATATCGCCTCCCCGGTCAATGGCATTCTGTTTCAACCGTTTGGCTTCATCAATAAGGTCCTCCTCGTATAAAGATTTCCCTACTTTATTACCGGCTGCAGCGATGAAGGTGTTGGCAATGCCGCCGCCCACAATAAGCTGGTCTACAATCTTAGACAATGAATCCAGAACAGGCAGTTTAGTCGAAACTTTTGAACCGCCTACTATCGCCAGCATAGGACGGGCCGGTTTATCAAGGGCCTTGCCCAGTGCATCCAGTTCACCTGTCAGCAGAGGACCTGCGCATGCAACAGGTGCGTATTTGGCTACACCATGTGTCGAAGCCTGGGCACGATGGGCCGTACCGAACGCATCCATAACATATACATCACACAGGGCAGCCATCTTCTTTGAGAGTTCATCATCGTTTTTCTTTTCTCCCTTATTAAAGCGGACATTCTCAAATACGGCTATCTCGCCGTCAGCAAGTTCCACACCATCCAGCCAGTCCTTGACAAGCTTAACTTTTTGCCCCAGCAGCTCCGAGATCCGTTCAGCCACAGGAGCAAGAGAGAATTGAGGATCATACTCCCCTTCAGTCGGCCTGCCGAGATGAGACATTACCATAACCTTTGCTCCGGCACTAAGGGCGCTCTTGATTGTGGGAAGTGAGGCCAGAATGCGCTTATCGCTCGTAACCTTTCCGTCTTTAACCGGGACATTAAGGTCCTGACGGATCAGTACCCGCTTTCCAGAAAGATCAATATCATCCATCTTCAAAACAGACATTGCATTACTCCTTTACTTTTCTTAATATTTTTAATCTGAAAACAACTCTATGTATGCAAGAAAGTATTATGTCAGAACATATTATGGGAGTCAAGAAGTGTCAGGAATGATGCTCTGGACCAAGCGTCCGCTCAATGAAGGTTGCTCAATTAAACTCCGTTTCAAGCTTCCAAATCTCAAATCCCAGGGACCTATCACTGTTAATGCCGAGATAGCCAGGGTTGTTCGGCGCCATGGGCTTCAGATTGGCCTGGGGCTGAAATTTCTCTCTCTCCAGTCAGGTAATTATGAGAGAGTAAATCAATTTGTCCGCAGGATACTCGGCCTCCTGATAGTTATTAAGGCGGCAGACCTTATTCTTGAGCTGACTTCACGTCTTTAAAGCCGGTAAACTTAAATCATAATTTATAAGGGTTTTCCAATCAGGATTGAACATTTAGCATGGTTAAGGACATATCTCGATACACTCCCCAGTATTCCCTTCAATCCTCTCATCCCGCTGTTTCCGACAGCTATTATGTCAGCACCCAGTGCTTCGGCTGTATTCAATATTTCTTCAGAAGGGTCTCCAACCTTGGTGAGTTTCTCTATGTTTGAAAACCTTTTGCTCAGATAATCATATGCCTTCCTGTTAATCTTTTCTGATTCTTTAAATTCAGTCTCCCTTGCTCCGGCCACTATCCCCTTGATCCTGTCGTTTATTTCCATGGCAAATCTCTCAGGTATATCCTCAAAAGCCGTTGTGACCACGTTCAGGATATTGATTTCCGTATCATCAGGAAAGGGTATTGATGACAGGACTTTCATCACACCCTCCGAATAAATCGAACCATCAGAGGCAAAGAGGACTTTCATTGGCCCTGTTTTTTGCTCCTGCGTTCCCCTTATGATCATTACAGGTTTTGTCGATTTGACCGCCACCGCCTTTGTTACACTTCCGACAATGAGAGACGCTGCCCCACGTAGTCCGCTTGCGCCCATAACAATAAGATCAGCGCCCGCATCAGCGGCTGTATCATGAATTACTTCGGCAGGATAACCATCTACGGTTAAGCTGCTTATGCCGGCATGAACAGGACTCAGGGATTTTTCTGCCTCCTCAAGGATTTGGGGAGCGATCTCCTCCCTGATCGCTTTAAGGTCACTGTAAAGCATTTCCCATTCACTGACAACAGGAACCCAGCTCAGAGCATGGAGCACGACAATCTCATCATCTCCGGAAAATCGCAATCCTGTTAAAAACTTCGCTGCGCTTTCGGAATGTACGGAACCGTCTGTAGCAAGCAGTACTTTCATTTTTTTCAATCCTCCAATCATGCCTCCAAATAAATCGGGCCGTCAAATTGTTGTCCTTCGGCAGCCCGGCCGTCTTCTCATGAGACCCGTCGCTTTCCGTCCCCTTCTCACGGAGGGTTTGGCTTTGTCGGGATAGTTTAAGTTCTCTTCTTACTAAAAATGTATCATTAATAAACAGGCTTGTCTACTTTTAAAAGTCCATGAATCTATTAAATATTAATATGTCGCGGGCTCTTGTCAGTCCTGAATTTAATTATGTATTTTGTCCCTGCAGCCCTGCTCACTTCAATGCTGCCCCGGAGCATATCCACTACAAATATCTCCACCATTTTCAGCCCTAGAGTATCTGTTTTTTTTATGTCCAGATCTTCTGGTATGCCTATACCGTTGTCACTTACTACAAGTTCAACTTCTTTTCCCCTTAAAGTATGAAGTCCTATTTTTATTTCACCCTTCTTTTCGTCAGGAAAGGCATACTTCAGGGAGTTTGAAACAAGTTCACTTATAATTAGCCCGCAGCGGATACTCGCATCGATTCCAATGGAAATATCATCGATATCAATTTTCAGTTCAACTCTTTCCGTACTGATTCCGTAGGAGTCGAATATCTTTCCTGCAAGGCTTTTTATATAACCATGAAAATCAATATTCGCCAGGTCATCTGATTTATAAAGTATCTTATGAACGAGTCCTATGGATAGCAACTGGTTCTGACACCCCTTAATAATGTCCAGACACTGCTTGTCCCTTATATAGTCGGACTGGATTTCAAATAATCCGTAAATGACCTGCATATTGTTTCTCACCCGATGATGGATCTCTTTCAGAAGAATCTCTTTTTCTTTGAGAGAGGCCTTGATCCGCTCTTCCATTTTTTTGCGTTCAATGATTTCCATTTGCAGCTGTTTGTTAGTCTTCACAAGCTCCGCAGTATGTTTCTTCACTAACTCCTCGTTCTTTTTGCGTCCTAGTGCATTTTCCACGGTTACAGGCAGTACTTTGAGATAATTGCCCTTCGGGTCTTTTATAAGATAATCATATGCCCCGGCTTTCATGGCCTTGACAGCAATCTCCTCGTCACCGGACCCGGTGACAACGATAATAGGGATGTCAACAATAGAATCAAAAATATCTAATGCCGTACCATCACCGAGAAGATAGTCTGAAATTACAACTTCAAATTTATTCAGACCCAGCATTTCTTTGGCCTCTGAAACAGACCCGGCTATGGAATAGTCATATGGGAGATCACTTTCCTTTACAAGACGTTTAAAGGCCATCTGGTCGACCTTGTCATCCTCTATTAAAAAAACCCTGGCTTTAGTATCTGACATATATTCTTCTTTCTTTATGAGATACATACTTATAAAGGCAGAAAACACTTTCCGGACAGCTGAAAATACAAATCCTCCTCATTAATATATAATCATAGAATACTCTACTTTACTATTAAATTAATCTATTAATTTTATAAGATTACTTAATAGATCTACATGGATTAAATTGATTAATAGATTAATTAAGTATTCAAAATAGACAGCCGCTGGATTTCCTGATAAAATTTTATAAGGAGAACTATTGTATGAATTCCACTATGTCTTCATGGTCCAGCATTAAAGCAACAACTGTCTTTACCTTTATTTTATCTCTACTTGCAATTGCGGCATACTCAGAAAAAGACCCCCAAAACGATCTGACAGGGCCGTCATTCGATGATCCTGCTCATATCCAGGAGATGCCGGAAAAATGGAAGAAACAACCGGTTAAATATAGTTCTGCGAATGCTGATGCTGACATTGTCATAACCCTTGACGGACAGATGTTTGATGCTTGGGAGCGGATTATTAATAAATTTGCCGCTAAAAACAATCTGAAAATAATCACTAATCGCGGCACCTGCGGTGTCTCTGCAGGTGAGTTGTCGCGTAAATCAATTGATATTGGTGCATTCTGCTGTCCCCCCCATGCCACAGACAGATTTCCAGCCCTTAAGTTTCATACCGTCGGAATTTCTGCTATTGCATTTCTTGTCCACCCCGATAACCCTGTTGATAACATTACCGTCAAACAGGCCCGTGAAATTTTCCAGGGGAAGACCTATCGATGGGCTGACGTGATGCCTGAAGGGAAAGGCAAGAGCACATCCCTGTTGATCCAGCCGGTCGGACGGCTCCACTGCAAGTTAAGACCCGGCCACTGGCGTTTACTTCTTGATAATGAAGATCTCTTCAGCCCAGGCCTCCTTGAAATCGGTGCGATTCCTGACATGATCTCACAGGTAGCAATAAATAAGAGGGCAATAGGCTACGAAATTCCCTGGATGACAAACTACTACAAAAATACGGGTCGTGTTAAAATTCTGAGTATTAACGGACACAGTCCGAATGAACGTGCACATGTGATATCTACTGATTATCCATTTTACCGCGTTTACAGTTTTACAACCTGGGAGACAGATAGTACTAAAAATCCCCAAGCTCATAAATTAGTTGATTATCTCATGCAGCAGTCTGAACACCTCGACAGCAAATACAGTTTTATCCCGTCATCCAGCCTCAGGCAGGCCGGTTGGAAATTCAGGAACAATGAGCTGGTTGGAGAGCCCGATTAGAGCGGGCAATACTTTATTATGATATCACCTGCTTCTTTAATCATCCGTTTTCACGAGCGTACCTCTTTAACAGTAAAAATTGTTCTTACGACGGTTATTATCGGTCTTTCCTTATGGGCTGTACTGGATTATGTTCAAAGCAGCAAGCTTAAAAAGATTTTTTATATTCAGCTGGTTGAGAGGCTTACCACCCAGGCAATGGATGACAGGATCCACTTTGACCGAAATATCAACTTCTACCACAGGTCGGTCAAGCTTTTTGTCACACAAAGAAACCTCAGCGATTATGTTGAAAATCAGAACTGGTCAACAGACGGCCCGGTTCAAATTAAATACCACAGGGAATCCCCGATATGGTTCCCAAAGCCCTCAATACTGCGTATATTTGCCCATCCCCGTTATGCCATGCTGCTGGATCCAGTAGGGAGGGTCAGAGAAGTTTACAAGAGCAGGGATGATCTTCCGCCTTTATCACTGCTGAAGCCATCCTCACTTATACTTTTAAAGAGCCGGGGACAGTCCTTGATAACCGAGCTTGATAACACACTCTATTTAATTGCATCATCACCTTACCGGGATGCCCGCGGGAAATTATCAGCAACATTAATGCTTGTCACTCCCATAGACTATGAGTTCCTCCTTGCTTCTTCAAGCACTTTCACTCCCGGTCGTCATATAGCACTGGCTTCGTGGGACAAGGAACTGCGAATACTGGCAAGCAGCAATCCGGCGGAGCTTCCGACAGGTACCCCGTTAAGTGCTTTAGCGGAGCGTTACGTTATCACGGGCCAGCAGACTTATGATTATGGAGCCGCGGAATACCTGATTAAACTGGTCTCCTTCATCTCGAAATCGGAGATTGATAAATTAACAAACTCAGTTATTGCAACGGGACGCCATCAGCGCAATATCATAGCTCCGGTGTTTATTCTGACATTTACGCTCATCATGCTCTGGGTCACCCAGAGAATAAACCGCCTGAAAAATCGAATGTCCGATTTTTCGGAAAAATATCTGGGGATGCAGAAAAAAGAGATGCAAAAGGGAGATCAGCTCTTTGTGCTCGAGAAGCGCTTTAATCTTTTCTCAAAAGAAATTCTCGATGCACGCGAGAAGCTGAAAAAACAGGCGGAAGAAAAAACACGCCTAATTGTCGATAATGCATTCGACGCCATCGTAACACTGGATGCCAGAGGTATAATTACGACATGGAACCCCCAGGCTGAAACCGTATTCGGCTGGAGCCGTGAACAGGCTGTGGGGAAAAGGACATTCGAAACCATTGTCCCTCAGCGGTATCGCAGCAGGTACGAAAAGGCCCTCAGGGACTTCCTTGACACCGGAGAAGCCCCGCTCTTCAACAGACAGATCCAGATAACCGCATTAAAACGGAACGGGGACGAGTTCCCGATAGAACTTGCTATATCGCCGGCCCAATCAGACGACGCTCATATCTTCATCGCTATTATACGTGACATTACCGAACGCAGGCAGGTTGAAGATGAACTCACAAAACACCGGAAGCATCTCCAGGAACTTGTAAAGGAGCGGACTGCCAAACTCTCAATGGCAAACGAGCAGCTCCAGAAAGAGATCGTCGGGCATAAACGGTCTGAAGAGAAGAAGGCCCAGCTGCTTAAGGAAGTGGAAAGCATTAATAAGGAATTAAAGGATTTTGCATATATAGTTTCTCATGACCTGAAAGCTCCTCTCCGGGCAATCAGCACACTGGCAAACTGGATAACCACAGATTATGCGGACAAACTGGATGAAGACGGCAAAGAGCAGCTGGAATTGCTTATCAGCAGGGCAGGCAGAATGCATTCCCTGATTAACAGTATCCTGGAATATTCAAAGGTCGGCCGTATCAGGGAGGAGAAGACAGAAGTAAATATGAATGAGGTAGTTGTAGAAGTGATAGATATGATCGCCCCGCCGAATAACATTGAAATAACAATCGAAAATAAACTGCCTTCAATAGTATGTGAGAAGACACGGATCGCAGAGGTTTTCCAGAACCTTTTAAGCAATGCCATCAGGTACATGAATAAACCTGAAGGCATTATTAAAATTAGCTGTACCGGGGATAATGGATACTGGAAATTCAGTGTATCGGACAATGGTCCGGGAATAGAGGGAAAATACTTTAAAAAGATCTTCCAGATATTTCAGACCCTGTCCCCTCTTGATGAACATGAAAATACGGGTATTGGCCTGACACTGGTCAAAAAAATCATTACTATGTATGGAGGTGATATCTGGGTAGAATCTGAAATTAATAAGGGCAGTACGTTTTTCTTTACACTGCCGAAAGAAATATAATATTATGAATTGAGCAATTCTTTAGCGTGCTGGACTGACTGGAAGCGGTCGATGCGGCCGTTTCCAGTCAGTCATGAGAGTTTTTTTTGATAAAGGAGGTGCAAAATGAGAGGGAAAAGACCGATTCTTCTTGTGGAGGACGATAAGGTTGATGCTATGACCGTAAAACGTGCTCTCAAGGAGATACATGTCAATAACAAGGTAGAGACTGCAGGTAACGGGGAGGAGGCCCTGGAGTATTTGAAGGACAGTAATAAAGAAGATCCATGTATCATTCTCCTCGATCTGAACATGCCCAGGATGAATGGCATTGAATTTTTGAAGGCAGCTAAACAGGATGAGTTATTAAAAATGATACCGGTCGTGGTCCTGACCACGTCCAAAGAAGATCAGGACAAAGTGGAAAGCTTTAAACTGAGTGTCGCGGGTTATATGATAAAACCGGTTGACTATCAGCAGTTTGTTGAAGTTATCAGGACCATAAATATTTACTGGACATTGAGCGAGCTGCCGGAATGTTAAATGAATGCATCAAAAAGAATAACTTTATTAATGATAATGCAGTCAGTATTCCCCTCTTTGGCAAAGAGGGGCCAGGGGAGATTTTTCAAAGAAATTATTCATAAAATCCCCCTTAATCCCCCTTTTCCAAAGTGGGAGACTTGAAAGGAAAACTTTTCATAAAAATGACAGATATAATAACCAGAATTTTACTGATAGAAGACGACCGGGTCGACCAGATGGCTTTCGAACGTCTCATAAAAGAAAAAAGTCTTTCATACGACTATTCCATTGCCGGTTCTGTCTCTGAAGCAAGGAGCGTGCTGAAAACAGAAAAGTTTGATATTGTAGTTGCTGATTATCTTCTCGGTGACGGAACGGCATTCGATGTTTTTAATTTCATAGTAGATACCCCTGTCATCCTTGTCACAGGCGCAGGTGATGAAGAAGTTGCCGTCAATGCCATGAAAGCCGGGGCGTACGATTATCTCATAAAAGATCCGGAGCGCAATTATCTTAAAGTTCTGCCCGGGACAGTAGAGAATTCGATCAAACGCAAACAGGCTGAAGAGGACAGAAAACGCCTGATCAAGGAAATAGAGGCCGTCAACCTTGACCTGACCGAACTGAACCAGGAACTGGAAACCATCGGTGCTGAAAGGACAATGAGCTTAATGGCATTGACAGTAGCAGACAGGGTACGAAACCCCTCTACCGTCATAGGAGCCTTAAGCAAACGGATCCTTGAAAAAGAAAAGGTATCTGACAGCCTGAAAGAAAAACTGATCAGCATCATTGAAGAAGCGGATAAACTGGATGTGATTGTTCATGACTTCCAGACACTTCTGAAAAGCCGTAAGTCAATGTTTAAAAATGATGATATCAACAGGATTGTGCAAAGTGTTTTCTCAATAGTCAAAAAAGAAGCTGCTTCAAGAAAAGTAGAAATGACATCTAATATGTCAGAGGGCCCTCTTAATATAAATATGCAGACACAGCTCTTAAGAGTAGCACTTTTCCATACAATGAGAAATGCAGTCGAAGCATCTGCAGATGGCGGCAGTATAAATGTAGAGACATTCACAGATAAGGAAAATGCAGTCATAAAAGTTTCAGATACAGGTTACGGGATCTCCGGGGAAGACATCAATAGAATATTCAATCCTTTTTTCAGCACAAAGAAGCACGGATTCGGGATGGGACTGCCGCTGGTAAAACAGATTATTTCAGAACATCTCGGTGAGTTACGGGTAGAGAGTGAGCCGGGTTCAGGAACAACATTTACGATGATATTCCCTTTTAGATGGAAAGAAGATGGTTTTATAGCACCGGCTGATTGACCCCTCAACTCCCCGGGATCATTATTCTGCTCCGTACTCTTTCAAAATATCCACTACCCTGTTGTGGCCTAGTGCTTTTGCTATGCTTAGTGATGTATAGTCCCTCCCGGATTTATGTACAACTGTATCAACATTGGCTCCTGCATTCAGCAGCAGCTTGACAATCTTCTCATTACCCTCGAGTGACGCCGAAAATAATGGTGTAGCTCCGTTTTTCTTGGCCAGATTCACATCAGCTCCTGATTCAAGAAGCAGTTTAACAATCGCTGTGTGGCCTTTTCGCGATGCCATTAACAGCGGGGTAGCTCCACTTTCTTTATGGGCAGAATTAACATTAGCATCAGCTTCCAGCAGCAGTTTGGCAATCAATGTATAGCCCTTCTGTGATGCCATTAACAGCGGAGTAGCGCCATTCATTTTATAGGAAGCATTCACATCAGCGTCAGCTTCCAGCAGCATCCAGACTATTTCAGAATGACCCATCTGAGATGCTATTAACAACGGCGTGGTACCCCTTATTTTATGGGCCGCATTAACATCTGAACCTGCTTTTAGCAGCAGTTTCACAATTTCAATATGACCCTCCTGCGATGCCATAAACAGCGGGCTAATGCCATTTTTTTTAGACAGGTTCGTATTTGCCCCGGCCCTCAGCAGAAGCTTGACTACCAGGGTATGGCCCTCCTGCGATGCCATAAACAGGGGTGTCATGCCCTCGGTTGCATGAGAAGCATTCACGTCAGCATTCTTTTCCAGCAGCATCCAGACAATGCTGGTATGACCCTTTTGTGCCGACATCCACAAAGGGGTAATGCCTTTTTCTTTATGAGCTGCATTAACATCTGCACCAGCTCCCAACAGCAGTTTGACAATATCCAAATGCCCTACTTGTGAAGCTATTAACAGAGGAGTAATTCCGTTTATTTCCTGAGCAGCATTAACATCCGCACCAGCTTCCAGCAGCATATTGGCAACCTCTGGATGACCCTCCTGCGATGCCATCCACAGAGGACTGACACCGTACTTGTTTTTAACATTTATATCCGCACCGGCCATTATCAGCTTACGGTTTCTGGATACATCTCCAAAATCATTAGATTCTGAAAGGGCCTTTAATTTCTCAGTTGCTGTATTAACTTCTGTTTTAGTACTTATCGGTGTTCTAACCGTCAGACTGCAGCCGCTCAATAAGATAGTAAAAGCAGTTAACATCAAAACTCTCCAGGAAAATAAGTGCTGACTTTTTTTTAAAAACATCCTTTATCTTCTCCAATACCCGGTTTACTAATATTAACGATTCTCCATCCTATCAACAATCGATCTGCAAGCCAAAGTATTTAATCATAAAGCACAGATAAATACAATTTTACAATGGGGTCGGGGCTCGACATGAGAATTATATTTATAATTTTCTCATGTCGAGCCCCGACCCCATTATTTTCTCAGCAGCCTATCCAGTTCCTTTATGTTAAAAGTACTCTCATGGGCCTTTTTCATCCATCTTGCGCAACGGTTTGCATCAAGCGGGATTCCAAGGGGCGGTATATCGAGTTTAATGCAGAGTCTACTTCCCATGGCAAGTTCGGGAACACAGGCAATTCCGAGTGCACCAACGCTTCCATGTTCCGTCTTTATCTGTTCAAATATTTTATCAAGGTCCATGGACACTGAAATGTAGGGATGGATATCATACTTCTTAAGCAGCATGCTTCCGAGATTGACAAAGCACTCTTTTGTGCATCCCCTGCATATTGATTCATAGTCCCCTGAAACCGCCCTGCATTCAGGCCTGAAATCGCGGAGGCAGTGGGCAATCAATGCAAACTTGTACCTGCTCTGTATGAACGCATCTCTGTATATCCTGTTGATCAGTTCAATTTCGACCATGTAGAGGTGGTACTGATACTCTTTGGTCTTTATAATGGGATCAAGCTTTTGTGAAACCGGAATGTTTTTTAAATGCGTACTGACAGCAGTTGTATATACAGAGAGAGAATCTTTCAATGTCTCCCTTATAAACAAAACAAGGGCCCTTTCAATCTTTTTCCGGGCAAGTTTTTTTATTAAGGAGCTTTTTGCACCGGCATGCTGTATATGAAGCAGTAGTTCTTTTTCATCAGGGCACTTCCTGAGAAAACTGTCTGTTATTTTCCTTATAAGCCTGTAATAATGATCAGTATGAGCCTCATCAGCATAAAGAGAATAGGTCTTACCCTTAATAGGACTACGCTCATTGATTCTCCCGGCCATACTTTAATTATAAAGGGATAAAGGGGAAAAGTCTTAAAGTTCGTAAGATCGCAAGTGCGAAAGTAGAGGCATAATTCTTCCGACTTTTCTTTCGAACTTAACCGCTTTCACGCTTCCTCGCTATTTTTTCTTCCGTTCCTTCTTTGCCTTGGTAATGAGAGGATATCTGCCTTTTTTCTTCTTCTTAAACTGCCCAAGCAATAATTCCGCTTCATGGAAAGGAAGGGTTACAAATGAGAATTTATCAAGGATCTGGATCTGTCTTATTCTCCCGCTCTCTATATTACTTTTCTGCTTTATCATGTCAATCAGCTTCTTTTGCGTTAACCCGTCCTTTTTTCCCTGCGCAACAAAGAGACGGGTACGCCCTTTGAGGTCAACGGCAACAGCCTCTTCGATTTCATGATAACTTCTCTCATCCAGCTCTTCCTGAAATGAATACTGCAAGAGTGCCCCGAGGATCTCTTCGGCCTCACCGCTTTTCAGCAGTTCCTTCGACATTTCCAGGTAGTTGGCATGCGGACGTGACTTTACAATTTCATCAAGCCCGGCACGGATCCTCAGCTTTTTTGTTTTAATTACATCCTTGACCCTCGGCAGTTTGGCCTTGCGGATATCTGTCTTTGCACTTTTACGTATGTACTGCAGCTTCCTGTATTCTTCGGGTGTTATAAAAGTGATTGCAGTCCCTTCTTTCCCTGCCCTGCCGGTCCGGCCGATCCTGTGCACATAAGATTCAGGGTCCTGGGGAAGTGCGAAGTTTATCACATGTGTCAGGTCCTGGACATCTATACCCCTGGCAGCAACATCCGTTGCAACGAGAATATTAATGCGGCGTTTTTTAAACTGGTTCAGTATTTTCTCCCTCTGGCTCTGCGACAGGTCACCATGCAGTGCATCCGCGTCATAGCCCCGATCCATCAGCTGGTTGGAAATCCTGTCTGTATCTACTTTAGTCCGGCAAAAAACCAGTCCGTAAAATGCATCTTCAACATCTATTATTCTGCAGAGTGCCTCAAACTTATCGGCAGGATACACCTCAAAATATATCTGGTCCGTGAGATTAACCGTCAGCTGCTGTTTCTGTACCTTCAGCACTTCATATTCACCCATATACTTCTTAGCTATCCCGAGAATTGCCGGGGGCATGGTTGCTGAAAAAAGCATGGTGCGTTTTTCATCAGCAGTATTCCGGAGAATGTCTTTCACATCTTCAATAAAACCCATATTCAACATTTCATCCGCCTCATCCAGAACAACGAAGGAGACATCCTCAAGCCTTAATGTCCTGCGTTTAATATGATCAAGCACACGGCCCGGGGTGCCGACAACAATATCTACGCCCTTTTTCAGACTCCTAAGCTGCATATCGATTGACTGACCGCCATAAATCGGGATAATCGACAATTTTTTCTTCCCCTTCAGAGAGTTGATCTCTTCAGCCACCTGGACAGCCAGTTCCCTGGTGGGAGTGAGCACAATTGCCTGGACTGTTTTTGATTTTCCAGGCAGCAGTTCGATCATTGGCAGACCAAAAGCAGCGGTCTTCCCCGTACCAGTCTGGGCCTGCCCTACAATATCCTTATCTCCATGCAGCAGGAGAGGTATGGTTTTAACCTGTATGGGAGTCGGCTCCTCAAACCCTTTTTTCTTTAAGGCCTTTAACGTGGCCTCGGACAATCCTAATTCTTCAAATGATTTCATTTTTTTATACTCTTTTCCTGATTACGTTTTTTTATCAATAATTAACTCAAGCCAATAATTGTAACAGATTCTCCGGGAAATTGTAGAGGCAGACCTATGTGTGTCTGCCCTGACACACAACGATTAAACGATATAAAAGCGCTTATGTGCAAAACAAAAAAAGGAACAGACATACGGGTCTGTTCCTTTTTTAAACTGATTTAATGCAGCTGAATAATTATTATTCTACCGTGGTACGTGAGTTGAAACCTCGTCTCTGCTACTGCGTTTCCAGACTTTCCCACTTACCCACTTGCCCGCTTTCAGACTTTTGTCCTTCCATGGCAATTTCCAGCTCGGGCTTGCAAAGAATTGAAAATTGTTTTTACCCCTCTCCTTTGCGTGGTACATTGCCGTATCAGCATTTTTGATCAACTCATTAATATTTTCCGTATCATCAGGGAAAAGGCTTGCACCGATGCTTCCGGAAATACTAATTTCATTCCCCTTCAAATTAAACGGACTGGTCAGGGCCCTGATGACCTTTCGTGCAACAATATTTATGTCACCCGGTTTCTCAATATCCTGCAGTATGCAGGTAAATTCATCTCCGCCTATGCGGGCAACCGTATCTGACTTGCGAAGACATTCTTCGAGCCGTTTGGCAACTGCCTGCAATAAAAGGTCTCCCATATCATGCCCCAGTGAATCATTGACCATCTTAAAACCATCCAGGTCAATGAACATAAGCGCCACCTTCTGATTATAACGGTCTGCATGCGAAAGTATCTGTTTTAGCCGGTCTAAAAAAAGCTGCCTGTTCGGCAGATCTGTAAGTGCATCAAAGTATGCAAGGCGATGTTCCTTCTGTCGTGCATGGTTACGTTCTATGGCATAACGGATAGAACGGTTAAGCATATTACTATCCATCTGCCCTTTGATCAGATAGTCCTGTGCACCATTCTGCAGCGCTTTGACTGCAAGATCTTCATCCCATATCGCAGTCAATACAATTATAGGCACATTGGGAGCATGCATGCGGACACTTATAAATGTGTTAAAACCACTGCTATCCGGTAAGGAGAGATCCATGATAACAATATCGTACGTATCTTTATCAAGACACTTAATTGTATCCTTTAGCTGTGTTACACATGTCAATTTATATCGGGCAGCGCCATTGTTGACCAGATTTTCCCTGCACCATTTCATATCCAAAGGATTTTCTTCGACCAGCAGGACTTTAATTATTTTACCGCCCCTTTCCTCGTTTTTCTTATCTGCCGTATGTTTCATCTGCTTAACTTTTTATTCCTTTAATTTTCTCAAACTACTTTTTAACGATGCAACTTATATGCCAGATTGTAACTCTTTGTTTTTTAATCATTTCAGATTTCTGACGAGAATGGACTGTCAGCTTAGTGACAGTTGATGTAAATAATGCCGGTATATAAATGATAAATCGTCAAGATTTTGATTGTCTGAAAAAGAAATTACTTGAGAAGATGAGTAATGTATCAGTTAGTCTTGAAAACAGGCTGGCAGGGCTGACCTGATCACTTCCTTGATAATCCGCTGATTAACTTTATGAGCAATTTATAAGATTACTATAGAGTCATCCGTTCCATAATCATTGGAATCATACCTGTCAGCACACCAGTCATTTTCCCATCTGTGGCCATCAATAAGGTACCGGAACCGATACTCCCTTTTACTTAATAACTCCAGAGTCACAAAAAAATCCCCACTCTTAAGCTGCTTCATAGGTGTTGTTACAGGGTCCCATTCATTAAAATCCCCGGCAATTGAAACATAATGAGCGCCGGCTGCAGCTTCCTTTGAAAATCTGAAAGTAACTTTGCATTTTGAGCCGCCATTGAAATACTGTTTTGTAAAACCTGTTCTTTTGACTTTTGAGGATGCCCGTCTCTTATTCCTTGCAGACTTTGATTTTGTTACTTTTCCGGCTTTATCCTGGTCTCTATAGTTCTTATTTACAAGAACACTGCTTACCGGCATGTCTCCAATAGTCGAGATTTTTTCGAGTATCCGGTTCTGAGATTCCTGATCTGTTATCTTAAACTTTATACCCGCCATGCTCTTATTGCCGGACTGCTTTTTCCATGCAACATTTCCATGAAGCGAAGCAAATGCCCCGCTTTGAGGAAACCTTAGATTTAACTCAAGGCTCTCGTACGTTATAAAGGAAAATTTATTTGTTTCAAGAGCCAGCCCCTCAAACGAGTAATTTTTCATGAGGCCCATAGAGTATTCGGTTACTCCATAGGCAGGCCTGAATGTTATAACAAGGGGGAGATTAAAGCGTTCATACTTTCTCTTATTATCAAGCATATTCCTCTCCTTCAATGAGGATGCATTAAACAGATAATCCTGGAGGTAGTTTTGTAACACTTTATTAAAAATATTCTCGACTTGTCAAGAAAAAAAGTTCGGAAGCTCGGAAGTAAAGGCAAGGAATCCCGACCTTTTTCACACTTCACACTTCACACTTCACACTTCACACTTCACACTTCCCTCTTCCCCGCTTCCGAGCTTTTTGATATAATTATATCAATATATAAAGGAGGGGTCCCATGATTTCATCTGAACGGACATTAAAACTCGAAGAGCTTATTGAAAAGTACGATCATTTAAAAAAAGACCTGAAGCCTGTTGAAGAAAAACTGAATGCTGAACTCTCAAGAATAAGGCTGCAGGTCCTGGACCGGGCCCGCGCCAGGACAAGCTTTACCGGAGATCCCCTTAAAGATCTGAGTATATTCAAGTTCGGCAAGGAATTCAGCGAAAATTACGCGCAACTCCTGAATTTGAAAAATATATTAAAAAACGCTGAAGGTCAATTCATACTTATACATGACACCAGTTTCAATCTTTTAGTTAACGAGTTAAACGAAACAGACAGATGCTATATCCCCTTTCGCGTGGCAGCACTGGGAGTTATTGACAGCAATCCACTCGAAACCGGGTATGAATATGATACTGCCGGTGATAAGTATTATTTTAAATTACGGTTTAAGGATGGATCATATATCAGAGAACTGGAGATCAGGGACCAGGGCAAAGCCGACAAATGGCTCAGCATGCTTCCCTCTTTCAGGGGAAGAAAGGAATCATATACGGAAAAAACCGAAAAGCTGAAGCTGGTTCAGCAGACTAAAGACTATCAATCATCTGACGATTATATAAGACATATATATGCTGAGGGCGAATGGGAGACAAAACCAAAAAAACCTTACTGGAGAATAGCCCCCGACATGTTTGATGTGTCGAAGAGTCAAATCAGCTCTGCCCATGCTATAGAAATTTTTGAGGAACAGGAGTTTCCCTCAAAGGACTATAAATCTTTTGCTCTTTACATAGGGAATGAAGAAGTAACGAAAAAATTAAAACTGGACCTGAAAGATCTGAATACACTTGAAAAGATATATAATATGCTGGATGGTGCACAAGAGGATGGATGGAAATCCCTAATTTTCTAGTGCTGAAGCGGGAAAGCGAGGAAGCGAGGAAGTTAAACGATAAGGGCGAGGTTTCCTCGCCTTTTTTTAACTTCCGTACTTCCGCGCTATTTACGCCGGAAGCTTAAAGTCAGCTCCCGCAAACTGGATATTTGCTGCGTCTTCGCAACGGGGGGGTGACACAGCATGCACACCGCCGCATTTTGGACACTGCCCGACAAATGTCTTCAGGGTAAATGCCTCTCCGCAGCCCTGGCACTTTGCCTCCAGACCTCCATCAGGAAGGGGCGAGTCCTTGATGGCCCCGTCATGTGCTGCATAAACAAACTCCACCAGTTCCTTCCCCTCAGAAAACGGACCTGCACCGCTGCTACAGCTACCACAATCTCCCATCTTGTTTACCTCCTTAAGTTATATGGATTATTTATTTCCTGTCTTTTTTCAACACAATTTATATCTACAATATTAAGACATTTTATTTTATCTTAAAAGCACAGGATATTTTATGATATAAATCATAAGCGGCCTTTCCAGAATTATTCCACATTTAAGGTGAATAAAGTATGAATATTTCAATGATTAAAAAGCTTTCTATACAGGTGGGGACACCCCTGTCTGGTGTTCAACTACACAGACAAAGGGTGTGTTACGAAGGTCGCTGAAAAAAAAGCAAGACAGTCTCAAGATCTTCTAACATCTTATTAATGATTAATTGCTATTGTCTCTCAGTTTTTTCCGGAAACAAATAACGCCATCATCATCATACCGCCCATTGATCCGATTATTAATCCCAAGAAAAACAGTAACATTTCTCTCTCCTTTCTTTAAAAACTGATAACATATGAAATTTGTTTTATATATTAAATAGCAAATTGCATACCTAAAATATAGTTCAAAGTATCATTGAACCCTATATGGCTGATTTAAATGAATTAAAAATAAGTTTATTTTTATATTGTAAATACTTCTTACATCTATTCCATTGGAGATTTACATGCCATAATGGCAACAATTGTTAATATGACCTTATGAATGCGCCAAAAAACACATATTATACAAAGAAGTACATCTGGACAGTTAAATAATCAAGGCAAGAAAGTTGTATGTCTGTCGGGTTTTTTGCTTCTTTGGTGCTGCTTTGATATTCGATTACTAATTCAGGTTTTTGAGGATATCGCTATTTTTTTCTGTCTCAATATAGGTCCTTACAAATTCAATGACAGTCTGATACTGTTCAAAATTTGAAGAGAGTTCCAGAAACAGGTCTTTGTGAAAAAACTCAGAAGCAATTCTGTATGAATGGCGGCCTTGCAGCATATAATGATCAGAAAGATTTGCTCCGGGCACAACTATACTGCTCAAAACGAACTCCTTGCCACGCTTACTTGTTAGGGCAGTAGGGAACATCCCAAGCATAAAAAGAGTATAGTCTCCTATATGTTTGTGGACCTGAAATTCCCTTTCAAAACTCTGTGCATTTAGCAGCACATTTCCTTCAGCAAGCATGTCCCCTATATCTTCAAGGCTTTTCCCTGATGCGTCCCTAATTTTGTGAATGTTATCAATTTGAATGAATTCGCACAGGATGTGCTCTTCAATATAATCTGCAATTCCGCTCTTCTCTGTGGGATTCAACTCAAACCCATGCTCAAGTGCGCTTCTGAATAGTTGTCTCAGAGGGTGGTTTCTATCTATGCTTGATCTGGTTTCCATAACATATAACCTTTCCTTTCTCTGAAGCTCTTCCGCTTATCTTTTCGGATAATAGGATATCAAACTTAAATGTACACCTGAAATCCATGTGTACAGTTCATCTATTTTCAGCGTTCAAATAAAGATAATATCTCGGGATAGTTAAACAGATATTTCTGTCAAAGGGGGGGGGGGGGGGGGGAAAAAAATTAAGATCGGAAGAGCACCCGGCGGAACCCCAGCCAAAACCCTTCCCGGATACGGGGAGACGGATAAAACTGTCACCTGACCAGGGTGCTCTGGTGGACGTGATGATGGCCATTGTCCGTCTGAGTGGCGAACAAAATGCCCTGAACCCGACCGTACTGGCAACGCGCAAGCACCTGGAAAGGCTGGTGCTGGGTGAATCCGGCAT
>JBDLIC010000007.1:0-49058 GCA_039715075.1 Nitrospirota bacterium
AGACGGAGTATTTACTGTTGACAGGGAACTGCGAATAACTAATTTTAATAAGGGCATGGAAGGGCTTACGGGAATGAAGGAACCGGATGTTATCGGGCTGACATGCAAAGAAATATTAAGTGGCGATAATTGTGAACATAATTGTCCTTTTCAGTATTCATTAAGAAATGGTTATGGCATTGCAAATGTCAGCGAGAGGATTGCCGGGATTAACGGAAACATGATTCCCATCTCTATAAGCACTGCTTTTCTAAAAGATGAAGATACGGAAACAGGACTGATCGCCACAGTAAGGGACACATCGGAAATAGAGAGATTAAAACAGGAAATCGGTGACAGATATAATTTTTCCAATATTATCGGCAAGAGTATCAGGATGCAGCAGATTTTCGAGGTCATCGAGAGTCTCAGGGACACTGATTGTGCGGTGCTTATAGAGGGCGAGAGCGGCACCGGCAAAGAACTTGTTGCAAGGGCGATTCATCATGAAAGTTACAGAAGGAATAAATCTTTTGTAAAGGTGGACTGTGGCGCCATTGTTGAAGGTCTGTTTGAAAGCGAGCTGTTCGGCCATGTCAAAGGAGCATTTACCGGGGCCATAAAAGATAAGACAGGCAAATTTGAGCTTGCTGACGGCGGAACGGTTTTTCTTGATGAAATAGGCGAAATGCCTATGGCATTACAGTCAAAGCTGTTAAGGGTAATCCAGGATAAGGAGTTTGAAAAAGTCGGCGATACAAAAACAAATAAATTAGACGTAAGGGTCATTGCAGCTACCAACAGAAGCCTGCTGGATGAGATAAAGTCCAGCAGATTCAGGGAAGACCTTTATTACAGGCTGTGTGTCGTGCCTATTGCAATGCCTCCGCTAAGAGAAAGAAGAGAAGATATTCCGGTCCTTATTAATCACTTTCTGGATAAACATTCCATGAGGAAATCAACCAGGCCAAGGATAGAGGAAGTTACGCCAATGGCCATGTCATGTCTTATCGATCACAACTGGCCCGGAAATATAAGAGAACTGGAAAATGCCATAGAGCATGCCTGCATACGTTCAAAAACCAACAGGATTGACCTGGAATCTCTTCCGTCTTCGATCACAGGCAAAACCATTCAGGAGATTTCAGAGAGTGATATGGGGTGGGGAGCGATCAGCAGAGTAGAAACAGAAAAGTTTTTCATTGAAAAACTGCTGAAAAAATACAGTGGTAATAAATCCAAAGCAGCTAAGCACCTTGGCATTAGCCGGACAACTTTCTGGCGGAAAGTAAAAAAACATGGCATAAGTGTTTCATCATGAAACGATTCACGTTAAATAGCGTTTCAAAGGCTGTAACAAATTTAAACGATTAATCGCATCCAACAATCCATTCCTAAAAGGGTTTTCTTCGTATTAATTAATTTATTCAAGAAAATCAATGAGTAACAAAGCCCCCCATCTTTCTGGCATCATAATTGCCCTTTAGAAGTAAATCAAAATTTTCACTTTTCCATTAACAGAAAAATGTACGCCAATTGTATTTGCCGGGACATGCTTGAAGCTCACTGGATCCATTTGCATCAGGATTAAGTAAAAGCCGGTCTGCAATAGCAGTTAAGTGCCGGACAGAATACTTGTCGTATGGACCAGTTATTCCGTACAGTGCTGTTGTACTGGTTAAAAAGGATCATATTTAATGATTCCTGGATATTTAAAATGAAGGAGGTATCTTAACTATGAAGAGTTTTATAGTCTTATTTCTGCTCTTTGTTCTTGTCTTTCCCTGTGGCTCCTTTGCCGCTGATCAGGGAGCTGTCGAGCAGAAAATTCAGGAAATGACCAGGCAGCTTGAAGAACTGAAGAAACAGATGGAGGAGATGAAGACACAGGAGATGTTTCAGGAAAAAAGGGTGGCTGCAGCGGAAGAAAAAGCTGATAATGTCGATGAGAAGTGGTCATGGTTGACAATTAGTGGTGATTACAGGTTCAGGTTCGATTCTCTCAAGGGGGAGGTGCATGATTATATGCAGTATAACAGCTCAGCAAGTTATCCTGTTGGGGCCACAACGTATAAGGCTACTCCCACAGAAGGCCATACTGTTAAAAATGATACAGTCATGTTTAACCGTTTCAGGCTTAAGCTGGATGCACAGGCAACAGAGAATATTACTATGAAAACCCGTCTGGCAATGTACAAAATCTGGGGACATCAGAGCATGTCGCCTGTGCAGGGCAGTTACTTTGCAGACAGGAGCATGGGCGCCTTTGACGGCAATGTCGGTCATGTACCCCAGGACAATGTCCTGAGGGTGGATTATGCCTTTGCAACGTGGAGCAACATACTGGAAACTCCGGCATGGTTTTCTATTGGCAGAAGAGTATCCACAGGAGGAGTGCCGACAAATCTCAGGCAGAATACCGAAAAGGTTGGATCAGCAGGCGTGGCTGGTCAGTTGATCGATTATGCCTTTGACGGATTGACGATTGGATATGCTCCTCCAGTTGAAGCGCTTCCAGGCGCATATGCAAAGTTTTGTTACGGCAGGGGATTTGACAGTGGTTTCGACACGGATACTCCTGGAGCTAATCACCCCAAGGATACGGATTTTATCGGAATATTTATTGATCCCGTTTATACGGACAACCTTAATGTTGAACTGCAGTGGGTAAGGGGGATGAATATATTTGATACACTTCCTGATGCAGGAGTCAGCACAAATCTTGGTGATATAGATATGTATGGAGCCTATGTAAACGGCAGGTTAGAAAGTCTGGGAATCGGCGATCTCAATCTTTTTATCTCGGGGGCAGTAAGCCAAACGCATCCTAATACTAATCTCTACGAATTACCGTTCTTTACTGCAGGCGGCACTACAATGAACGGTGGTTACGGTCTTCTTTATGACGACAGTGATCCGATGACTGCCGGCGGCCAGGGCAATGACAGTCATACCGGCAGTTCGGTCTATCTTGGAGCAAGGTATGATATTCATAAAACCGGCACCAAATTAGGAGCTGAGTACAATTACGGTTCGAAGTACTGGATAACATTCGTACCTGCCGGTGATGATATCTGGACAAGCAAGCTGGGCACAAGGGGTTCTGTATATGAGGCGTACCTTGTACAGGATCTGCCTGAGACGCCCATATCGAAATTCGGGAAGGCCTTTGTACGTCTTGGTTATCAGTATTATGAATTCGAATATACAGGAAGTAATAACTGGATTGGAGAGCCCAAGAGGATAGATGATTTAAATACCAGTGATCCATCGGGCACCCAGAGTCTTGCGCCTCTTAAGAACGCACAGGACATCTATCTGACATTTAATTTAACTTTTTGATGCTGAATAGTTTTAATTAGAGGTAAGCAGGTTTCTTGAGCGGGGAGTCAGCCTTAAGGAGAAATGACTGATTCCCCGCTTTGATCCGGTGTCAATATTAATTAAAAAACCTTGTGCATGCAAGGATTATCAAGAAATTTAAGAGGTCATGAATTAATGAAATACAAAGGAATGATTGCACTAATATCGTTTGTCTTATTAATCGCAGCCGGGAATACATATTCAGGTAACATGGACAAAGGCAAGGATTTGTTTAACAGCAGTGATCTGGGTACAAACGGTAAAAGCTGCAATACATGCCATTCCGGCGGTAAAGATATCGATGGAAGAAAGAATACGTATACTATTTTGGGCAAAAAACAGGATAGTATTGAGAATGCCGTTAATTTCTGTATTAAAATGGCATTAAGCGGGAGTCCTCTTGATAAGGGATCTGAAAAAATGAAAGATATCGTCTTTTATCTTAAAACCCTTAAAGGCAAAAAGAAAAGAAAAAGTGCTGCACCGGGGTATTGAGCGGCAATGGCAGCATTATATAGTCCCAAGTATTTTTTATAAAAATAAGGTAAAAGCTGCCAGTTGCATTTGGAAAGTTTTTCCTGTTATGTGTCTGCTGCACTATACCGGCCTGTCAACTTCACACCTGATCCGTCATTAATATTGCCTTTATTTACATATGCGGGTTAATCACGAAATTACAAAAGAATCAAATTATCATTGTTAATGACCAGGTAAGAAATTTCTATTATAAATATAGTCAAATGTATTGCTCTTGAATCTCAAACTAAGATATTTTCTGTTGTTTACTCTGAATATAATGCTGCTAACATATTGATTTAATAAATAAAATCAGAATGATAAGAGGTTTTATTATCATTTATATATGATATGAAAGACAGATTGTTTGTTCCTTGCACGAATTATGAGAATCCGTGAAGTTGCTTTTACTATTCTGAAAAATTACAATATCATTTTATTCAGATTTATAATTGCCGGGAGCATCATATCACAGATAAAAGTGTTTGGTTTATGAATTGATAGAACGTTATCTTTCAACATGCAGTGCTTTATCATTATTTTTTATTAAAACCATATTGAGATTCATTTCCTAAATCATAAATTCTTTTGTTATCAAGATACGACATGGTCATCTTTAAAAAGACAGCAGACTACCTCAGATTTATAAAATTTTCCCATTCCGTATTTGCTTTCCCTTTTGCATTTACTGCGGCCCTTATTGCAGCGGATGGAATACCGTCTCTTCATAAGATAGTCTGGATAACCGTGGCAATGGTCAGCGGTAGATCGGGTGCCATGGGAATGAACAGGATTGCAGACAGGAAAATTGACGCCCTTAATCCCAGGACAGAAAACAGGGAGATCCCGAAGGGCATTGTAAAGATCCGGGATGCATGGTGCTTTACTATCGTTGCTTTTGCTTTTCTGCTTCTCTCCGCGTATATGCTTAATCCACTCTGTTTTAAAGTCTCACCGCTGGTACTTTTTGTGCTTTTTATTTATTCCTATACGAAAAGGTTTACATGGCTTTGCCATCTAGTCCTTGGTAGCGCTCTTGCACTTGCCCCTCTCTGTGCATGGATTGCTGTAAGAGGGACCTTTGATGTTAAGATCCTCCCCCTCTCTCTGGCGGTTATGTTCTGGGTTGCGGGTTTTGATATTCTGTATGGCCTGCAGGATATGGAATTTGACAGGAAGCAGGGACTTTACTCTATTCCAAAGGTATTTGGCATTAAAACATCTCTATGGATTGCAAGGGTATTCCATATGTTTACAATCGGGTTTCTTTTAAGCCTTGGTTACCTTTTTGAACTGTCGAACCTCTATCTCATCGGGGTACTGATAGCATCAGGACTTATGCTGTATGAACATTCACTGGTGAAACCGACTGATTTGAGTAAGCTGGATATGGCCTTTTTTAATATGAACGGGTACATAAGTATTACGGTCTTTGTTTTTACGTTATTTAATTATTTAATTCCTTAATTAGTTTTTGTTGCGGAAAACCCTGTTTGTCACCCTGAACTTGTTTCAGGGGCTCTTAACCTTTTGATATCCTGAGATTCTGAAACGAGTTCAGAATGACATTCATAACAATAATATGTTTCCGCAACAGATACTAATTCATAAAAAGTTTGACTTTTGCAGCAGTAAACCTATATAAATAATCCTTAACAAAAACCAAAGGAGGGGAAATGGTCAAATTGGTGAATAGTAAGGCCCTGTTTTTATTAACCGCTTTTCTTGCAGCATTAATTGTTTTTGGGTATGGTACATGTTCCGCAGCAAAGAAAGTCTATGTTACGAATGCCGGAAACAATACCGTATCGGTAATAGATCCTTCTAAAAATGAAATAGTTAACACATTCAGGACAGGTGTCTGGCCCTCCGGTATGGCAATTGACCCATCTTCAAACAGATTATATGTTGTTAGTTCAAGTGAGGCTGACAGCACAGTAACGGTCATCGACCTTGCAAGCAATTCGGAAGTAGGCAAAATAAAGGTTGGCGTGGGCCCTATGTCCATTGCTATTGATTCTGCATCACAGACCGGTTATGTTGCGGATACTGAACATATTGTGGATGGCAAAAACATCAGCCATACAATTTCTATTATTGACCTTAAGACAAATAAAGTTACCGGCCAGGTAGATGTTGGCGAAGGCCCTTTTGACATCAAGATTGTGAATGACAAGATTTTCACGAGTAACTCCGGTGAATGGAAGCTGGCAGCTGTGAGCATAAAAGACCTCAAGGTAATTAAAAAGGCCCCGGTAATCGATACTCCGCTTGGTATGGCAGTGAGCCCGGACAGGAAAAAAATATATGTAGCGATTCATGGAAAAGGATCGGTCATGGTATTTGATACCGGAGATGTCAAGGAACTAAGCACCATGAAGGTAGGCAAATCTGCATGGTATATTGGAGTCGATGCGGCAAAGAACAAGGCATATGTGACAAGAAGCGAAGAAAACCTGGTATCTGTCTTTGATACGAAAAACGATAAAGTGATCGGGGAGATAAGAGTCGGCAAAGGCCCGAGAGGTGTTGCAGTAGACTCTGAGGCCGGCAGAGCTTATGTAGTGAACCACCAGGACATATCTGTTTCTGTAATCGATACTTCAAGTGATAAGGTCATCAGTACGATAAAGATGACCCCTGCAACGGAAAGCACCTATTCAGGTTCACCATGGGGGGTTATAGTAAATTAGATTTTTGTATGCTCAAGTTTCCCCCTTTGGAAAAGGGGGATTAAGGGGGATTTTACGAATAATTCTTTGAAAAATCTCCCCTGGCCCCTCTTTGCCAAAGAGGGGAATACAACCTGAATTACTGTTTATATTATGTTCTAAAAAAAATCTGTGTTAATCTGTGTAATCTGCGGACTTATTCTTTTATCTTTACAAACATGACACTCCCGACTATACAAAACAGTACAGGCACTATCCAGGGGGCCAGCCAGGGAGGCAGTAAGCCTGTATTGCTGATCGAAATGATCACTGAATAGAGCAGCCAGTAAATAACGCATATTATTACACCCAACCCGGCAGCCCTGATACCCCCGCCCAGTTTTGAATGCAGGGAAAGAGGTATGGCGATAAGGATCATGATAAAGTTTATAGTCGGATAGGCCAGTTTTTCATACAGCCGGATTATGTATTTAATATTTTTAAAGCCGGCTTTCTCGAGCCTTGAATAATAAGCCTGTAGCTCGATGAAATTCATCTCCTTTGGCTTTTTCATCTCTTCCCTGAATATTTTTGGCTCTTCAAGGGCCGTAGAAATAAGGGTATCGACTGTTTCAGATGTTTTGTTTTTAAAATCAAAAACCGTAACTTTATTTAATTCCCATTTATCATTTATCCATGTGCCCTGTTCAGCCTCGATTCTTTTTTCAAGTCCGAACTGCGGATTGAAATTGAAAATACTTGTCTTAAGGATCCTGTTTTCATTTTCTATGAAACCGTCTATCCGGATCAGGCTTCCATCAGTGCCCTTGAGCCACACATCCTTTGTGCTATGAATAATTTTTGGGGACTCCTTTAGTATTTCTATTTTTCTGATAAGGGTGGCCTTGCTGGTTGCTGCCGGTACAATGGTTTCTCCCATAAAAAAAGCGAGCACCGTGATAACGGCCCCCAGAATGAGGAAAGATGAGAAAAGTTTTTTTGTACTGCTTCCCGCGGCTTTGATTATTATGGTTTCTCTCCACCGGGAGGCTATCCCGATTGTAATAAGTATTGAAAACATGGATGCAAAGGGCAGTGCATATAAAATAACTCTCGGGCTCTGGAGCAGAAGGTACTGGATTACAGAGGTGACAGACGGCTTGTGGCTGTAAAACTCACTTGCCTTGTCAAAGAATTCCACAACAATTGAGATGGCAGTAAAAGTGAAAATAATGATGAAAAAATATTTAAAAAATTCCTTAAAAAAATATCTTCTGAGAATGTTCATTGTTTATATGTCCGGACAGTCAAGCTTTCTTAAGCGGTTTATCTATGTAAGCCATATAGAAGAAAAATACAGTGAGTGCTCCGAAGATTATATTCGGTCCCCATCCGCCCCAGAAGGGAGAGATCTTTTCAGATTTTGCAAATGTCTCCCCCATAATGAGAAGCAGGTAATAAAATATGAGGATTGATATGCTTAAGGAAAACCCTCCAAGCCGGCCTATTTTGCCTATTTTGTGGGCGAGCGCCGGTGCAAGGATCCCAAAGATCAGGCATGCAAAAGGGAGGGCTAACCTCCGGTTCAGTTCTATCTGCCAGGGTATGTTGTTATTACGGCCTCTCCAGAGGTCAGTGGTTTTCAATTCATCAGCCTTTGTCTTTTTCGGGGACTCTATCCCGGAGGAGAGCACAAAATCATATTCCGAAAAGGAGATCTCTGATGAACTGTTTTCCTTGAACGAATGGACAAGGCCGTTGCTCATGATCAGTTTGATCAGGCCTTCCCTGGGGTTGGACTCTATTGTTCCCTTTTCCGCGACAATTATCACCGGTTTGTCCATGGAGCCTTCACCATCTTTATATATGAAGATCCCCCTGAATTCGTCCTTGGACGGGATGCTCTTAACAAAAATAACCGTCCCTTTAAACACATCCGAGAATGAGCCTGCTTCAAAGGTCATCGAGGCCTTTTTAATTATAGTTTCATGGAGTGTATATTTCAGCGAATGCATGCTGCGGGGTAATACAAAAAGACTGATAAAAATAAGAAGAGTGAAACATAAGAAAGAGAGCATAATTGAAGACCTCGAAATCCCCCAGAAACTCATTCCGCTGACCTTTAATACAATGATCTCACTGTCAGCGGCCATTCTCCCATAGGTAAGGAATGTGGCGATGAGGATTGACATAGGAATCGCAAGGAGTAAGATCGACGGTTGTAAATAGATGAATATTTTGGCAAGGTCGGTCATGTCCGCCCCCTTTCCCATAAAAAGGCGGGTCAGCCTGACAAACTTTTCCATAAAAAGAAGTATAGATATGGAAAAGACAATCACAACCAGGTTTTTTGCCAGTTCCCTGAATATTGCTCTGTGTATTAACATAAAATCAGTTTATTACTTATTAATAGAGTTTTTTGCTGCTTTTTTAACGATGTAATTATAACAACTAATGAGATCAAAATGTAGTCAGCTTCCGTCATTCCCGACCCCGATCGGGAATCCAGTCTGTAAGCTCTCTGGATTCCCGTTTTCACGGGAATGACTCATTTGACGTTCTAATACCTCGCAGCGCTGCTGCAGGGTTACTAAAGTATCGACAGATATTTTTCCAACTCATACGGATGGACCTGGATCCTGTAATCGTTCCACTCTATTTTCTTGCTTGTGATAAAGGCGTTAACTATATGGTCTCCCAATGCTTTGCGGACAAGATCGCTCTGCTCGACTTTTTCGATGGCCTGCATAAGGTTGCCCGGAAGGGACTCTATCCCCAGCTCTTCCTTTTCTTCTGTGCTCAGCTCAAAAATGTCCTTTTCTATTGGTTCTGGAAGTTCATAATTATTTTCAATGCCCTCCAGTCCGGCAGCCAGCATGACCGCAAAGGCCAGATATGGGTTGCATGCAGGGTCAGGAGAACGGAATTCGATCCTTGTTGCCGTCTCTTTTCCAGGCTTGTAAAGCGGGACCCTTACAAGGGCGGAGCGGTTCCTCCTTGCCCAGGCCATATAAACCGGGGCTTCATAACCGGGGATAAGCCTCTTGTATGAATTGACCCATTGGTTGGCAAATGCCGTGATCTCCGGGGCGTGCTTTAACAGGCCGGCAATATACTTTTTTGCTATGTCCGAAAGATAGTATTTGTCATTGGCGTCATAGAAGGCATTTTCATTGCCCTTAAAGAGTGACTGGTGTACATGCATGCCGTTTCCGTTCTGGCTGGCAATCGGCTTTGGCATAAAGGTGGCATAGCATCCGTATTTGGTAGCTACCTCCTTGACAACAATCCTGTACGTCATGACATTGTCCGCCATTTCAAGGGCCTCTGCATAGCGGAGGTCGATCTCATGCTGGGAATGCGCGACTTCGTGGTGTGAATACTCTACCTTTATACCCATCTCTTCCAGTGTCAGTACGGTCTCTCTCCTCAGATCACTGGCTGCATCAAGGGTCGTGAGGTCAAAATATCCCCCCTCGTCCAGGACCTCCGTGCCATGGGAGTCCTTAAAATAAAAGAATTCAAGTTCAGGGCCGAGATTAAATGTATATTCCAGATCATGAAGTCTCCTGAGATTTCTTTTTAAGGCGTATCTCGGGTCTCCTTCGTAAGGGGAGCCGTCCGGATTCAGGATATCGCAGAACATCCTGCCCACGGCCTTTTCCTTCGGCCTCCAGGGGATGAGCTGGAATGTAGCCGGGTCGGGCTTTGCGATCATGTCGCTTTCATCAATCCTTGCATAGCCCTTGATCGATGAACCGTCAAAACCCATGCCTTCGTCGAATGCCTCATCCAGTTCTTCACTCGTTATGGCAAAACTCTTCATCTGTCCCAGGATATCCGTAAACCATAATCTTATGAATTTCACATTATGTTTTTTTACAAGTTTCATTACATCTTCTCTTGTTTTTGTTTTTTGCTCAGTCATTTCAACCTCCCCTTATGTTTTATTAACAATTTCCAGAACGCTGTTCCGTAATGCTCTTAAATGACTCAGAAACTCTTCCTGGTTTTTGTGACCCATAAATGTTGCGGCAAGCTTCGTGAAATCAGAATCTTCGGTAATTACCTGTTCCTCATTCAGTCTCTGGAATGTTTCCAGTTTTCTGAAATATTCATAGGCTTGGCTGCATATATCTTTATCAGAAGAACTTAGTATCTCTTTTTTTGCAAGTCTTCTGATAGCTGTCAGGGTATTCTGTACCAGAAAATCGGGAAACTTCTCCGAGTGGTGCAGCTGTAAATATTGAGTATGAAATTCTATCTCCTCTATACCGCCGGGGCCGAGTTTAACGTCAATGCCTTCTGATTCATGAGAAAGTTCCTTTACTATCCTTACTCTCATCTCCGATATGTCATTTCCGGGGATGTCCTTTCCCTTTTTTAGAATTATATCTTTTGCCATACTGATGAATGAGCATGCCAGCGCGGTATCGCCTCCGACAGGCCTTGCCTTCAGAAGTGCCTGTATCTCCCAGTTCTGGGCCTTCTTCATATAATAGTTTCTGTAACCTTCAATATCCTGAACCAGTATCCCCTTTGATCCATCGGGCCTCAGCCTTGTGTCTACACTGTACAGCATGCCCATATCAGTATAGGATGTGAGTGTCTTCATTATTTTTTCAGCCTCGGTTGCTGCTTCTTCTGTTTCTGATACAAAAACGATATCAAGGTCGGAACCGAAGGTCATTTCCCTTCCCCCGAGTTTTCCAAATGCAATGACAGACAGGCCCCTGCACTTCCGGCTTTCAATAATCATACCGATGATCGCCTCTGCGAGATGGGAAAGGACCCTGAAGAGGTCTTCTGCATTGATTATGCCTAACAGGAAGAGTATGCCCAGGCGGATCTCCTCGAGCCTTCTGTACTGTGCAAGCTGTGAACTGAAATTCTCACCTTCACGGACAGTCCGTTTCAGTTTCTCCTCCATTCCCCTGAGGGTCTTGAAAATACTCCACTCCTCTATAAGAATATTCAGGTAGTACTGGCTGCTGAGGAATATCCTTGTCAGGTATGGACTCAATGAGAATATCTTTATGATGCCCATCATCAGTTCTTTCTGGTCCCTGATGGCGTTGAGATGGGCGGTCTTGATATTGTAAGCGGTCAGGAGATTCTCAAGTCCTGCCAGTACCCGGTCAGGGTATTCTGACATGAAGGCGTTTTCGAGAAGCCGGGGAATGACTTCCCGTGTAATGGAACGTTCATGCATGGTCCTGAACGATTCCATATGTTCTCTTATGCTTTTCAGGTTCACCAGGCTTTTATCCGGATGCTTTACATTTCTGAATGAGAGGTATCCGCTGAGTTCCCGGTCGTCCAGTTTTCCTTCCAGGAGGTTCAGTGCTTCTTGATGAACATCGTCCTGGGTGCCGAGCAATGAGTTGTACATGTTTTTTGTCTGCATTCTCCTGAGCCGCAATTCTGCAAGAAAGTCGCTTACAGAGTGAAACCCCATTACCCTGGCAAGACTTTCCATCTCATTTTTATCAGAAGGGAGGGTGTGTGTCTGGAGATCTTCCTTCATCTGTAGGTAATGTTCGACCCTTCTCAGGTAGAGATAGTTTCCCCAGAGTGTGGTCAGGTCTTTTTCCGGGACCATGTTCATCCACTTAAGGGCCTGGATGGCGTTAAGGATTCTGTATGATTTCAGGGAGCTGTTCTCCCCTGCATAAAGAAGCTGAAATGTCTGGATGAAGAATTCAGCTTCCCTGATTCCGCCGTACCCGCGCTTTATATCATCCCGTGCCAGCATGGAGTCTATTTTTTTCTTAAGCCCCCTTATCTCCTCTATCTCTGAAAAATCGACTGTCCGCTTCCAGACAAAGGGCTCTATTGTTTTCATAAATTCTTTTCCGAGCTCAGCGTCCCCTGCAACAGGACGGGCCCTTATCAGGACCATCCTCTCCCATGTCCGGCCCCAGGACTCATAATACGTTTTGTATGCCTTAAGTGGCATGGTAATATCTCCCTTTTGTCCCTGTGGCCTCAGCCTGAGATCAACCCTGTATGCAATACCGTCTTCAGTATGGGATGACAACAGTTTGTGCAGCAGCTCTATTGTCTTGCAGTAGAATTCATGGTTGCTGATTTTATTGAACATGACGCCGGATGGATTAAGGACACCCGATGTCTGGCCTTCATCATTATCGTATACAGCTATCAGGTCAACGTCCGAACTGTAATTAAGTTCTTCTCCGCCAAGTTTCCCCAGGCCGATTATCGAAACTGTACTGTCTTCGGGGGCCCCGAACCTTTTTTTATTATATTCCAGCGACCACTGCAGCGCCTTTGAGATAATTGTCTCTGCAAGAAAGGAGAGCTCATCCATTGAAGTCAACAGGCCGCTCTCACCGGTTATATCTCTGATCGTAATCCCGAGAAGATAGCGCTTCTTAAAAATCCTCAGGGCCTTCATCAGATAATTGATGTCCATCTGTTCGTCAGGAACAAGTTCTTTCTGTGCGTGCTCCTTCAGCAGTTTCCGGGTAATGTTCTTCCTTCTTCCTTTGACAGCGGCGTACATTTCATCAGGATTGGCAATACAGTAATTCGCAAGGAACTGGCTTACAGCGAAGAAGTTTGCAATAATCACAAAGTATGGTCTGAAGCGTTTTATGTCCGGATTGGCCTCAACAAACCTGGTAAGGTTCCTTTCCGTCCTGCCTGGATCGGATGTTTTGAGAGCAGCATCGGAGATTGTTTTTAGTATTTTATTGTCAATTGTCATTTGAAAAAATAGGGTTCAAGGGGCCGAGGGGTCGAGGAGTCGAGGGAAAACAAGAATAATAAAGACTGATTTCATTTCCTTGAACCCTCGAATCCTTGAATCCTTGAACCCTTTTCATTCATAGTTGTTACTGAATAAATACTATGAATCTGATAATATAACGCCATATTCTTTTTAAAATAGAATACTTAAAACCGGAGGAAATTGCCATGAAGATGATAGCTGCGATTATTAAGCACTTTAAACTCGATGATGTGAGAAAAGCATTGACAGAGATTGGCTTATATGGGATGACAGCGATAGAGGTCAAGGGTTTTGGCAGGCAGAAGGGACACATGGAAGTCTACAGGGGAGTTGAGTATGAGGTAAAGTTCCTCCCGAAAGTAAAGATAGAGGTTGCGGTTCCCGAGGAAAAACTGGAGGAGGCAGTTAAAGCCATAACCGAATCGGCAAAAACAGGCGAGGCAGGTGAGATAGGTGACGGAAAGATTTTTATTTATAACCTTCAGGAAGTAGTCAGGATCAGGACAGGGGAAAAGGGGAAAGAGGCCATTTAGCATAATGCTGTATAGAACTGCTCAATCGTTTGACGGTTTTGATCGTTTGAAACATGCTTCATCTTTTTTTTGTTTCGTAAAGGAGGTTTAATGTGACACTTGATGATTTAATCAATGAATCTACTTCCGGCAAGCCAATTGATTCTTTTACAAATGAAGAGTACAAGAAGGTCAGCACCGAGGAGACTGATCTTGAGATCAAGGAAATCCTGAAGGATTATTCAAATGCTATTAGGGATGCAAGTAACTATTTTGTAAGATAGCGGCGAAGGCCGTCGTCTATTTCTTAATTTGCAAGTGGATACGCCGAAATCCTTCTTATTGCGCGGTCAAATTCGTCAAGAAACTGTGTCCCGAGTCCATGAGACTGGGTTTCATACCATCAAAGGCATCATCGGGGTCGGGGTTGTCGAGCTGCATCTGCATCAGGATAGTATCTACAAGCTCTATCTTTTCACTGTCCGGCAGAGATTTTATCTTGGTAGCAAGTTCATTCTTTACATGCCCTTAAAGTCGCGTTGGACGTACTTCAGGCAGCGTATACTATTTCACCATTCCCGGCATAATCTGCAATAAAAGAATCCTTTTTCTCCCATTCGTCAGGAGTCATGCCTACAGCTTCTACTGGCGCGAAGACTTCATAAATAGCATCGGAAAGGATATCGATTCGCTCCCAGTAGCCTTTTCCTGTAAAGCTGTCGGATATAACAACAACATCAATGTCACTTCCTTCCCTGAACTGCCCGGTAGCATATGAACCAAAAAGAACCAGTTTATTTATTTCTATACCTTTCCCCTCAAGTGCCTTTTGAAACTGTGATATAATCTCTAAAACATCTCTTTTATCCATGTCAAAACCTCCTTGCTTTTTAAGATTATATCTTTCACTACCTTCTCGGTATAGTTCTTCTGTAACTCACCCAGATTTTCGGGATACCGTGTGGCTATATTCGCCTCGTTGAGCTTTACAACAAACCTTGAAAGAGGCTCAGGTGGCTTAAGGTCAATCTTATTTAACAGATATACAAGGTTATGCACTTTGGGCGGCACTTTCTTCAGCTTCTCATAATAGAGTCCCTTCAGAGCTTTTTCTATAGATAGATGGCACATAAAAACAGCATAAAAATATCTGGCGCCATCAAACATAAACTCGGCAGTATTCATATCATATTCTGCCTGCCTGAGCCATTCCCGTGATTTATCTTCCATTTTCTCCCCTCCAGCAGATCATATTGTTACCAATACCTTTACTATAGTTATTTTATCATCTTTCATAAAGCACCTTTCCTTTATGTCCCGATTATCTAAACCAGTCAAGATTAACCTTACAAAATTCCATTTTCAAGCCCTGACCCTTTTCAGTTCTCTCGGTCTCCTTAGGGAGCTTTTTCCGTTTATACACCAGGCTTATCAAATAATCCAGATCACGATCAACCGTCACTTCTCATACCCCTCTGAGTTTTCTTCTTTTGCTCTATTTGAGCTTGAGTAACTATGGGAGTTGAACTCCCATAATTATCTGTTGTACCATGCTGTCATTCTGATCAAAGAGAAGAATCTCTTCCCTTTTGTCATTCCCGTTGTCCTTTGGGTGGGAATCCAGTTTTTCTTAATGCAAGAAACAAGACCCCGTGGATTCTCAGTGTTCTGGCAACCCTGTGGTTTCAGTATCAACAAGTAGGTATATAATAATTATATTACTCAGGCCTTGTTTGCTTCCTAAGTGTCTCGATAGCTTCAGTTATAGCATTTTTATCAGGTTCTTTACTGGCCCACTCGGTCCAAAAATCTCTAGTAGCACTGTCAGGCTCAATGGACGGAGCATCTAATTTAATTCTACTGGGCATCAACACTGCATCTCCAAGAAGAACAGCTTCTCCTATATCAAGAAGAGGTAAAATATCTGTAACGCCAACCATAGAGTCAGGCATTAATTGTCGCACAACATTTTGATCACGATTATTAGTGAGTCGAAGAACTAAAAAATTATTGCATTGACTAAGAATAGTTCGACTTACATCAGACGGTCGTTGACTGACTACTATTAAAGAGACGCCATATTTACGCCCTTCTTTAGCAATACGCTCAAATGCGGCAAGTGCTTGTCGCTGTATAGAATCAGCATCGTCTTTTACAGGCAAGTATAGATGAGCTTCGTCACAAAGAAGGCTAAATGGTGTTCTCTTTTCTGGAGTCATCCAAAATTGGACATTATAAAGTAGTCTGGCAAATGTTCCAGCTACAACGGGCAAAACGTCAGAGGGTACTTCTGAGAAATCAACAATCTTTATCCCACGATTCGTATCATCAATACCAATCATTTTCTGCATTTGTTTCCCTAACCAATCGTAATCTGATGACGAAAGTGGAGGCTTGAAAAGAAATCCATATCTACGATCTTCTATTTTTGCTTTAAGCCTCGATAAAAAACGTGTCAGCTTGCCTTCCCAATCTCCTTTGACAGGTTTCCCTGTTGCTCCTACTCCTTTTCTAGTGTCATCATCTTCTAATCGTTTAACTAAGTCATCCAAGGAATAAGGGATAGGAGAATCCACTGTAAATGTTTTTTGTATATCATTCTTCTTTTCTCGTAAAAGGGTTTCCTCTTTTAATTCTCTAACGTGTTGAGTAAATCGTGCCGCTTGATTTGGTGCATTTTGGTCACTGCGATCTAGAAACATCGACAGCATCTCTTCTCTATTTAATAGCCAATAAGGAAGAAATATAGCATTATTGGAGGGGTCTTCTAAATCTCCAGGACCTGCAATTTTCAACCCGCTAGCAAAACCAGTATCTTTATCAGTTAACGGTGCATATTCACCATGCATATCGAGAACTATAATATTGGGATATTTTAATTTACTGGCTTTTTCCAATATTAATGCTACGGACCAACTTTTTCCAGAACCTGTACTCCCTAGAATTGATGCATGACGTTGAAAAAACTTATCTCCATCAGCAATAGCTGACGCAGTTCGATCTACAATAAAATGTCCAAGCAGTAGTCTTTCTTCCTCTGGGATGTCTGCTCCAAGCAAACCCATAAAACGCTGAAGATTGATTCCTTCAACAAAAAAACAATCACGATCAATTTGGGGGAAAGAATCTGCACCTCGTTTGAATACATTAGTTTTATCACCTTCAATAGTGCGGTAAGTTCCAACAAGAAAAGCCCTCAGCATGTCAGTTGGTTGAGGCCCTATAGGTATCTCATTTTCAGTTTCATTCTCTTCCTCTAAAAGTTCTTCAGTTAGACTTCTGGTGACGCGTTCTGTAATACCAATCAAGTATTCACTCTCTATCGTCCCTTTAATGGCAATTAAATTTCCAACACCTACCCTGGTTAAAAGGGTGGGATCATCAACATCGATCCATACTTTACTTGTATCAACTCCTGCTACTTTTCCAAGCTTTTGTGAGTCTTCAAATTGCAATGCTGGATTTGTCATGGTTCAAGCACCTCCTTAATAAAAACTCCTAGATCCCAAAGATTGGGGCCAGCAAAAAACAAGTCTTTGTCTTGTCTGATAACATGAGCTCCGTCTTTTTCACCGGCAGTTATTGTAATCATACCTTCGCATTCCTTAATTAGTTTCTTTGCATTTGCGGTCAGAGAATGAGTCAATAAAAGTGATGGTTTCCCTTCTTTTAATTCAGGGGTGAGATGTGTTTCTAGATGATCATCATTGAAGCCATAACCAAGAATAAGATATCGAGTAGCACTATCAATATAAGTATTTGCTTTTTCTCTATGTTTATCGAATGGGCGGTCGTAACCGTTTCTAAACTTGTTAATGCCTGGAGTAATAATAAGTCTGGGTTGATTTAATGGCAACGGGCATCGAATAGGCTTATTATCATAAAAATACCAATCTAAACTTCCGTGAGGTTTTAGAATTACAACTCTATCAGTATATGACAGATAAACATGATTTCCTTTTTTCGATACATTTCTGCAAAAACTCATCCGGCTCTTTTTTTCATTAAGTATGGAATAGTGCTGGCCTGCGAATAATGTATCAGCGCCAAGGCCAGCCATTTCAGATGCAATTTCAAGAAGTCGGTCATAATTTGTTGTCACGACAGGAATGCCACCCGTGCTAGGTTTCAAGATATTATTTAATAGATGGGTAAAACGTAGGATTCTTGTTCCTTCAAAAATCTCATTTATGATTTTTGTTTCTTCCTTAAGAATTAAACCAGCAGTCAATTCTATTATATGCTTTTCAAGTTCAGGAGTTGGCTGATATTCAAGTAAAGCCTGTTCAATTGTTTCACCCTTTTCTAATTTTTCAAGAATTTTATCCCATAATTTAAGGTCATCATCTTTAACATTATTTGGTATTTCAATTTTTAAATGTTGGGCCAAATCAGACATGCCAGGAATTCCTTCTGCAGAGGAAAGTCCGCATCCAACTATTATTACTAATCCATCAGTAAAATGATTCTGTAGTTCTTTTTTTAATTCGTGCAGTTCCATTAATGTATTAATCTTTTGTTGCTCATATTAGTATTTAACAAAAACATCCCTGTTCGTTTGATAATGTCAAGAATAAAAGTTCCTCTTTTACCATAGTTCTAAATTTTCACTCTCCCCACACGCTGGCGATTTTGTCTTTGATTTTTTGTTCAAACAGGGTGATAAGTTCCTTGTTGGCGGTAACCATGGCTTGCTCTTTTTCGATTTCTTCAACAATGTGTTGCTGGGCTTCGAGAGATGGTAGGGGTGTAGGTATTCGTAAGACTATACCTTGATTGATCTTGGGCATACTGCCAGCCGCCCCCACTGCGTTTGCAGTGATAAACTCTCGAACAGAAAGGCTCTGAAGTACATGTAAAAGGTATTTTGTTAGAATCTTTTTTTTGTTGGCCCGAATCCGAATCATAAGGTCTGGATAGATAAAATCCGAAGAATCCAGGTCGAACAACGCAGCGGTTCCAACAAGCTCTTTGGTGTTTCCTCGCTGAAGGTATATATCTCCCTTTCGACAGCGGCAATCCGCATTTTCTGAAATATCCTCATCAAGATACTTAAACTGCTTGGTATTCAAGCTCCCAGATGTTGTTGCACTAAGAGATAAAACTTTAAGGCTTGTTTCATAAGGAACGGGGCTGCCTGAATATCCATTCTTCGGTTTTACGTCGAGAACCTCTCGCAACTCCACTATTGGCCAGTCCGGCTGGATTGATATGTAGGGTTTGTAGTTTTCAACCACGGCACGGGCGCCGTCGATGATTTTCTGGTAGCCTTCAATCTCCGCCACAATCTCTAGCTGGATTTTTAGGGGTGGGAGGGGGATTTTTAATTCACCGAAATCTTTTCCATAAACATGAGGTTGAGCACCGCCTTTTTGAAGTCTATAAAAATCTTCTTGTTTAAGTTTTAAAAGATGGTAAAGAAACTTTGTATTTAATTTATTCTCATCTGATTGGATTGTAGTGCAATCAGATGCAAAGATTGGTTGCTCAAAATAATTAATAAAACCAGCATAAGCTCCAGATGAGCTTACTGTAATTGATCTGCCTTCTCTATTTGAAGTTTTATGATAATAAGCAGGGTATTGTCCACCTGCTATAACAGGGATTTCTCCATTAATAGCAGTTTTTTTTGTAATAGTTGAACCTTTCTTAATTTCAGTTATTTCATTTAATTTATATAATTTATAATTCGACCTTTTAAGCTCATCATTCTCCCGATACCGCTCCCCACTCAGATTCCATTCCTCATTCTCGCCAATTTTCTCTTTTTCCACTCTCAAAACATTGGCAAACTGTTCGGCATTAAAAACTTCTACTTCACCTGAAATACAGGCTTGATGAAATGCATGCAAAGCTTGTTTTGCATCCGGCAAATCATTTTTCTGAATCTCCCGCCTCTGTGCCCCCAGATCAAATCCGTCATTTTCAATCTTTACAAACAGAATAGAATCGCATTTTTTTGCCAGCGTTTTATCCATCAGCAAGATTGAGGTTTTCACTCCTGAATAAGGCTGAAACACACCGGCGGGAAGTGAAACCACGGCATAGAGATAATTCTCCACCAGCATCTGCCGCAATTGTTTATAGGCGTTCTGGCTCTGAAAAATTATACCTTCGGGCACAATCACCGCTGCTCGACCGTTAGGTGTTAAATGCTCGGCAATGTAATCAACAAACAGAACTTCGGAACGTTTGGCCTGTACGGAAAAACGTTTGTGGGGTTTGATGCCGCCTTTTGGTGACATAAAGGGGGGATTCGCCATAATAATGTCGCTGTATTGGTTCCAGTTGTCTTCACTGGTCAAAGTGTCGTATTCGCTGATATGCGGGTCGGTAAAACCATGCAGATAAAGATTGACCAGACTCAGTCTGACCATATCGGGGGAGATATCGTAGCCTTTGATATTTTTTGTTAAGCGTTTACGTTCATCAGGCGTAAGCCCTGCCCCTTTGCGTCCGCCTTTACTGTTGGCTTGTAAAACATGCTTCCAGGATGAAATCAGAAAACCGGCAGTGCCACAGGCTGGGTCGAGGATAGATTCGTCTTTCTTCGGGTCAATCACCTCCACCATAAAATCAATAATATGACGCGGGGTACGGAATTGTCCGGCATCACCCTGACTGCCGAGAACAGATAGGAGGTATTCAAAGGCATCCCCAAGCCTTTCCGAATGATCATATTCAAAGTCATTAATAATTTTCAGGAAACTCTTTAGTGTTTCAGGATCGCGGTAAGGAAGATAGGCGTTTTTGAAAATATCACGAAAGAGCGGAGGGATTCCTTCGTTCAGATTCATTGTAGTGATAGCTTCGCCATAGAGATTCAGGACCTCATGCCCGCCTTTACCGAGGCTCATCAGCTTTGCCCAGCCGTATTTTTCATACTCCCCTGAAAAGAAAGAAGGCTTCCCTCCCATCTCTTCAGCCTGAGCATCCATATCATCCATAAACTTGTAAATAAGAGCGATAGTAATCTGTTCGACCTGTGATTTTGGATCAGGGACCTTGCCAACAAGAATATCCCGCGCAGTATCTATTCGTCTTTTTGTTACGTTATCAAGCATAGTTCGATTTTTTTCACGTAACTGTTCAAGTGTTTTTTTATTCCCCTCTTTGGCAAAGAGGGGTTAGGGGAGATTTTATTAATGAATATATTATTAAAAAATCCCCCTTAATCCCCCTTTGCCAAAGGGGGAGACCTGAATAGTTACTTTTCCACTAAGTCATAAACTGGTTAAGGGGCACATAGTCCTTTACATATTCAGTTATTTTTGTACGCCACTCTGGTGGAACGTCCTTAAAGTCTTTCATGTTGAATGTCGGGTTTACATTCAGTTCTGTGAAACGTTTACTTTCTATAATGTCCCTGATGTTATTATTTGATATGTATGCTTTGAAGAAATATTTCATAGCTATGATATCTGAAGAATCTTCAGGCTTTAAATCAGATATAAACTTCTCAAATTCTTCATCCAGAAGCTCATTTTTGGATTTGAAATAAGGTATCATTCCAAATATCTTCTCAAGGATTTCACGCAATGGCAGTCTTCTGTCAATTCCTGCAGCCCTGCGAAGCTTCTCTATGGTGTAGTATTCTTCAGGCTTGTCCATAATATTGGCGATTACATACTCAATCACTTTATCCCACTTATTTTCTTTAATATTTTCCTTTACAAATTCATCCTCTTTTACCTTTTCTTCAAAACTGTTAAAGAACATACGGTCAATCTTCATGCCTTCATAGCCAATTTTCTCTTCTTTGATAAAAGCAAGGGGGTCAGGGCCAAAATTTTCATATCCGGTTCTAACAATGGGAGTTCCTCCCCCACTGCCCGTCCCGGTTGATTGGGGAAGTGTTAGTATTTCATCATAATTAAACTTCTCCTCGAAATATTCACAGTTGGCAAAGAAATCAAAAAGCTTAAAGCGCGATTTATGAGGTTCTTTTACAGTAGATTTCATATCTTCATCAAATAGGTAAAGAAGAAAATCATGTTTTCTGGTGCCGCGCCCCTTTATTTGAATAAAATCAGTTGGGGAAAAGACAGGACGCATCAGGCACAGGTTTAATATATCCGGGCAGTCATAGCCTGTTGTCATCATACCGACGGTTACACATACCCTGGCCTTACTTGTCTTGTAAACCGGCACGAAATTGGCTGAGCCGCAAAGATTGTTGTTAGTGAAATTAATACTGAACTGCTGAGCATTAGTTACAAATGATGTTACCTGTACGGCAAAATCAGAATTGTATTTGCCGGGGAACATTTTGTCAGCTATCTCATTGAGAGTCTGGGTGATTCTTGCGGCATGATTTTGGCTTACAGTAAAAATAATGCTTTTACCGATCTCCCCGCTTACAGGATCCCTGAGGGCATTTTCAAGAAAGGTTTTGCAGAAAACCCCATTGGTAATATCAGAGAAAAACTTCCTTTCAAAATCCCTCTGATAAAATGACTGTTCCTCGTCTTTACCCTCATCATTAATCACCATTACGGAATAACCTTCATCAGACAACAACTGCGTTGTTATATCTGTGCGGGCATCCACTACAACCGGGTTAATCAGAAAACCATCTTTAACACCATCTATCAGTGAATAGCGGAAGGTAGGCTGCCCGCCCTCACATCCGAAGGTACGGTAAGTGTCCATAAGCACACGCCGTTCAAATTCCCGAGGATCTCTTGTAGCAGGGGTTTTCTTATCAAACTTTTTCAGGTAGTCTTTAGGAGTAGCGGGCAATCCAAGTTTGTAGCCCACAAAATATTCAAATACAGCCCTTGAGTTTCCGCCGATTGAACGGTGTGCTTCATCAGATATAACAAGGTCAAAATCAGTAGGTGAGAAAAGTTTCCGGTATTTGTTATTAAACAAAAGGGACTGGACTGTTGTGACAACTATTTCAGCTTTGCGCCAATCATCCCGGTTTTCTTTGTAGATAATAGATTTAAAGTCATTTTTTAATAGCAGAGTAAATGCCTTGTTTGCCTGATCCTCCAATTCAAGACGGTCAACAAGGAAAAGAACCCTTCGGGCATTGCCGGTTCTTAAAAATAGTTTGATAACCGCAGCGGCAACAAGTGTTTTACCTGTTCCTGTAGCCATTTCAAACAAAAACCTGTCCTGCCCTTCTTTGACCACGTTTTTAATAGCGTTGATTGCGCGTAGCTGATACCCCCTCAGAAAACGGAGTTTATTTGTCTCAATAAACGATGAACGTTCACCTTCATTCTTCCATGCCGCTTCTTCTGAGTAGTTAGGCCATTGTGTTAAAGCGATATAATCATCATTAACAGGCTCATTAACAATTTTGCCTGCATCAGGCTGGTGGTCCTTATATCCTTTAACTGAGGAAGGGTCTGGAAATTTTGTTATTACATAAGGATTGCCTCTTACTAAATCCCAAAAGTAATGCAGGTTACCATTCGAGAGAATAACAAAACGGCAGTTTTGGGATTTTGCGTATTTTCTGGCCTGCTCTTTTCCTACAAGGGGTTGTTTGTCTTCTGACTTAGCCTCAAGAACAATAAGCGGAAATCCCTTTTCATCCAGAAGCAGAAAATCAATAAAACCGTCTTTTGTCTTTTCAAAGTCTTCTCCCATTTCATTTATATGGGATTCCATTATCTTCGTATTGCTCTCAAGAGTTATGTTAGCTTTTCCATTATTATCATCAAAAAATCGCCAGCCAGACTCTTCAAGCAATTTGTTAATTTTAATTCTAGCTTTTGCTTCTTTTTGTGCCATTTCAGTATTGATTGCTAATTAAAAGATGGGTAGAAAAGTATCATATTATGTTTCGCTAATTTCCCCAATTATTCAAGATGTTACATTTTAACGAAAAAACACCTATTCTACAAGGATTTTCTATTAACAGAGATTTCTTTTATCACCTCTGCAAACAATTGCCAGAATCCTGTTTCGCTGCCGAATTCCTCGATCAGGTTTTTCCCCTTTATATCCAAGCCAGGCATTGGGCAGGGGAATGCCGCCCGGAATAATTACTTCTTCTTCAGAAACGCATCTCGTAAAATGATGACCTTTCTTAATTGTCGTGTTTACGATCTTGTACATTTTTATTGTATTTTCCTGCTAATATAACGCAGCATAAAATAATCCTCTTTAACGCCTGGAGTTATTCATATGATGAAGGCTGTTTCTTATGTATCATCCTGGATAGATAACTTTAAACTTGCAATACAGCTTTTCTTCTTTACTTCAAAGCGACTCAACAAGATCCTGGGACTTTATGACTTTATTACAAGGGCGCATGTCGAAAATGTGGCCGGACTTGCTCGCGTTGCAAAAGAGATACTCGGTTTAGGCTACAGCGAGGGAAAACTGCTCGAACTTGCGGCATGGCTTCATGACCTGGGAAAAAGTATTAACTACGATTACCTCTCCATCATTTTCACACCCCGAAAACTTGAGTATAGTGACGAGAACCTGCATAAACTTATGATCGAACACGCATTTCAGTCGGAAAACAAACTGGATGAACTTGGGTATGACCTCCCGGTCCTGTTGCGGCTGGCGATCCGCAACCATCACCGTTTTCTTGTCAGAGAGGGCAAATACAGGGACATACTTGTGGCTGATCCGGATTATAAAGACCTGTCTCATGAAAAGCAGAAAAAGGTGATCGGGCTGCTGGATATATTAATGGTAATTGATTCGCTGAGCGCCTACACAGAGGCTTCACGTCCATCAAACTGGTTTGACAATGTTGTTTTTGATAAAGATAAAATTATCGCCATGATCAAGAAACGTTACGGTGATGTTTTTAAAATAGATGTTGAATATCTTGTCAGGAAAATACTGGAACACCCTGCGGCAAGAAAGCTTCTGGAAAACAACGCAGAGCATAACCCTTCCATAATCGCCAGTACAATGAAAGAGTGGGCCGAGAAGGAGAGCATTTATGATGTTAATTATCTGGACATTTTAAAAGGGCAGATTTCAGCCATGAATGAAGGTTCGGATTTGACAGGATTTAAGAAGTTCCTGACCCATTTGACGAGTCCTGTCTTCAGCGTTATTTTGTGGGAAAAATGGGCTAAAGAGATATTTTCTGAAATTATCACAACTACATTAGAGAATACATTTATTAATGCAGAAATCAGGAAACACCTGCTTACCATTTCCCGGGAACATCCGCATTCACTGTTTGCGGGGGTTATTAATATAAACGTTCCAACCGCTTGAACCGTTCCAGCCGTTCCAATTGTTGAAACGGTTGAAATAAAAAAGGCCCGGATTGAGTTAATCAATCCGGGCCTTTTATTTAAGTAGTATTCTTTTTAAATATCGTAATACATGTAAAACTCATACGGATGCGGCCTGAGCCTTAATGCATCGACTTCATTTTCTCTCTTGTACTCGATCCATTTGATAAGTGCATCGTCTGTAAAAACATTTCCTTTAAGCAGGAACGCGTGGTCTTTCTCAAGTTCGTCGAGTGCCTCGTCAAGGGCGCCCGGCATCTGCGGGATCTGGGCAAGCTCTTCAGGCGGAAGCTCGTAGAGGTCCTTGTCCATTGCCTCTCCCGGATCGATCTTGTTCTCGATGCCGTCCAGCCCTGCCATCAGCATGGCTGAGAATGCAAGGTAAGGGTTGCATGAAGGGTCAGGGAATCTTACCTCAACCCTCTTTGCCTTTGGTGAAGCTGAGTACATCGGGATCCTGATGGAAGCGGACCTGTTTCTTGCAGAATATGCAAGGTTAACAGGGGCTTCAAAGCCCGGTATGAGTCTCTTGTAGGAATTGGTTGTCGGGTTTGTAAGCGCTGCCAGTGCTCTTGCGTGCTTGAGGATTCCTCCGATATAGTGGATCGCCATTTCGCTTACCCCGGCATAACCGTTTCCTGCAAACAGGGGTTTTCCGTCTTTCCATATGCTCTGGTGAACGTGCATCCCTGTTCCGTTATCACCGAACAGAGGTTTTGGCATGAATGTGGCGGTGAGGCCGTGCTGGTTTGCAACGTTCTTAACAATGTATTTAAAGAGCATCAGTTTGTCGGCCTGTTCTACCATCGGGGCGAACCTCATATCGATCTCACCCTGTCCGCCAGTTGCGACCTCATGGTGCTGTGCTTCAATATGGATGCCGCACTTCTGCATGATCATGACCATCTCTGTCCTGAGGTCTTCAAACTGGTCTGTCGGGGCTACCGGAAAATAACCTTCCTTATGTCTGGGTTTGTAACCGAGGTTAGGGCCTTCGTCCTCACCGGAATTCCAGATTCCTTCTCTTGAATCTACAAAGTAGAAGCCGCTGTTTGCTGTCTGGTCGAAGCGTACCTCATCAAAGATGAAGAATTCCGCCTCTGGGCCGAAGTACGCGGTATCGCCGACACCGGTAGATTTCATGTGCTGAATGGCCTTCTGCGCAATGAACCTCGGGTCTCTTGAATATGGTTCCTTGGTTATTGGGTCAATGATATTACAGACAAGACTTAATGTAGGGTACTTTCTGAACGGGTCGAGGATTGCGGTTGACGGATCAGGGATCATGAGCATGTCTGATGCGTGGATCGCCTGCCATCCCCTGATGGATGAGCCGTCAAAGCCCAGCCCGTCTTCAAATGTGGACTCGTCAAGCTCACTGATCGGCTGTGAAAAGTTCTGCCAGATACCGGGAAAGTCGATGAACTTGTAGTCCACCATGGTGATTTTGTTTTCCTTGACAAAGGTTAATACTTCTTTGGGTGTCATAACTTCCTCCTTTTGAAACAGTTATTCGTTATGTGTTATACGTTAATCGTTATTGGCGAAGCCAGGTTTTGTTATTTCCCGGAATCGAAAAAGCTTTCATAAAAATTCATTGCCCTTTTTCTGTAATCAGTGAATATCTTTTGAGAATGCTCAACCATTTTGTCCGCATCAACACCTTTCTCTTTTTCGAACCACTCCCTGATCATGTCCGGTGTTACCTCGATATGGAATTGTAATCCATATACATTGCTGCCGTATTTAAATGCCTGGTTCTGATACGCTGCCGATGAAGCCATGCATACCGCCTTTTTGGGCAGGTCAAATGTATCTCCGTGCCATTGAAAGACTTCTGCAATGGGCTCGCTGTTGACAGAAAGGGACGCGAAAGCAGGATCGTTCATTCCCTCAGAAGTAATATCAACCTTGTCCCAGCCGATTTCCTGCGTGTCCCCTGCATAGACATCTGCTTTAAGCGCGTAAGCTATCATTTGAGCCCCAAGGCAGATTCCCAACACAGGTTTTTTGCTCAGAATAAAGGCCCTTATCATTGCCACTTCAAAGTGAAGGAATGGGGCACCGGCTGACTCATACACCGCCATGGGACCTCCCATAATCACGAGATGGGTGAACTTTCTTACATCAGGGACATCTGCCTCGGATGAATCGCACCCGGAGAAGTCCACAACAGAATAGTCCATCCCCTTCTCCTTCAGGAAGTCCTCAATCGTTCCCGGCCCTTCAGTTGTAATGTTTTTAACAATTAAAACATGCATAGTATTTCTTTACGGTCGACGTCCGACGCACGACGGTAGTTTTTAGAGTATATATCCTTGCTCACCATGGCCATAAACGTCAAGTCCTTCGACTTCACACTCTTTACAGACCCTCAGTGCCACGATTGCATTGACGACCTTAAGGATACCATATGTTGCAAATGCTGTATAAGCAGCGGTTGCGGCTACCCCGATGAACTGAATAAAAACCTGTCCGGAGATGGTGCTGATACCTTCAGCAAATCCCTGTCCGCTGAATACGCCCAGTCCGGTTGAAGCAAATACGCCTGCGAGCAATGTGCCGGTAATTCCGCCTACTCCATGAACAGGAAATACGTCCAGCGAATCGTCGATTCTGAGCTTTATTTTCATGAACAGAACAGCGTTGAAGCAGAGGAGACCGGCTATAATACCGATTACCAGAGCCCCTGCAGGCCCTACAAATCCTGAAGCCGGGGTAATTGTACCGAGTCCTGCAACCATTCCTGTAACTGTACCCAGGGCAGTGGGTTTACCAAACTTCTTCCATTCATAGAACATCCAGGTCATTGCTCCCGCAGCAGCGGAAATATGCGTTGACAGCATTGCCATGGCAGCATCACCATTGGCAGCAAGGGCGCTCCCGCCGTTGAAACCGAACCAGCCGACCCAGAGCATTCCGGCGCCGGTGACCGTCATTGTCATATTATGAGGCGGCATCGCTATCGTTGGGAATCCTTCCCTCCGGCCGAGTACGAGGGCTGCCACTAAAGAGCCTACCCCTGCAGTAATATGGACAACCGTACCGCCTGCAAAGTCGAGCAGTCCCATTTTCTGCAGCCATCCCCCACCCCAGACCCAGTGGGTGATAGGACAGTAAACAACGATCAACCAAAAAGCAGAAAAAAGCAGTATTGCAGAAAATTTCATCCTCTCAGCAAATCCCCCGACAATAAGTGCCGGAGTAATAATCGCAAATGTCATCTGAAAAAGTGCAAACAGAGATTCAGGTATATTGCCGCTGAGGGACCCCTCCATTATTCCGGAAAAAAAGACTTTTGAAAGCCCTCCTATGAAGGCATTCCCGTCTGAAAAGGCCAGACTGTAACCGGCAACGAGCCAGAGAATTGTTACGATGCCTGATATGGCAAAGCATTGAAGCAAAACGGAAAGCACATTCTTTGTACGTACAAGTCCTCCATAAAAAAGCGCAAGTCCCGGAAGCGTCATGAACAGCACCAATGCAGTCGAAGTCAGTATCCAGGCCGTATCCCCTGTGTTCAGTTCCGATGTCTCCCCTGCAAATACAGGACTTGCAAATGCTAATATGGCCAATAATGAGACAAAAAATAATTTGAAATTCGTAATCCGTAATTTGTAGTTATTTGTCACAGCGCTTCCCTCCCACTTTCTCCGGTTCTTATTCTTATGACGTTTTCCAGTGAATAGATGAATATTTTCCCATCGCCTATCTCACCCGTTTTTGCCCCTTCCTGGATAGCTTTCAGAACATCATCAACTTTATCCTCGGGGACAGCCACTTCGATCTTCACCTTCGGGAGGAACTGCACTTCATACTCGACTCCCCTGTAGACTTCCATATGACCTTTTTGCCTTCCAAAGCCCTTGACTTCAATAGAGGTCATACCAACGACCCCTATGTCCATAAGGGCCTTTCGTACATCATCAAGCTTGAAATGCTTGATTACTGCAGACACCATTTTCATGTACTGTACCTCCTGTTATGCAATTTGATAATTAATGAGCTACAGATTTGTAGCCAAATTACCGGTACATATATCAAGAATTGTGCCAGGCATAAAAGCCGAAAATACAGGCAGTTGTACTTTAGTGCGTCCTACAAAATTGTAGTCCCTACAATTTTGTAGGACATTTTGTGTTGTCAAAGATCGATACGTCTTAATCGAGACTGTTCTATGGTCCATTTATATATAAATGGACCCATGCAAGTAACTACAGCGTATATCCTGATTCTTCGTGCTGGCTTAAATCGAGACCTTCTTCTTCATCTTTTTCATTTACACGAAGGCCGATGACCAAATCTATAAGCTTCAGGGAGATAAATGCAACGCTTCCGCTCCATATAAGGGTCACCATAATACTCTTTAATTGTGCCCCGATCTGTGCCCCGACACTTGCAGCACTAATTCCTGCCCCGCCCATAAATTCAGCGGCGCAGAGACCTGTAAGTGTTGCGCCTACCATTCCTCCGACTCCATGGACTCCAAATACATCGAGGCTGTCGTCATAACCCAGGACTCTTTTCATTGTAGTAGCGGAAAAATAGCAGAGTGTTCCGGAGACCGCACCAATAAGCAGCGCTCCCATGGGCCCCGCTGTTCCGGAAGCGGGAGTGATAGCCACCATGCCCGCTACAGCGCCCGTGGCAATACCGACAGCCGTTGGTTTCCCTGCGCGAATCCATTCCACCACGGTCCAGCTTACGGCTGCCATTGCAGTGGCAATCTGTGTAACGAGCATTGCCATTCCTGCTGTACCGTCAGCAGCCAGTTCGCTGCCTGCGTTAAATCCGAACCATCCGACCCAGAGCATGCCGGTACCGATCAGTACAAAAGGTACATTGTGGGGCAGCATTGCTGTTGTTCCAAATCCCTTTCGTTTACCGACCATTATGCAGGCGACAAGGGCTGCGATTCCTGCATTAACGTGAACAACAGTACCTCCGGCAAAGTCCAGGACACCCCAGTTGTCAAAGAGGGCGCCTCCTCCTCCCCATGCCATGTGGCAGATAGGCAGGTAAGAGAATGTGAACCAGATTGCGACAAAAGCCATGACCGCGCTGAACTTCATTCGCTCTGCAAATGCCCCGACCATAAGGGCGGGGGTAATGATTGCGAATGTCATCTGGAAAATGAGAAATACTGTTTCCGGTATTGTCCCGGACACGCTTTCGACAGTAACACCTGAAAGAAAAGCCTTCCCCAGTCCTCCGAACAGAGAATGGAAGTTAAACGCCCCCTCTACCATGCCCGTACCATCAAAGGCAACACTGTATCCGTAGAATACCCACAAAATTGTCATAAGGCATGTGATAGCAAAACATTGTACAAAGATAGAGAGGACATTTTTAGTTCTGACTAGTCCTGCGTAAAAAAGTGACAGGCCCGGAATAGTCATAAACAGCACAAGCGCGGTCGCCGCGATCATCCAGGCTGTATCTCCGCTGTTGATAGATGCTGTTTCCGCAGCAAAAACATGTACTGGCAGCAGAAGTAAAATAAACAGAAGTGCTGTGATGCTCCTTTTAAAATTCATCTTTTTAATAAACTCCTTTCATGATTTTAATTCTGTATTTTTTAATCTTGTATCCGATCATGCGTTCGGTGATCCCAAGTTTTTTAGCGGCATGGACAATGACGTAATTACATTCCTGAAGTGCCTTCATTATTTCCTCTTTTTCTATGAGTTCCAACTTGTTTTTTAATGAGATCATTGTATTTGGCGGAGTTTATTGCTAAAATCGTGCCAGCTTATAATGCTTTGATTTAAAAAGATAGTAAAATATTTCATTCGTACAAAATTGTAGTAATGTACAAAAATGTAAGACAAATGAAAACAATTCCAGCCGTTCCAACCGCTTGAGCCGCTTGAACAGTAGTTAACGGATCAAGCGGCTGAAACTGTTCAAGCGGTTGAAACAGTTCTTTTATAGCGCTTCTCTCCCCCTCTCCCCTGTCCTGATCCTGATGGTCTCCTCCAGGGTAGAGACAAAGATCTTTCCGTCTCCAATTTCACCTGTCCTGGCATTTTCCTGAATCACTTTAAGTACTTCATCAAGTTTGTCTTCAGCCACAGCTACCTCAAGCTTTACCTTTGGAAGGAACTTCACTTCATATTCCACGCCTCTGTAGACTTCCATATGTCCCTTCTGTCTTCCAAAACCTTTGACTTCTATGACCGTCATGCCCTGTACGCCTATTTTATTCAGGGCGTCCCTGACTTCATCGAGTTTGAAGTGCTTGATTATTGCTTCTATCTTTTTCATGTTGTCTCCTGTAATAATTTATTCTTCCTGTCAATCTCCCCCTTGCTCCCCTCCCTTTATGGCAGGAGAGACATGGAGGCTGTACTATTTTTAAATGCCGCTTCCTTTGCCTGCTGTTCCTAACTGCAGGTCCGGGTATGCCTCAAGGCCGTGCTCGCCCACATCGAGTCCTTCGAACTCTTCTTCTTCTGATACACGTAAACCCATTGTTGCTTTTACAATTGAGAATATGATGAGCGCGGCTACGGCTGTCGTAACTCCATAAGCGCCTACACCAATTAACTGTGTTGCAAATTGTTTTACTCCTGCCATGGCGCCGAAAAGACCGACTGCCAGTGTTCCCCAGATGCCGCATACGAGGTGAACTGATATTGCACCGACAGGGTCGTCAACTCTTAATTTGTCTATGGTCATAACAGACACTACAACCAGACCGCCTGCGATCAGGCCGATCCAGAAAGCGGAATTAAGTCCCATCTGATCGGCGCCTGCAGTGATACCAACCAGGCCGGCAAGGCAGCCGTTGAGGACCATTGAGAGGTCCGGTTTTTTTGAAATTGTCCATGTAGTGATCATTGCACCGACAATACCCGCAGCGGCAGCAATACATGTAGTAACGAGTGTCAGGGATACAAGCGCCGGGTCTGCGCTTAAGACAGAACCGCCGTTGAATCCAAACCATCCGAGCCAGAGCAGGAATACGCCAATTGTTGCCAGTGGTAAACTGTGTCCCGGAATAGGTTTGATCTTTCCGCCAACATATTTGCCTTTTCGTGCTCCAAGCATGATAGCGCCGATTAATGCTCCCCATCCGCCTACCGAGTGTACAAGGGTCGAACCTGCAAAATCATAAAATCCCATGCTGTCCAGCCAGCCGCCGCCCCATTTCCAGGAACCGACAACCGGGTATACCAGGCCTACGAATATTGTTGAAAAGACGAGGAACGAACTCAGCTTGATCCTCTCGGCAACTGCACCTGAAACGATGGTGGCCGCTGTTGCTGCGAACATGCCCTGAAACAGGAAGTCTGTCCAGTAGGTATAGCCTTCATTATAGCTCAGATCAAGAAAACCGCCTGCAACAGTCGGGAAGGGCAGTCCGAACCCGGCAAAGCCTAAAAAGCCGTTGAATTCTCCGGGGTACATAAGATTAAAGCCGAACCATGCGTAGGTCAGAAGACCGATGGCCGGGATCATAGTGTTCTTAAATAAAATGTTGACCGTGTTTTTAGACTGGGTCAGTCCCGCCTCAAGAGAAGCAAACCCCAGGTGCATGATGAATACCAGGAATGTGGCAACCATCATCCAGATGTTACTGGCAGTCAGGCCTATAGATGCTGTCGGGGCTGCCGGAACCGCCTCCCCGGCAAATGCTGCCAAAGGAACAAGCGTTACTAATATTAATAATATGAATGAAATCCATCGCTTCATTTTCGTAATCCTCCTTTTTTATTTCACTAAAAACTTAAAGATATGCTGACGCCGCCGTAAAAGACGTCGCCGTCTTCATCTTCTGTCACAGCCAGGGCATTGGCCTCAAGAACATCTTCTGCATCATCACTCAGAGGGAATGAGTAAGCAACCATTGGAGTTATTGATAATGCCTTGTAAACGGGAATTGACGCAGATGCTGAAAGCTCACCATTGTAAAAGGCACTGAATGCGTTACCATCGGAATCCGTCCCCATTACCAGATTATCGGCGTTATAACTTACTGATGCTCCTACGTCAACAGATATATCCATTGGAAGTGCGAAGGAGTGTCCAATGGCTGCTACAATAAATGCGCCTTCTCCTTCATCAAAGTCATAGTAGACTGTCAATGAAGGGCTTAAGATCACGTCATAACTTGCGGATGCATAAATCTCCTGCGTGTCAAAGGCTGAATCAGGGAATGTGTAAAATATATATCCCACATCAATGCCGATCTTATCGATGCTGAACGTATAATTTAATGTATAGTCCGTCTCCGTAATAGCGGTAGTGTCGTTATCGTAGTTCGACCATATATTAGCGCCGATTCCTTCATAGGTGATCCCGACTGAAGGTTGACTGACGCTTTCATCGCTCAACTGCCAGCCTCTCCATATATACTGACTCATAATATCAACTGAAGCGCTGCCCGATACTTCCGGTCTCTTTGTCTCTTCTGCAAACGCCGGAGACGCTGCCGCAATCAAGATTGCTAAAATTAATGAACAAATTCCTTTTCTCATTGGTTTACTTTTCCTCCTTTAGTTTTCATTTGTTTGATTAATGTTCTGATTATTTATATCTACTTCGTTTACATCTGATTCACCATACGCTGCCTCCTTTATCTTTATCCCGTATTTATTGATCTTGTAACCGATCATCCTCTCGGTAATTCCAAGTTTTCTGGCAGCCCTTGCCTGGATCCATTCGCACTCTTCAAGGGCCTTCAGTATTGCTTCTCTTTCAATATCCTTGATTTTGTCTTTCAATGTGTTTGACATAATGTCTTCTATAACGCAGATAACGTGCCAGCTGTTAACTTATTGAAATTAATACAAATTGGCTCATGAAAAGCTACCTTAACGTAGGTCGAGCTACAAATATGTCTGACAATATTGTTCGGGTTTGTACGGTTGCGAGAGTGTATTCATTATTAATTGAAAGCAGCGAAACGGGAAAAGAGATTGACGATTCCGGCTCGTACGGTCTGAATGGTTACATTTTATTTATCGACCAGGCCTTGCAGTTTTTGAGCTATTTCCAGCATGCCCGGAATTTCCTTCATTTCGGGCGGGGTGATCCTGAAGCCATCAAGGCTGCAGATTTCCTGGTATCGGTCCATGTTGAGCAACCCTTCTCTTAACTCATCAATAGCAGCAGGGAATGTCTCGTCCATAGCTTCAACCAGATCTTTCATTGTATGGTTGTACGGCAGTGCACCATGGCGCATCAACGCAGCCATAACAAGTTTTTCAATTGCCATGGCAATAATGTTGTACAGAATTTCTGACGTGAAGACTTTCTTTCGTTTCTCATACGCACCAACTGCCGTCTTCAGGAACTCTTCACCATCTTTTAAGTAATCTTCCCAACCACCAATGGATTGCATGGAAGAAGCTTTTATCCTGCTCTTATCTGAGATAGTCATCGTTCATACCTTAAAGGTTAAGCGACAAGGTAGCCGGCAGCCGCTTCGCCCTCTTCAAGACCATCTAAAATGGCATCAATGGCTTCTTCACTGTCTACTCCTTTGAACCACCAGTTCTCCGGCTGGACAACCATAATCGGGCCGCTCTCACACTGTTTAAGACAGGTTGATGCAGTAACCAGGCAGTCCAGGCCCCGATCAAGAATTTCTTCTTCCAGGTACTGTAAAAACCCTTCTGTCTGTTTGTGGCAAATGCCTTTTTTGTCGCCGGCCACGCGAAAGCTCTGACAGACTATGACTTGCCGTTCCGGTGTTGCCATTGTGTTCTCCTTTCAAGTCTCCCTCTTTGGCAAAGAGGGGAATACAGATTGAATTATTATTTTAAAGTTCAGTCATTTTTCTATTTGCCTCTACCAAAGACGATATCGACTGATCCTTTGATATTGCCTTCTGTAATAAAAACAGCAATGCCCTGATCTTCAAGAATCTTCATCGGTTTAGGGCCAGCCCCTGAAGCCAGGAGGGCAAAACAGTCACCTAAAACTTCTGCCAGCGCCTTCCACCGTGCTTCACCCCCTCCGGGCCCAGGTGTGGCCCGTGCCCCGCGCATGCAGACTAGGCCGTCCTCTCCGGGGCCATAGATCCAGAGTTGCCGGGCATGCCCGATATGAAGGTCCACTTCAATGCCATTAAAGCTGGCAACCGCTACATTGGGTCTTTTTATGCTTCTGTTTTGCAGCGTTGCGGTCTTAGCGGTTCCTGTGTTCATAGGCATTAAAGCACCAACTCGAATTTCTGTTCTGTCGAGTCACGGTCAACTCGATCCATGAGCACGCCGAGAATTTTCTCCAACAGCCTGAGACCACCCTTGTACCCCACAGTCGGGAAGTACTGGTGACCCTGTCGATCAAGGATCGGAAAACCCCATCGAACATAGGGCAGGTCTTCATCACGCGCTATGTATTTGCAGTAGGTATTACCAATCAAAAGATCTACAGGTTCACTTTTGATCCACTGATGGAGCAGGAACATATCGCCTCCTGCTTTCACATTGACCTCACAGGGCATGTCCTTCGTAATTTCCCTGATGCGTTTTTCAAACTTCTTGCCTGAGGTGCCGGTTACAATGTGTACGGGATGCATATCCAGTGAGACAAGGAATTCCGTCATTGCAATCAGCTGGTCCGGATCACCGACCAATGCTGCCTTCTTATGATAGAGGTACTGGTGCATGTCGGAAATCATATCTACCAATTGACCGCGTTCATTGGCAATCTCTTCGGGAATAGTGACTCCCGCAATGATGCGCAGGGCATCAATGAATCTGTCGGTAGCCTTCAACCCAAAGGGCATATCCAGTACACTGCATGGTACATGGCTGCTTTTATCAAGCCAGCGGGCTGCATCAGCAGAGCACCACTCTCCAAGAGCCAGCGTCCCGATAGAATTACCGGTTGACCTGAGTTCCTCCATGGTAGTGCCGCCCTCAGGAAACATTCTGTACTCACCGGACAACGGCCCGTTTAAAACACCTGATGTGTCAGGGAAGAGTATGCTTTCCACACCTATCTGCCTGACCAAACGTTTGATCTCTTCCATATCAGCAGGTTCTACCCAGCCGGGAATAATGTTAACTTTATGGTTCTTCCTGCCCGTGGGTTCGGCCACCATTGCCATGGATTTCACCATGTTGGAAAAACCGGTGACATGTGTGCCGACATAGCTCGGGGTAGAAGCGCTGATAACGTCTTTACCTTCCGGTATCTTTCCCTCTGTCCTGGCTTTTTTTGTTATTTGCGGCAGATCGTCCCCAATGGTCTCAGAGAGGCATGTCGTATGAACAGCGATGACCTCCGGATCATAGACAGAGAAAATATTGGTGATGGACTGCAGCATATTTGCCTGGCCGCCGAATACCGAAGCGCCTTCAGTAAATGAACTGGTGCTGGCAGAAACCGGTTCTTTGTAATGTCTCGTTAAAGTGCTCCTGTGATAAGCACAGCACCCCTGCGAACCATGACTGTGCGGCAGGCAGCCATGTATACCCAATGACGCATACATGGCGCCGATAGGCTGACAGGTCTTGGCCGGATTAATGGTCAGGGCCTTGCGTTCAGTAATTTTTTCTGGTGTATGTCGTAGTAACATTTTATTCTCCTCAAACAATTGACTTTTAAATGTATAGCGAGCTTACTCCCCGCAGTCTCACCGCGGGGTAGAGCGAGCGAATGTAATAAAAATCCCTCCTTGCATTAGATTTCCTGTGGTTGTATCACAGGGAATATTAATTTGTAACATCAACAGGAGTGATTACTCCCAGCAATATGTGGCAGACAGTTGTGGATTTTCCTCCCACGGGGCCTTCATGTACCCCCAAACCTTACTGTTGACCAGGCGGTCAATTTCCTTATAGAAATTAATCGCTCCCTTAAAACCTGCATACGGGCCGCCTGAGTCATAGCTGTGAAGCTGCTTCATGGGCACACCCAGTTTCTGGACTGAAAACTTCTCCTTGATTCCGGCACAGAAAATGTCCGGCTTCATCAGTTCCACAAGCTTTTCAGCTTCATACTGGTTAAGGTCATCAATGATCAGTGTCCCGTTTTCCATGTCTGGAATCAGACCATCGTAATCTTTGAATGTATACCCTGCTTTTTCCAGGGCCTTCGTCTGCTTTTCCGACTTGCGCGGCTTATAGCGTGTCTCATCGGCTTCGACTTCGATTTCTTCTATATTGCGGCTGTCCGCGTCCACCTTCAAATTCGGAATGACGTGGCGGCCTTCGTAATCATCACGATGGGCAAATTCGTACCCGGCAGAAATGGTTTTCATTCCCATTTCGTTAAAGAGTTCCTGATAGTGGTGGGCCCGGGAACCTCCGACAAACATCATGGCTGTTTTGCCCCCGGTCCTTGTCCGGACATCCTTACTTACCGCCTCAACTGCGGGCATCTCTTCAGCAATGACCTCCTCGACTTTCCTGCTGAGCTGTTTATCTCCAAAATACTCTGCAATTTTGCGCAGTGATTTAGCTGTAGCTTCCGCTCCGATAAAGTTCACCTTTATCCACGGGATACCGTATTTCGTTTCCAGCATGTCGGCAACGTAGTTGATGGACCGGTGGCACATGACAGTATTCAGATCAGCAGTGTGTGCCGAGGCAAACTGGTCATAGGTGGAATTGCCGGAAAAGGTTGATATACAGGTAATGCCGCACTTTTGGAGAATCCGGTCAATTTCAAAACCGTCACCACCGATGTTGTACTCTCCAAGGAGATTGATTTTGAATTTGCCCGGCTTGACCTCGTCATTTTCTCCAACGATGTGACGAAATACCTGGTTATTGGCTATATGGTGTCCTGCTGACTGAGAGACACCCTTATATCCCTCGCAGCTGAATGCATAGACATTACAGTTGCCAAGTTTTTCCTTCATTTTTTTCGTAACAGTGTGAATGTCATCACCAATAAGCCCTACCGGGCAGGTGGCAAAGACCGCGATGGACTTTGGGTGAAAAAGATCATAGGCTTCCTGAATTGCCCTGGCCAGTTTCTTTTCTCCACCGAATATGATGTCCTGGTCCTGCATGTCCGTTGAGAAACAGTAGGTCATGTAGTTCTCTCCGTCGGGTCCGGGATCGGTTTGGTTACGTCTGGTAAGCCAGGCATAGAAACTGCAGCCGATTGGTCCATGGACCAGATTGACTATATCGCGAGTGGGGCCCATAATGACCCCTTTACAGCCGGCGTACGTGCACCCCCGCATTGATATTATTCCCGGGATGGTACGTATGTTTGCTGAAATTTCAGGAGTCTCATTTTCCAGAGCCTCGTTAATTAATATCTGTTTAGCGCGCTTGCGGGCCACCTTGGGCGGGTATTTTTTTAGAAGTTCCTCTTTCACCTCAGCAGGGTCCCACTGAACGAGCTTTTTATTTGTTGCAGTTGCCATTGTAATTCTCCTTCTTATCAGTTTAGGCGATTGCTTTTGCTCCTATTTCGCCTGTTCTCATTCGCACAGCATCGTTAATAGGCAAGATATACACCTTGCCGTCACCGGGAAGTCCTGTCTGGTTCGTATTGATAATCGTTTCAACCACACATCCGACCTGGCTGTCTTCCACTACTACGGTTACTATCCGTTTAGGATAGAGCTTTCCTTTTTCACCAAGCAGGGCGGCTGCTTCCTCATAGCCCTGCTTAGCGCCTTCCAGGAGCTCGCGGCTTGCAAACCCTTTACCCCGGCCCTGGGCTTCATGGGCATAAAAGGAAGGAATTCCGCACTCAGTCAGGGCCTGTTTGGTCTGGTTCATCATATTGATTCGTATGACAGCGATCACTTCTTTCATGCCGTGACCTCCTCTGGTTCAGACCCTTCTTTGACGCCCGAACTAATGGTGTAGGATTCCTGCACTCCACTAATGAAAATTTTACCGTCGCCAAAGGCCCCTTTTGTTCCGGAGCGGCCGGTTTTCATGATTGTGTCTATGACAAAGTCTTTGTCTTCGTCTGAGACAACTATCATAAGCATGACTTTAGGAATTTCATCGTAGGTAACTTCACCAATTTTGATACCGCGCTGTTTGCCGCGCCCGGCAACAGAATATTTTGTGACAGCAGGAAATCCAGCCTCCATAAGCGCCGCAAGTATTGCGTCTACTCTTTCCGGTCTTACTATCGATCTGATCATTATCATTGTATTTCTCCTGGTTCTTTTATTAGAGTCTGTGTATAGACTGCATTTTTTCGTCATGCCCGAAGTCTTTAATCGGGCATCCAGAGCTTGCTGAAAAACTGGATTCCCGCTCAACAGACTACGGGAATGACAGGTAAGTCATATCTCTGGTAATATTTTTTAAGCAGCTTCCATTAAGCCATAGGCCATTAAAAGCTCTTCTAACTCTTCAATCTCCAGCGGGGTTGGAATGACAAACATTTTATTTTCATCAATGGCCTTTGCAAGACCCCGGTATGCATCAGCTTGAGGTACTTCCGGCTTCCATTCGATGACCGTTTTTCTATTGATTTCAGCACGCTGAACATCATTGTCCCTGGGAACAAAGTAGATCATCTGGGTGCCGAGTTTTTTAGCAAACTCTTCAATCATATCCTTCTCATTATCGACAGCGCGGGAATTACAGATAAGCCCGCCAAGTCTCACATTACCGGACTGGGCGAATTTCATAATACCTTTGCTGATATTGTTTGCCGCATACATGGCCATCATTTCCCCGGAGACAACGATATAGATCTCCTCGGCCTTGCCGTCACGGATAGGCATAGCAAACCCTCCGCATACAACATCACCCAGAACATCGTAAAAAGCGTAATCAAGTTCTTCACTTTCTTCATAGGCACCAAGTGATTCAAGCATATTAATTGAGGTGATAATACCGCGGCCGGCGCAACCGACCCCAGGCTCAGGACCACCTGACTCAACACACCAGGTGCCGCCGTATCCTGCCTTGCGGATATCGTCAAGTTCGACATCCTCACCTTCCTCACGAAGGTTATCAAGTACTGATTTCTGGGCCAATCCACCGAGCAGCAAACGGGTAGAGTCTGCTTTAGGGTCACATCCGACAACCATTACCTTGCGGCCCAACTCCACCAGGCCTGCCACTGTATTCTGGGTTGTTGTTGATTTCCCGATACCACCCTTACCGTAGATCGCCACTTTTCTCATTTTCTTTGCCATTGCTTAACCTCCTTTAGCTAATTAAAATTAATGTTCAAGACTGCCTCTTGTAGCTTTGTGATCATATTCGTGTTCATAACATCAGACTTGCCATAACTTATCGCAAAGGCCGTGCCAGTTGCGTGAATAGCCATTAACTCAATTAAAATCAGTCACTTAAGGGTTTATTGAGGTGGTCAGAGCAGGGATTTGGAAAAGGCTTAAAATGAATAGAAGTTTACAAAAAGGTCGAGGCTTGTCCAATTCTGTAGAAAGAAAGGAGAGTGACGAGTAGCGATTTACGATATACGATTTACGAAGTAAATAAAGTTCGTCATTCGTGACTCGTGATTCGTCAACCGTTATTTTCCGTTATTGTCTTTATACAGTATGGTGTGACAATATTGTTGCTGCATAAACAATTATGGCGTCACAATGTTGCATTGCTGTTCAATCGTTTTTGCCTGCAGAGAGACATTGAGTCGATAAGAATATTTATGAGCACTATCCTCGTGCTTTGATATCATTGGCTTTGCGCCGGTTTTGCTAAAGGTGATAATTAACGCACCTCATATTTTGGCTGCATGATGCATTTGTGGCACAGAGTTTGCTCTATTATATAAATATGATCAGCAAACTGCGTCAAAATGCTAATAAGAAAAAGACCGGTGAACCAAGCCGGACGAGTGCAGTCAAAACCCCTGAAGTTCAGGCCCTCTGCGAAATAGCGCAGTTAGTTGGTTCGGCTGCGGAGCTTAAAATAACTTTATCTGAAATCCTGAGAATACTCCATGACACACTTTATATGGAGCGCGCTTCACTGGTTCTGCTCGACGAGACATCAGTGAATTTAACAATCAAAGCGTCTTATGGACTGACGAAAGAGGAGAAAGAACGGGGTGTGTATAGCCTCAATGAAGGGGTCATTGGTAAAGTCTTCAGGTCAAAATTCCCCTTTGTGGTACCGGACATTAAAAGTGAACCGTTATTCCTGAATCGTACCCAGTCCCGATCAATTAACAAAAGCAACATAGCTTTTATCGGTGTTCCCGTACTCCTTCGAAATGAACCGGTGGGAGTTCTGACTGTTGACCGGTTATTCGCCCCCGAAGTTTCTTATGAAGAGGACGTCTATTTCATTACCGTAGTCGCAACGCTCATTGCCCAGTTTATAGAACTCAATAAAACAATAAAACAGAAAGAAGAGCTGTGGATTGAGGAAAACAGGAAGCTGCGGGCCCAGCTGGACAAGCGTTACAGCCGGCATAATATTATTGGCCAGAGCAAGGTAATGCATGAAGTCTTTCAGTTGATTGACAGGGTCGCGCCAAGCACCGCAACGGCCCTCCTTCTGGGCGAATCCGGTACAGGAAAAGAATTAGTCGCAAGAGCTATCCATCATGCAGGGCCGCGGGTCACGGAACCTTTTATAGAGATCAATTGTGCCGCGGTCCCCGAAAATTTACTCGAGAGTGAGCTGCTCGGTCACGAAAAAGGTGCGTTTACCGGTGCAACATCCTTTAAGAAAGGACGTTTTGAATTAGCTGATGGCGGCACGCTGTTTCTTGATGAGATCGGGGAACTGCCTTTAAACCTTCAGGCCAAATTGCTCCGGGTCTTGCAGGAGAGGAACTTTGAACGGCTGGGCGGGACAAAAACAATATCTGTTGATGTGAGAATAATTGCCGCTACGAATATTAATCTTGAGGAAGCCATTGCTCAGGGCCGGTTCCGGGCCGACCTGTATTACCGGTTAAATGTAGTTCCCATAATGCTTCCCCCTCTGCGTGAAAGGCGGGAGGACATCCCGCTGCTGCTCGACTTTTTTCTGCGTGAAAGCAATGAACGCAATGCTAAACAGATGAAGCTTTCACAGGAAGCTGTTGAGTTTTTGAAAATCTACTCCTGGCCCGGAAACGTTCGTGAAATGCAGAACCTTGTTGAGAGAATGGTAATTATTACCGATGATGGATGGTGTAAGGTAAGCGATCTGCCCTCAGTTATGCTCGCTGAACCGGAGGGGCGAATCATCAATGAACATCCGGATAAAAGGGATATTCACATAAATGAAGACAACCGGGCCGGATCTACAGTGCTGAAGTCATCTTTGAAAGATATGGAGAAAGAAATTGTAGAATCAGCCATGCAGAGAAACGGCTGGGTGCAGGCCCGTGCTGCACGTGAACTTGGGATTAGTCAGCGCCAGATCGGGTATAAGATTAAAAAATTCGGTATTGTTCCGCCGGAGCATATACGTTTTAAAAGCACTTACGGAGATTGACGATTGACGAGTAGCGAATGACGAACTTTTTTACTTCGTAAATCGTTAATCGTCAATCGCTATTCGTCACTCTCTTTTTCCACGTCTTTCCGCTTTCCGTGCTATAATCAACTGTCATTACGGGGACAAGGCTGAAATCAATTACAAATTAGAAATTACGAATTTCGAGTTATGGGAAGACATTAATTCTTTCTTAATTCCTCATTGATAATTAGTAATTAATTGAAGGGGGGCATGCATGAAAAAAACTGATTACAAGAAGTTCCTGGGCAAGCTGAAAAACGAGATTATAGCTGCCAGGCAACATGCATACAGGGCAGTTAACAGGCAGCTGGTTGCATTGTATATTAAAATCGGAGAGCGTATATATGAAAAAGTTGAAGTTTCCGAGTGGGGGCAGGGGATAGTGGAAACTTTATCACAGGACCTTCGGAAAGAGTTCCCGGATATGAAAGGTTTCTCAAAAGAAAATCTTTGGCGAATGAAGCAGCTATATGAGTCATATGAGAGCTATCCAAAACTGTCACCACTGGTGACAGAATTATCTTGGTCTCATAATCTTGTAATACTTTTTCAGGCCCAGTCAATAGAAGAAAAAGAATTTTATCTTAAGACCTGCATTCATGAAAGATGGTCACGCCGTGAACTTGAGAGGCAGATCAACTCCTCACTCTATGAACGCTTTATGCTCTCCAGAAAGACTGATAAATTAGTCCCCCACACAAAAGAGAAGAATGCGGCTAGTCACTTCAAGGATGAATATGTTTTTGATTTTCTCGGGTTAAAAGACGGCTTTGCGGAGAAGGAACTGCGACAGGCAATTGTTACTAACCTGAAAGAGTTTTTCCTTGAATTCGGAAGTTATCTGACATTTGCCGGGCAGGAATACAAAATCACTGTCGGTAATGAGGACTACAAAGTTGACCTTTTGTTTTATCACAGGATGTATCGATGCCTTGTTGCCGTTGAATTAAAGATAGGCAAGTTTAAACCTGAGTATGCAGGTAAAATGCAATTTTATCTGGATGCCCTGGATGCCCTGGATGAGAAGATGAAACTTGATGAAGAAAATCCGTCTGTAGGTTTGGTTCTCTGCAAATCAAAAGATGAAGAGGTAGTTCGTATAGCCATAAGCAAAGCTGCGACTTCAGTTAATGTTGCTACTTATAAAACAAAGATTATTGACAGGAAGTTGTTGAAGAATAAGCTGCATTCGTTGCCCTGGGTTGGAGATTGATTTTAGAAGATAGTAATGTCCAGGGTCGGATCTTTGATCGTGACGATCATAAACAATCAGCACCTTCATTTCAAATCCCCCTATCTCCCCAACACCGGATACAACTCCGGAAAAAACCACCCTGCCGCATGGATGGGAAATCCCAACCTGACTTCTCCCTTCGGCGTATCCGAAACAAGCAATCCCTCCTCAAGCAGCATCCCCAGCAGATTTCGTCCGGTGCGCTCCTTAAACCCGGAGGCATGAATGACATCACCCCGCGTTGAGGTGCCGTGTATCAGGACTTCCTGCAGCATTCCCGATGCCTCGGGCCGGAGAGGCTGTTTTCTGCCCGAAGGTCCCGGAACCATGCCCCTGTTTCGAAGTTCAACATAGTGCCTGATCCGCTGGATGAGTTCTTCCAGTTTCAGCAGGTCTCCCATATATTCCACCTGGTCAAGGCAGACTTCCAGGAAAAATCGACAGAATTTTATCAGACCTTCATTCGACAGATTCCCCCTTCCGTCAAGGTCATTGCGCCGCGTCGCATCTGCCCGGGAAAGCGCAGCCTTGTAATCGGAGTTCCTTCGGGCAAGCCCACGGCTCACTGACCAGAGCCCGTAGCCGAGGACCGGAATACGGTGAAAATATGCCTCTGTAAATAGACGCGCCACACGGCCGTTGCCGTCGAGAAAGGGATGTATCCACATGAATCGATGGTGGCCGGCCGCTGCCGCAACAAGCTTTGCCGTACCATGATGGCGGTCCGGCTCATAAAATCCCCCGAACCTTTCAAGGAGTGCTTCCAGGGAATCGCTTTCAGGCGGTACGTGCCGCCCGACTTTTACCGTTTCCCTGCGCAGCTCGCCCGGAACCACCCGGCTTTCACGACCTGTATCAGGGTCAGTAACGATCAGAAACTCCTCCGGCAGCTGCTTATAAAATTCCCTGTGTATATGGCACAGGAACTCCTGACCCGCAATATTGGTCCCGGAATCTTCCTGTAGTCTTTTTTCTATACCCCCTTGAACGGTAATATGGGCAACACTTTCCAACTGGAGACTACGCTTTGCCGGTTCAGTATCATACTCTTTCTGCATTGCGCGGACAATGTCATAGGGATGAGTGTTATGTCCTTCTATAAGATTGGAATAATAACTGTTAATAATATGGAGCAGTTCCTGCAGGGAGCGCAGCGTGACAGGATGCTGGCTATGGACAAGGGCCGCGGACTTCTGGATTACAGACAGGGCAAGGTCATGAAGTTCCTCGGCCTTTTCAGGATATAGAGGGGTCATTCTGTGTATTTCTGAAGCCATATCAGCCTTTCATTGCCGATTATTTTGCCTATTAATAAACTTTATTAATATTATATTATCCAGCAAGTTATTGCAAGATAAAATATTGTTAGTGCATTAACTATTGCCGATAATTATGCCGATTGTACGCAAGCCTTACTTTTTCTGTTGAAGGCAAGCCGGAAAGAATCTTTAAACATTTCAAGTCTCCCCCTTTGGAAAAGGGGAATACAGACTGTATTATCATTAATAAGGTTATTCTTTTTAATGCCCCGCCTTGTAGGTGGAGAGCTTCACTTACAGCGGAATAGCCATCATGAAAGATCGATGTCTTTGATAGCACCTGAATAGACTACAGGCTCAATGCCCAGGGCTTCAAGTGCACCCGCAGGTTCATCGCCGATTTTTGTAATAAAAACCTTTTCACAGTCCTCTAAAACCCTGGCAACATCCTGAAAGCGGACCTTATCAAAGGCATGATCCTTTTGAGCGGTTGCATAAGGTTCTACATTTCTTTCCTTTAATAGATTGAATGTCGTTGCAGTGGCTTCATAGATAAAAAACTTTTTCGCCCTGCCAAAGTGTTCATTGACGGTAAGACCGTCTGTTGTCGCGACTGCTATCTTCATCTTCATCTCCTTCCTGTAAAATGGTTTCTCTACAAACATCCTGCCCCGCTGCCGGCACAATCAACTTTACTGGTACAGGATACTTCTCGGACTTTCATGGCCGCCAGGCCTGCTTCATTTTCATTGAACGCTGCATCAAGCCCCATCTCGATAAAACCATTCATGACGTATGGCTGCACCCCGTACTTGCTGAGAACTTTTCCGGGTGTTTCACCAATGCCGCTTACTAATATGGCCCTGCAATCTCCAAGTATTCTGGCAAGATGGAGCCAGCGTTTGGGACCGCATCCCCGTTTCGGGGTCTCCCGTTCCTCAACGAGTTCCAGTCCTTTATCGTTGCGGGACCATATCTGGACTCTTTCCGCCTCACCCAGATGCTGATTAATAAGGACCCCTTCCAGGGTAGCAACCGCAATGTATCGTCTTTCCCGACCCTCCTTCGGGAGGAAAGACAGTTTCGAAGCGGCAGAAAGACAGCCCCGCATCTCATCACTACGGTCCTGGCCAAGTAATCCTACGGCATCAGCACGGCAACGGGTACAATGGCGCATCTGGGGAATATATGTTTCGGCCTTTTTACGGATCTCGTCCATTTTCGTTTTATCCGGTTCAATGATATCTGCAAAAGGTGTATCAGCATTAGGGAACAGGGCCATGCAGTTCAGGAGGTCAACTTCCAGTTCCTTCATTCTTCCTGCAACCTCAACAACATGATTATCGTTGATGCCCGGAACAACTATGGTGTTGATCTTTATGGTAATACCGCAGGCTTTCAATTTTTTAATAGCATCCAGTTGACGGGCCAGGAGCAGTTCCGCTGCCTGCAGCCCCTTGTGGATCAGCTTCCCTTCACTGACCCAGCCATAGATCTTTTGACTAATTTTCGGATTAACAGCATTCACGGTAATGGTTACATGCGAGACCCCTATCTGGGCAATCTCATCAATATGATTCGCGAGGGCGAATCCATTGCTGGAGAGACAGAGTAAAAGATCAGGGAAGCGTCCCCGAATGAGGCGCATTGTCTGCAGGGTCTCACTTGGATTAGCAAAGGGGTCACCCGGCCCGGCTATACCGACAACTGTTATGCGGGGTTCTTTTTCCAAAACCTTTTCAACATAGACCAAAGCCTGCTCCGGTGTCAGAATGCTGCTGGTGACCCCTGGCCGCGACTCATTCACACAGTCGTATTTTCTGTTGCAGTAGTTGCATTTTATGTTGCATTTCGGGGCCACCGGCAGGTGTATGCGACCGAACTGCCCCTTTACTTCTGAATTAAAACAAGGGTGTCTGCTTAAGTCTTTAGGAGTGTTCATTTGTTTTCCTTTACTGGTCTCAGTCTAATATAATTTGAAATAGTTCTTTTGGGTTTATCCGGCGCTTACATATAGCTGTAACCGATTTTTGAATCAGTTTGTTTTTTCTCGAGCAGGGCATTGGCAACACGGTCAAACAACTGTTGGGCTCCCTGATAGCCGATATGAAGTATTCGCTGTCCGCCTATCCGGTCATGAATTGGAAATCCCGCCCTCACAATCGGGATATTGTTTTTTCTTGCTAACTGGTATCCTTTACTGTGACCGATGAGGATATCCGGCTCCAGCTTTTCTGCCAGTTTTTCAATTTCGTAAAAATCCATCCCCTCATAAATCTGCGGAGCATCAGAAACCAGTCCGTCACAGACACTCTTGATGGCATTTTCGAGTTTGCCGGATCTCCCGCCGGAAGCACAGAGGACAGGGCGCACACCTATCTCGGCGAGAAATGAGGTTAAACCGATGACCAGGTCCTCCTCGCCGTAGACAATGGCCCGCTTGCCAAAAACATATTTATGCCCGTCTGCAAGAGAGTCGATAAAACGGCCCCGCTGATTTTCATATACTGCCGGTGTCTCCAGGCCGGTGAGGTGTTTAAGGGTGCTAAAAAAAGCATCGGTCTCTCTCAGGCCGATGGGCAGACCAAGCCGGTGGTGAGCAACATCAAATTTCTCTTTGAGAAGCAGAGCGGCCGAGTCCTTGTCATCAATTGTCCGGCCAAACTCTATTGCGGCAGCTGCACTTCCAAGCTTTTCAATACCCGGAATCCCTGTGCCACCATGGGGAATTTTTTCATATTCCAGAAGAGCCGGACCATCCAACGTGTCAGATATATCAGGAAGGATTGTAAAAGGCACATTGCAGCGGCTGCTGATATCTTTTAAGTAACGGATATCTGCCGGGGATAAAAAGCCCGGCAGAATTGCGATACTGTTGGTCTGTTCTGCCGACCCTTTTGCAAGAGCGCCCACAACAGCCCTGACGGCAGCATGAAAACCTTCCATGTGAGTGCCGCTGTAAGAAGGGGTTGAGACAGGCACTAAAATCGGTCTGTCCCGGTCCCCCTGCGTCATCTCTCTATACTCATGGAGAAGCATGGGGAGGTCATCACCTATCGTTTCAGTCAGGCAGGTGCTGGCGATGCCGATAAGTTGTGGCTGAAATTTGTCAGTCACATTCTTAAGTCCCTGTTTTAAGTTGGGGCCGCCGCCGAAAATAGCATGCTTTTCACCCAGCGATGACGAAGCAATATCCATAGGCTCATTGAAATGGCTGATGATATAACGGCGCATATAGGTTGCACATCCCTGGGAACCGTGTAAAAAGGGCATGGCCCCTTCTATGCCGCGGAACGCAAGGGTCGCCCCCATGGGTTTGCAGAGTTTGCAGGCGTTGGTTGTTGAGACATAGCTCGGCATTTTAGTCATCATTCTTTCCTTCCAATCGCGGCATGAACCTCCAGACCGGGCTCATGACCGAACTGTATACTTCCTTTGCGAAGTTGAGCATGCCGATGAAACCGGCCAGGGCCTCTTTGCGCTCGTGATTGTGGTCGCAGAAAGCAACCCCCAGTTTATAGGCAATTGGCCGCTCCTTAACTCCGCCCACAAAGATATCCACATTTTTTTCCTGAAGAAAGGATGAGAGTTCCAATGGGTTAGAATCATCGACAATGATGGTTCCGGGATCAGTTATTTCCTGAAGTTCCCTGTATTCAGATTCAGTGCCGGTCTGTGAGCCAACCATCACCACATCCATGCCGAGAAGCCTGAAAGCCTTGACTAAAGAAAAAGCTTTAAAGGCGCCTCCAACATATATTGAAGCTTTCTTGCCTGTGAGTGCTTTGCGGTACTCCTGAATTTTGGGGTAGATTGCCGAGAGTTCCTCCTTGACAACCTGTCTGGCCTTTAGCATCATCTCGTTGTCTTTAAAATGATCTGCCACAGCGTAAATGGATTCTGCCATATCTTCAATGCCAAAGTATGAAACCCTTATGGCCGGAATACCGTATTCATCCTTCATCATATTGGCCAGGCCCATGGTTGCGCCCGAACACTGAACTACGTTAAGAGATGCCCCATGGGCTTTTTTAATATGCTCAACCCGGCCATCACCTGTAATATTGGCAACTACATGGACACCAATCCGCTCATACATTTCGCGAATCATCCAGATCTCCCCTGCAAGGTTGAAGTCGCCGAGGATATTGATGCTTTTTTCGGGGATGCCTGCAGTCTCTCCTGTGCCCACCAGA
>JBDLIC010000008.1:0-46604 GCA_039715075.1 Nitrospirota bacterium
CGCAAAACGCGACGATCAACTGGCGATTCACGACCAAGGATGCGCGGGTAAAGCTTAGAAGACTTTATCCAACATTACATGTGTGACATGACACTAGTAGAATCGACAATATTCATTTGCATACTTGCGCATGAAAGAATATTTTTAGATTTTAATGGGTATGTCTCAGCAGGTGAGACTAAAAAGCATACATTAGATCTGGATGACATTGACGGCATTACATATTTATACATATGTCCAAACCTTCCAGCAAGAATTGAAGGCACTGCTTCTGAATATGATTTTCTTCAAGATATGTATGATAACGCAGCAAGTATGGATAATATGCAGATTCAGGCCACGGTCTTTGTCGAAAATCTTCAAATAGATATGAGTAAGTCAGTCTTTTTGAAGGCTGGATATGACTGCAGCTATTCGAATAACATTTTGATATCCACAATTAATGGAGATATAACAATTACTGCTGGTACATTGACTATCCAGAGTGGGATGCTGGTGGTGCAGTAAAGTCAACGATTTTGATTTTTCCTTTTTATGCAACACTACAAATGTAAATCCTTATTTGTCTATTTGCCCAACTGTTATTCTCCCTTTGTCGGAAAGTGACCCTCATTTAGGGCTATAATGGTTCCACCATTATCGAGTTTGGCTACCAAAAATTTACCCACATGTGTGCTCTTGTTAAGGGCCAGGGCGTAAACTATTTCTTTTTCAAGTTGAAAGTAACCATGTTTACTTCCTAATTTGTATGCCATTCCTCCAACAACCAGTATTGATGTTACCACAACCATTACAATCAGGACGATTACAATCCAACGCCATTTAAAAAAATCATATTTTTTATTATCTTCCATTTATCTCTCCTTCTCCTCTTTCATCCTGCTACAATGTATGGATATTTTGTTGAATGTTAGCGATATTCCCTCATATATAAAAACTAAATGATATCAGATTTATAATCGGTGATTAATATCACATTTAAAAAATGTCCTTGTATAAATAATAAATTGTAAAGTTACTATGAATATGGAAGACAGCGTAAGCTTCCCTATTTAGTAGACACGTCAACATTAGAGTTTTCAGCATATCGTTTAACTCACCATCTTGAAAATTTACTAGCCTTGACATTTGAAAACGTTTTCAAAAGTCTCATTAACCGAGATAACTTAACTAAAACGAACTTATAAAATCCGTCTCACTCTCTGGGAAGACCACTCTCTAAAAGTGCAGACCGCATTCTACTCCTCCCGTCGAGTTAGGCGGACAGGAAGACATACAGGAAGTTGTAAAATAGGCATTTAGAGAATAGATGGCATTTATTCTTTTTTTTGAAAACGTTTTCACAAAAAAACAAAATCTTTTCAAGACGAGGAGCACAAAAAAATTGCTTTTCTATATGCTATAATTATTATCGCGTTAATGAACGGGGCTGTAGCTCAGTTGGGAGAACGGTCGATTCGACAGGTCGTCGGTTCTCCAAGAGTTCAGCTGCCAGTGTTTATGTTAGATTTGTTTTGGGGCTGTAGCTCAGTTGGGAGAGCGCTTGAATGGCATTCAAGAGGTCGTCGGTTCGATCCCGATCAGCTCCACCATTAACTTCTAGGGGACATCATTCTTGGGTTTTTATGTCTACGCTCTAAAAAGCAAGTCAACAGGTAGGTCTTATATTGGCCATTCAAAGGAATTAAATAATCGTGTGGCAGAACATAATGCCGATAAGGGCAAATCAACGCGAGGCAGGGGCCCTTGGGAACTTGTGTATTATGAAGAGTATGAGTCAAGATCTGATGCAATAAAGCGTGAATATTTTTTCAAAAGCCAGCCAGGACGACTATTTTTAAAAGGAAAGAATATCCTAGAATAAAACACCCCGCTTCTTATGGAACAAAAATCTGTTATAGTATTTAATGGGGTTCAGCACAAAAACAGTCTACAAATAGCTGCTATTAATATATGCCCTAATATCAAGTGTATTCCTGGGCGGCCTGGTTGGATTTCTCATTATTTATCCTTTTCTGCAGATACTTCTGGACAGTTTCGCATATGACAAATCAGTCTGGGTCAATTATTCAGTCTATTTTATAGTTGCGCTGTCAATAAGTTTTTTTTTCTATATCAATATAAAACGCTACTCAAAGCAGGTACGCAAAAGAGGGTTAGCTTAGCCCCGGGTTCCTGCTCGGCCCTTAACCTTCTGCAACCATCTGAATTTCAACGGAAATGCTTCCTTCACCAGTTTTTTATAACATCATATAATTAAAGATTTATCCCCTTTATATCGTAAATACATATATACACTTTTAAGCAACTACTTGTTAGATAAATAGAAAAGAGGAGTGCGCCGGCTGATTTCTGTGTTGACCATGAGCATAAAAACAAAAAACACCATATTGACAATACTCTCTTCAGCAGGGGTGCTGTCAGAAGAGCAGATTAGGGACATCCGTGAAAAAGAAGATGTAAGCCGGTTAAAGATCCTTAAGGCAAGGGAATCAAAGGGGTCCTCTGTCAGACGCGACAAAAAGCTGCTGAGTGATGTCTCAATAGTTGATATTATCGAATCCATGAACCTGCAGATCCCCAACAATGGAAACACGCATATTACCGAAGAGGTAATCATGAAGGAAATTGCAAAGCACTTCCAGGTTCCCTTTGTAAAGATAGATCCGCTAAAACTTGATTCCGACATAGTGACGAAGGTGATTTCCAGGCCCTTTGCAATAAAACATCAGCTTGTGCCTATCAAACTTCAAGACAATACTCTGACCATCGCAACATCCAACCCGTTTGAGCGCGAAGGGATTGACAGGATAAAGCAGTCCAAAGGATATGATATCGAACTGGTACTTTCAGTAAGGTCTGATATAATGAAAATCGTGACAGAGTTCTACGGATTCAAGTCATCAATTGATGCCGCCCAGAGTGAGATGTCGTCAGAGATTGACCTCGGCAACCTTGAACAGTACGTAAAACTGAAATCAATCCCGGAACTCGCTGCAACAGATCAGCACATTATCAATGCAGTTGAATATCTTCTGCATTATGCCTACTCACAGCGTGCATCTGACATTCACATTGAACCCAAAAGGGAACATTGCCTTGTCCGGTTCAGGATCGACGGGGTGCTTCACAATATCCATAAAATGCCGAAAACCGTGCACCCTGCATTTGCTTCACGTATCAAGTCGCTTTCACGTATGGACATTGCTGAAAAGCGGAGGCCGCAGGACGGAAGGATCAAGACAATACAGGACGGCAAGGAGATCGAACTCCGAGTATCCACTCTCCCGGTTGCTTTCGGAGAGAAGATCGTTATAAGGATATTTGACCCCGGCATCCTTATGCAGGAAATTATTGACCTGGGATTTTCCCGGAGAGACATGGGTCTCTTCAAGTCGTTCATCTCTGCGCCCTACGGACTCATTCTGGTAACCGGCCCGACCGGAAGCGGGAAGACCACAACGCTTTATTCTGCCTTAAAGACCCTTTCAACACCGGATGTAAACCTTACCACAATTGAGGACCCGGTGGAAATGATATACGAGGAGTTCAACCAGATATCAGTACAGCCCCAGGTAGGAATCACGTTTGCAAGCAGTCTCAGGACTATATTAAGACAGGACCCGGATATAATAATGATCGGAGAAATCAGAGATCTTGAGACCGCAGAAAATGCCATTCAGGCCGCCCTGACAGGGCACCTTGTTTTGTCCACACTTCACACAAATGATGCACCCAGCACGGTCACCAGACTTCTTGACCTGGGCGTCAAGCCTTTTCTGATAAATTCAATATTGACCGGAGTAGTCGCCCAGAGGCTCGTGAGAAAAGTCTGCAGTTATTGTACTGAGTCTTATGAACTTTCGGTAGATGAGTGCAGGCTGCTCGGAATCAACTACGATGAAATCCAAAAGCATGAAGTTTCAATCGGGGCAGGGTGTCCCCAGTGCAGGGGAACAGGGTACCTCGGCAGGATAGGCGTTTTTGAGGTCATGGAAATATCAGAGAAGATAAAGGATGCTGTTGAGATGAAGGCCACCCCGGAAAACATCAGACAGATTGCAAAAAGTGAAGGCCTGAAAATGCTGAAAGAAAGCGCAGTCGATAAACTGCTGAAAGGTTTAACAACAGTAGATGAGATTGTAAGAGTCACTGGAATTTTAAGCTAACAAAACAACCTATTATTTTCAGGAAACCATCCCTTTAACAGATATTATTGAACTGAACATATGCTGTAAAGCCGGCACAACAAAAAAGGACCCACGGAAAACCGTAAGTCCTTAATTTGTATTGGTAGCGGGGGGCGGATTTGAACCACCGACCTTCGGGTTATGAGCCCGACGAGCTACCAGACTGCTCCACCCCGCGATCCTTATATAAGATACTTGAGTCTTCTTTGAAAAGTCAACTTTATGACAATTATAAACGACTTTGGGGGCAATTAAGAAATAAAGCATTGCCGGGATATCATGAGACTATTTCAACAGCTTCGTTCTTTTTCAGACCCTCTGCAATATAACTCTTCAGATTTTTCTGCATATATTTTCGACAGCGATATATGTTGGTCAATAAATTCCCCGGCTTTGAAGTCTTGAGAGATTCTTTCTTCTTTATTATCGTCCTGAAACTTTACTAATTTTTTCGTATTTTTTGAAGAGTTGACCTGCTCTTTCCAGTATTTTTTTAATATTTTCATTGCATTTTCGTCTTATTTGATATGTAACTCCCGCTCTCTCATGAGTACTCAATCAGAGTGATTTTTCATTGTACTAACAACATCTCTTCAACAGCTTTAATGTCATTGTCGAAAAAGTGTAAATGGCCCTGCGTTTGAGTTTTCAGTTTATCAATAATTGTTGTATCAAGACATAAACCTTTCTGCAGCAGAATCATATCCGGCTCAAATTTATCTATAAAGGAGATCAGCCTGTAATTTAATATTCTGTTTACGTAAGGACTGACAATGCTATTTATTATTTGATTTTTGGTTCGATTATAAACTTTATCATTTTCATCTCTCATATCAAAACAGAGAGGATCATGACCCTGCTGCCGCAGCGCTTTAAGATATATCGATCCGGAACCTTCAGGTTTAAAGGAAGCAACAAGTAATATCTTCTTAATCATTTTTTATCACCTTTCCAGCAATTAATAATTAACCCCCCAGTTAACTAATGGCCGTAAAATAAACTTTTAAACGGAGAATGAAGACCATGACCCCTGTCCTTCACTGTCCCCTTTTTACAATTCGCTCCCTTCTCCATATCAAAATTCAATTTCATGTTCAACTTCTAAATGATTTAAGCACTCCTCCTCCGTCTCAGTTACATATGCTTTACCAGCTATATGCAGCCGACACATTTACAACTTAATTGTTTCGAGGATATGCCACCAGAATAACAACCGGCTAACCGGCTGTTATCTTCTGGCATAGCGTTTGGATAATTTGCTTGTCCACACAAGAGCCAAACCTGCTTATCCTTAAACGTCAGGGTTAATCTTATCCTCAAAACAGATTTTTCCCTTAACCTCTCCTGATGTCTAACCTGACAGTTTTATGCCCCACTTGATATGGGAGGCTTTTCTAATTGTCTATCGGGTTTTCCTTAGCCACCTTTACTTCGCAATTAACATGCCACCGTAACGTGCTGATTTCATTGATTATTAAAATTGGAACTGTCATAGAAATGACGAACGAAGCGCGGAATCGCGGAAGATAGGAAGTGCGGCAGTAAAAACAATACAGCGTCTCACTATTTTTACTGGATCATTTTAGTTGTTCAAGTGGTTTTCTTTTAACTTCCACGCTTCCGATCTTCCGCACTGTTGTATAATTTCTTTATGGACATTAAAGAGAAACTGCAGCAGGCACCTTCCTCTCCCGGCATATATATTATGAAAGGGGCAAAGGAGAGCGTTATATATGTTGGAAAAGCCAAAAATCTAAGAAGCCGCCTCAGGTCATACTTTCAGAACTCGGCTTCACTGGACCCAAGGAAAACAATGATGGTGAGAGAAGTAAAGGACTTTGAATATGTGGTCACAAAGAATGAGCTTGAAGCGCTTGTGCTTGAATCAAATTTTATAAAAAGGACACGGCCGCGCTACAACATAAACCTGAGAGATGACAAGCACTATCCATATTTAAAGTTTACTGTTAATGAAGAATGGCCGCGGCTTGAAATAGTCAGGCAGATCAAAAAAGATGGTGCTGAATATTTCGGCCCTTATGTGCCTTCAGGTACCATGCGTGAAATGCTCAGATTCATACGGAGAAATTTTCCGATACGTATATGCAGGCACAACCTTAAAAAGCCGTTCAGGCCCTGTGTGCAGTTTCAGATGGGAAGGTGTCTTGCCCCCTGTTCAGAATCCCTGCGGTCAAAGGCAGACATGGACAAATACTATGAAATAGTAAGAGATGTACGGTCTTTTATCCAGGGGGAGAAGAAGGAACTCCTGGCAAGCCTTGAGAAGAGGATGCATACATTTTCGGACAACCTGCAGTACGAAGAAGCCGCAAAGATAAGGGACAGGTTAAAAGCGATTGAAAACGCCTGGGAGTCCCAGAGAGTTATATCACCCGAACTCGGCGATATTGACATCATTGGGATGTACAGGGAGGGCAGAGAGACCTCGGTATTTATGCTCTTCATAAGAAACGGAACGGTAATCGGACAGAGGGACTTCCTTTTAAAAAATTCAGGAGGCATCGAAGGAACGGAGCTTATAGAAAGCTTTATAGAGCAGTTTTATTCAAAGGAGATACTGCTTCCCCCGAAAATAATCATCCCTGTTAAGGCAAGGCTGACAACGCAAAAACAGTGGTTGAGCAGGAAAAGAGGAAAGATGGTGAGGATCGGCCCTGCCGGGAATGAGCTTGAGAGGAAGGTGCTGAAAATGGCAGAGGAGAATGCCCTCTACTCGTTTAATAAACATAAAAATACAAAAGTTGATGACACACTTCTGGAAGTCAAGAATCTCCTGAAACTGAAGAAGTTGCCGAAAAGAATAGGTGCCGTTGATATATCGAACCTTTCGGGATCAGAGGCGGTAGGGGCCTTGATCGTCTTTGAAGAAGGCCGCTTCATAAAAGATGACTACAGGCTGTTCAAAATAAAGACAGTGAAAGGGATAAATGACTTTGCCATGACAGGGGAAGTAGTTGGCCGGCATCTTAAAAATATTGCGGATGACGAAGACCGGCTGCCGCAGATGCTCCTCATTGACGGGGGAAAGGGACAGCTGGACTTTGCAATAAGGGCCATGAAGCCCTTTAAACTGCCAATAGAAATTGCGGCAATTGCAAAGGCAAAAAATTATAAATCCGCAAACCCCGCATTAAATATCCGGGGCGATGTTGACAGGATATATCTCCCTGGGAGAAAGGAGCCTGTACCGCTTGAACCCTTTCTGGCATCAACACATCTCCTCCAGAAGATCCGGGATGAAGTACACAGGTTTGCCATCAGCTATCATAAAAAGCTCAGGGCAAAAAGAATTCTTGAATCACCCCTCGAAAAAATCAGGGGAATAGGCAGGACACGAAGGCTTCTGCTCTTAAAGCATTTCGGAAGCATCGAAGCTATCAGAAAAGCCCCTCTGGATGAGATTGCAGCTTTAAAAGGCATGAACAGAAAAACTGCTGAAGAATTAAATAAGGCATTAGGCAGTAATGGTCAAAATGAATGAAGATTCACCGTTGCAGAGACAGAGGGGTATTTATAAGAATAAACAGATGTTAATGCCGCCAGCCTCTGAACAGCACCCTCTTGAAGTTCCAGAAATGGAGCAGTCTCTGTGTGAAGGTATTCTGATCAACATGCATAGCGAGTTCCTTTATTGTAGGTTGCGCTCATGTCCTTACTGCAATGATTACAGATTTTAGTCGTTTTCCCGGCTTCTGCTGCGTTCATATTCCACCTCAGTATTTGTTTATTCTATTTTTACGGCAAATTACAGATATTCTTTAACGGTTTATATGTATAATCTTTCGGGAAAAAACTTTCTGGTTCAGATTTTCTGGATTATTGTCGAAATAAGATAAACTATATAATAATGATAAATGATTATTCCGGTGCAGAACATCATAATAATGCTTTATATAGCAGAAGGAGAACGTCTCATTTGAAAAAGACACCCTGTTATTTAACAGCTTTGATATTCCTGTCAATACTTTTATGCCTGCTATTGAAGGCACAAAATACTTATGCGGTCGATTCAATATTTACGGTACAATCCGGAAGCTTTAAAAGTACAGCTGACGCCCGCAAGCAGTATGATTCAATTGTACGGAAGCTTAATAAAGATAATCTGGCTTTTCTCAGGATTGAGAGGATCGGTAGATTTTATACTGTACGGATCGGCAAATTTAATGATATCAGCAAAGCCGAACAATTTCTCATCTCAAATCAACCTGCATTATCCGGGGCCATAGTCATGAATGCATATATGAAGGATGAGAGGATTGAAAAAATATATGAAGAAATTATGCATGAGGAAAAACCGCCTGCTGCGGATGACCCTGAATCCTCTCCGGTCCCTGAGCCGGAACAGACCAACGCTCATGAAAAGAGCGTGGTACCGAGAACGTTAGATGAACAGATAGAAATAATTTCCGGCCTTGTTAAGAGCAATAATTATGACAGGGCCCTGGAGGAAACAGAATCAGCAATGGCAGCCCGTCCGGAAGAACCGCAGTTAATCGGCTGGCATGGAGCCGTACTGATTAAAAAGAACCTTCCGGAAAAGGCACTTAAATATTTCAGGAAGGCATCGGAATTATCACCCTCAGTTCCCGACTATCACAGCGGACTGGGATACTGCCTCTTCTTCCTGGACAGGCTTGATGAAGCAATCGATGAATTTAATAAGACCCTGGTCCTTGATCCCGGACACTTAGATGCCCTTGCCGGACTGGGCGCTGCATACAAAAAAACCGGCGATAGGGAAAAAGCAATGGATATCTATAACAGACTGAAAGGAATTAACAGCGACGTTGCTGATAGAATCCTTCAGGTTATTGAAGGGGACCAACTCTAGCGCTTATCTTTTGTGATCAGGGGAGACTGTCCTTTTCAATTTTCTCAAAAAGATCATCCCTGAAATGCGGTAAAGGCACCATCTTTTTTGACACTGCCGGACCGGGAGATTCGGGTTCTTCTTTATATTTTTTAAACACGGTAAACGAAACGACTAATATAATCAAGGCAATCACTATGAAAGGTATATACATTATCTTCTTTTGTGCCGGTTCCTTATCTTCCCCGGCAATAGTTTCTTCCCTGTCAACCCCGGGTTCCGGTTTCATATTACTGCCGCCCTTATCCGGTGACTGCCCATTTTCCGGATAATGTTCTGATTCAGACTCATTCACGGTCTCTTCCGGCTGTCCTGTTTCCTGCTCTTGAGGCAGCGCTGACGGTCCTGAATCGGCCTCGTCATGTATATACTCCTCCGGGGAAATAGTCCTGTCGTATGCTTTTCTTTTCTCCCTGTCAGACAGGGTCTCATATGATTCGGTAGTACAGAAAAGTATCCTGTTCAACTTCTCCTTTATTGCTGTATCTTTTGAGTATCTGTCCGGATGAAAACTTTTTGAAATATCGCAATATGCCGCCCTGATGTCTTCGGCTGAAGCATCCATCTCTATATCCAGAATTTCATAAAAATTAAGGGCATCACATTTTATGCACATCTCTTCAATCTTCTCTATTGACTGCGCTGATGTTTTTTCAGGAGCACTGCTCACAAGATCTTCGGGAGGTTCCGAAGCCTCTTCATCACTGCTTTTTATCTTTACGAGACCGGCACCGAGAAAGGCGCAGAGCCTCCTGAGTGTTCCGAAGTCATTCAGGGGCGAAAACAGCAGTATTACCTTTACTGAATACAACCCGTTTACGAATGAAAGTATTTTTTTGTCAATATCATCAAGGACGACATCCTTAAATACGACCCCGGGAGTCGAAGAAAAATTTAGCACATCATCAATGCGGGGACATAACTGCTTTAAACAGGTAAAACTGTCGATCCTCATAATACCTTTGTATATAAGGTCAGCAGCACGAAAACAAAATCCCTTTTGTTCATCACCGGAGAGGAGGGCATCATAAAATTCAAATCTTCCTTCCCTAAGCGCGAAAAGATCGAGAATGATTTCCTCAACCTGATATTTAACTGCACTTAAAAGTTCTTCCGGCGTCATGTACCCGAGTTGGAGCAGGGCCTTTTCCATTGACTCTCCTTTTTGGGCAGACAGGAGCATCGATTGATTATATTCCTCGAGAGTGATCTCTCCTTTTTTGATAACAACCTCTCCCAGCTGTTCGTCCCCTGCATCCGAGGAGGCAAAAACAATATCCCCGTTCATTATCAGGATCTTTTTAAATTGCGAACCGCATGCAATCTGGAGGGTGCCGGTTGCTCCTCCCACTTGCAAGGAGGTCAAAAGATCCGATAACGGGTTATCGCTTAAATTCCCTTTTATTATGTCTCCCATTTCACTGTCAATCGATTCCTGATATGCGCCTACTTACTAGTTTTTCGGCAGATAGCCTGAAAAACATAAATTTTTAAACATATTAGCACTGATGTTAACGCAGGCTTTTTCCGCAAAGCCATGCTGCTGTGTACCATAATAAAAATACCTCTTTTTCGTTAATTATGCTACAATTCTACAATTTAAAAGAATGTCCTGCCAGAATAAGGAGACGAGAAACAGGGACTGATCAAAAACTGTATTTATAAATATTAATATTGAGAAATTGAACATTAATTCCTCCGGCACTGAACAGAAGCTGAATCGTAGAGATTTTCTTAAGCTCGGGGGGGTTGCCTTTGCAGCAGCTTTTGTCCCCTCCCCTTCCTTTTCAGCCCTGATGAGTCCGGTCCAGCCGGAAAAGTCCGTATTGATTTACAATGTTCATACAGGGGAAAGCCTGAAAGCTGTATACTGGTCAGAAGGGAAATACCATCCTGATGTACTAAAGGACATTAACTATATTTTACGCGATTTCCGTGCTGACAAGATCCAGACAATAGATATGCGCCTTCTGGATTTTCTTAATGAGATCCGGCTCAGGCTTGACACACGGCAGTATTTCCATGTTGTTTCAGGTTACCGTTCTCCTGAAACAAATGAACGCCTCCGGAGAAACAGGAAAGGAGTTGCAAAAAACAGTATGCACCTGTACGGCAAGGCCGTGGATTTTCGTGTACCAAAGCGTAATCTGGTTTTAGTGCGGAAAGCTGCCATGGGTCTGAGATATGGAGGAGTAGGGTTCTATCCATATTCGGATTTTGTCCACGTAGATGTGGGGAGAAGACGCAGCTGGTAAGCCGGGCATATATTACTTAAGGTAATCCTCAAATTCTTCGGGCGTTGAAATCAGGACATCATAATAATCAGCAAAACGTTCACAGTCGGGAGGATTATGTCTTCTGCACCTGGCCGGTCTTTTAGTATATTTTTTACACATATTTTTTCCGGAAAGATAAATACATTTTCCGTCAATTGTAAGGTACCACTTGCTGTTTCTGATAAAGACCCTCGCAGTATCAAAGTGGAGATACTGCATCAGCTCATTAATATCGGTCTTTGTCCTCGGCTTTGTTACAAGCATGGTAATGTCCCTGCAGCAGGGGGCATCACAGGTCATGCAAACATCGCCGTTGTCCTTTTTTATATTCTTCTTTGATCTCTTCACCATTGTTTATTATTATGTTAAAATCTGATTAATTACATACCTATTGACTCATTTTGATTTTAATTTTCTGGATTAAATCCTTCTCTACTGTGCCGGTGGATATACAGGTCACATCCGCATTTCTTCTCACATCTTCTCCGTAAACCGATGCTGTGATACTGATTTTGTTAGTGTCTGTAACCAGGTCCAGGGCAATTTTGCCGGATATTTTGAGGGATGATAAAGCAGGCATTCCTGCTGTTGTACCGCAATTAGCCATCGTATCATCCAGTTCTACAAGCTTAGGTGAGGTAGATATAGTTCCAGTGTTTTCATCACTATACTTAATTGCAAATCCTTCATTGATCAAAACTTTTTTGGTTGCTACAAACAGTTTAACCTTTGAGCCGTTAATGTTCTCCTCTATTTTTAAAGGGGTCATTTCAGGCGCTTTATATGTAGCTGCACATCCCGAAAAAATTGCGCTTAATAAAACAAAAAGTATAGAGAACCTTAAATTATTCATTTTATCTCCTTTATTATTCAGATTAATTCATTATAATATTGTCCATGATAAGTTAACATCATACCCTGTCTGAAAAAATTATCCCACATAAGTCTTATTTTAGTAAAGGTAAAATTCACATTATTCAGGATGAGCAGCATACCTTTGACTGATTATGAATTTCTCATTATAATCTATCGATGACCAATCTCGCTGATGACGGATACTGCTTTGTATGCGGCCCAAAAAATCCTATAGGCCTTAAGCTCGATTTTTCTTTTGACGGAAAGACAGTTAAAACCGATTTTATTCCGCGCAAAGAACATCAGGGATACGTGGACATTGTCCACGGCGGAATTATTTCGACCCTTCTTGATGAAGTAATGGTAAAACTTGCAATTGAACTGAGAATGCCGGCTGTCACTGCACAAATGGATATACGGCTCAAAAAGGCGTTAAAGGTCGGACAAAAAATAACAGTCTCCGCTGAAATAATAAAGGATACAAAGAAGGTCCTGACATCTTATGCAAAAGCAGTAACTAATGAAGATGTCATTATTGCAGATGCCACGGGCAAGTTGATTAAAGTTAAAACTAAAATAAAGGATTCAAGGGGTCAAGGGTTCGAGGGTTCGAGGGAAACGAATTAAATCACTTGAACCCTCGAACCCTGTCTTTAATATTTATTATTAAAGTAGTCTTCAAGTATCTGCCTGTGGTCAAAGGCAACCTCTTCCGGCAAGTTGTCCCGGGAAAAAACTCCTATGTCTTTTGCATCGTCTGCTGCCACAGGTGTACCTGATGCAGTGGCAATAAAGACCGTAGATACAGTATGATGCCTGGAGTCTCTTCCTGGGTCGGAATATGTATGGAACTGTCTAACGATGCGGATATCAAGACATGTTTCTTCCTTCATTTCCCGGCATACAGCGTCCTCCAGGGATTCTCCGTAATCGACAAAACCTCCAGGAATAGCCCATCCAGGAGGAGGGTTCTTTCTCTTAATAAGGATAACCCCGCCTTCTATTTCAATGATTGCGTCAACTGTGATTAAAGGGTTACGTGGTGAAGTTTCCACTTTACTAATTATTTTCCTGGTCGCTTTCCAATTTGATGTTGACTTCTTTTTCGGGTGAGATGGTAGATATGGCATGCTTGTAAATAAGCTGCTGTGTCGTCTGTTTCAGTACAACAACAAAGTTGTCAAAACCTTTTATTACACCCTTGAGCCGTGTACCGTTAATGAGGAAAATCGTAACGGATATTTTTTCTTTCCGGAGATAATTAAGAAAAAGGTCTTGAAGCTTGCGGTCCTTGTTAGTCATCATCCATCTCCTTTAACAACAATATTTTTGAAGAATACAGAAAGAGGTCCTGCGCCCAACAATTTTATGTAATGGATAAATGTTTTTTAAGAATTCTAACATCATTTTTTACTTTTGCAAAGACCTTATATGCATCCTTAACACCGGTAATATCTATCCAGTGTATCCCGGGTTCTTTTTTAAACCACGTAAACTGTCTTTTTGCGAACATCTTTGTCCTCTTTTTGGTAAGCCTCACCGCCTCATTCAGATCAACGCTACCATCAAGATATAATGCTATTTCTTTGTATCCAATAGCCTGCAGGGCAGTAGCAGCCGGTTTCAGTTCCAGTATTTTTTTTGTCTCCTCCAGCAGGCCGTCGTCCATCATCACATCAACTCTTTCTTCGATCAGCCTGTAAAGCTCTGCTCTTTCCCGTGAAAGTCCTATTTTGATAAAATTGTAAGCAGCGGGTTCTGTAGACTGAAGCTGCCACTCCGACATTTTCTTTTTATCTTTGAGTGAAACCTCGAGTGCCCGCACAGTTCTCCTGAGGTCATTGGGTTCAATTTTATTGGCAGCCTCAGGGTCAATATTGCAGAGCTTTTCATATAAATGTCCTTTACCGGTCAGTTTCTCTTCCTCTATCAAGTCATTTCTTAATGTCCAGTCTGCTGAAGGGCCGTCAAAAAGACCACCCGTCAGGGACCTTATATAAAGACCCGTACCCCCGACTACAAGAGGGACTTTGTTCTTTTTATGAAGATCATCAATGATATTCACAGCCATTTCTCTGAACAGGCCGGCACTAAATGTCTCGGCAGGGGACAGAATATTGATCAAATGATGAGGAACAGACTGCAATTCCTCCTCTGATGGTTTTGCTGTGCCAATGTCCATATGACGGTATACCAGCATAGAATCAGCGCTTATTATTTCTGTCCTGAGAGCCTTTGCGAGCAGGAGCGACAGGCCGGTCTTGCCTACCACCGTTGGACCAAGAATAATGATAACGGTCTTATTTTGAAATGGTTTCACTTCCATAGAACATGTGTACCAATGGACTTTTATACCTTAATTTCTTGTTATTAATCAACAGGTTTATCTCAATAATTTTAAAGCTGCCCAACTCAGGCGTTTTAATTGTCAGAAAGTTCCTGTCCGGCTTACAGACAAGGCCGGTATTTCTAAAGGTTTTCAATAAGATTCCCGATTAGTTTAGCACAGAATTATTCCCGTGATATGGAGACAGAGGAACTGTTTGCGAGTTACAAAAACCTGTACGGAAATCTTCTCGAACTGTCATCGTCAATCAATATTTCCATGAGTCACATTTGGAACTTTCTGAATACAAATCTGGAAATTCTGGATAACCATCAACAGCAGGGAGAGCAGCTTTCCGTTGCTTCCGAGGAAATGTCAAAAATGACCCTTGAAATAGCCAAGAATGCCGCGGCAGGCAATACGGAGCAGAAGCTCGGAAGCGCGGAAGTGCAAGAGTGCCATGGTACTGCAGATCCTCATTAAAGACTGTCTATTCCATTACTTCTTTCTTTTGAACATTTTTTGCAGATCGTCCAGTTGAAATGTTATTCGTGTCGGCCGTCCATGGGGACATTTGTCGGGTGTCTCAGTTTTATCAAGGTCTGACATCATCTTTGAGAGCTCTTCATTGTTAAGCTGTTCACTTCCCCTTACAGATTTATGGCATGCAAGGCTTGCAGCGACCCGCTCCAGGAGGCCCTGCTTATTCAGGTCACTCTTGATGCCCGATGTCTCTTCTTCCATGATACTGAAAGCCAGGTCCATAAGAAGGCCTTTCATTTCCGCTTTTTTCAGCTCTCTCGGAATTGATCTGATAATCACATTGTTGGAACCGAATTCCTCGATATCAAGTCCAAGCCCCTGAAAAAAGTCTTTGTGCTTAACAATAAGATTATATTCCCTGGGAGGAAGCTCTATCCTTAATGGTAAAAAGAGCGTTTCTGTCTCAATCGATGTTTTCTTAAGAAACCTTTCGTACATTATCCTCTCGTGTGCAGCATGCTGGTCAATGATCAGCAGTCCTTTGCCGGTCACCGTAGCAACGAATGATTCCCCGATATAAAAGAATGCCGAAACATCTGCTGTAATTCCTGAAGAGAAGAAATCGGTCTGTGAATTATCAAATGTGCCTGCCGGAGATTCACTGACCAGAGGGTTGTCATTCTGCCTGTACTGGAAGCCTTGTCCTCCGTGAAAACCCTTTCTTCTATCATTCAGACCAGCGGAAACATCCATCTCATGCCCCGGGTTAAGCGCCTCATACACAGCTGCCCCCACAAATCTGTGTATGTCATCCGGCCTTTCAAATTTCACCTCTCTCTTTGCAGGGTGGACATTTACATCAAGCGCCTCCGGGCTGATATCCAGGAAAAGGAAGTATGCCGGATGCCTGTCTCTGGGAAGCGTTTCCCTGTAGGCATTGTAGACCGCGTGGTTTATCGTCGGATTTTTGACTGGCCTTTTATTAACAAATATCAGCTGATGGCCTCTCGTTGCCCTCGTAAAATCAGCGGGTGAAATAAACCCTGTCACTTTTATCGCTTTTGATTTTTCATCTATCTTCAGGAATGCAGAGGCCATTTCTTCACCGTACAGCTGTTGAAACCTCTCTTTTAAATCCACGGCTGCAGCTGCACTGAAGACTTCACTGCCGTTATGTGTTAATGAAAAAGAGATTTCCGGATATGCAAACGCCTTTTGAGTAATGTTTTCAATTATATGGGAAAGCTCTGTGGGGTTTGTCTTTAAAAATTTTCTTCTCGCAGGAGTATTGTAAAATATGTCCCTGATCTCGATGACCGTACCGTTTACAGGGGGAGCATCGGAGATCTCCTTTTTCCGGTTTGGGCCGATTTCCACCTTTATCCCTATATCGGCATTTTCAGAAGACGTTGAAAGAACAACTTTTGATATCGATGCGATGGCCGGAAGCGCCTCTCCCCTGAAGCCGAGAGTTGATATGTCAAACAGCTGATCCTCGGTCTTTATTTTGCTGGTTGCATGTCTCTCAAGGCAGAGTAAAGCGTCTTCTCTATCCATGCCTGTACCGTTATCCGATACTTTAATAAGTTTTTTTCCTGCATGCAGTACTTCAATATCTACCTGTGTTGCACCGGCATCAATGGAATTATCTATAAGTTCCCTGACAACTGAAGCAGGACGTTCTATTACCTCACCGGCAGCGATCTTGTTGATAAGCTGGTCTGAAAGGATTGAGATTTTTGACATATTCTTTTAAAATGGTAATTTAATTAAATAACATTGCTATTGGAATCTACATTAACTTATTTCCAGATACCGGATAAATTCATTAAATATTATAACGATTCCTGCGGCTCAAAGCAGGAGAAATATAGTTTTAAATATTATGATCTTGCAAACTCCAAAAGAGGTTGATAGTTATATTCGTCTGCAGCACGAAGAGCGGCTATGTATTTTTGTCTTGTGTCACCGGCATTGGAAAGATTTACACCACCCCATGTGAATGGAGGGTGATCTAAAATATTTTCAAGTAAAAGATCTGCCATTAGGCGTGCGTGCCGACCGTTTCCGTTGGGAAAGGGATGAATCGAAACCAGTCGATGATGGAAGCGAACAGCTATTTCATCAGGAGGTTCGTTTCGGTTATCTACCCATAGTCCGGCATCGTCACACAGGGCTTTTAAATCTGTAGAAATTTGCCACCATCGTCCACCGATATTTTTATCGCTCTGTCTGAAATTGCCTGCCCATTTCCAGACATTGCCAAACATTCGCTTGTGGAGCTTTCGTACAAAAGTCTCATTTAATATATCTTTCGGTTGTGTCTTCTCGAGCCATGCCAACGCTTCAATAATGTTGTCCTGTTCCCACCGGTCCAGTTCTCCTTGAGTCGTTATATGAGTCAGCAATAGCTCACTGGCCTCATCCGGATTAATAGGAGTAGCTCCCTCTGGATACTCAAGATTTATCATGTTCATCCCATAATGTTGAGGGTTGTGTCTCTATCAGTTCTTTAACCATGTCATTCAGTGCCTGCACCTGGTCAATGTCGCTGAGTTCCTGATTCTCCAGCATCATCGTGTGAGACACACGAGCAAGTCGTTTTTTTGCAACCCGCTTTGCCTGTTCATGCAGAGTTTGTTTCAGGCTCGTCCGCGGCAAAAGTGCATAAACAAAAACACAATCAAGAGATTCAGCTACACGACGCATGGTTTTGAGCGTCGCTGAATTCCCTATTTCATCCTTCTCAATCAGGGCCGCGCGCTGTCTTGTAACATTCAAGCGATCGGCAAGTTGTCTGCCATTCATGCCTAACGCATCTCTTACGGCCCGAATCCAGCCCTTAGGAGGCATCGATATGTCGAGCAACGGACGGAATTTCTGCAAAGTTATTTCAAGTTGTTGTCTGATAAGTTTTTTGTTTTTCTTCATGATTCTGATTTCCTCTTTGAAATTGCTTGAGTATTTGTAGAAATAATAGCTGTTTGGTTGATAATTATCAAGACATAAATTGACATTAAACGTATTTATGTCAATTTAGAGATTGTCATATGTATTTTCTTTGTCAATCTATACCTTGACATATCAGGCAAGAAAATGGGATTTAAAAGAGATGAAATGATTTGAGTCCGGAGCTAACCCTGTTATAGGCGTGCACTATTTTCTAGCCAGCGCGTTTTGCTTTAGATTGGATGATTTCTGCCAGTCCCCTTAGAGCCTTATTTACTTCGTTAGCATTTGAAAAGACTTTAACGACATCGGGATCAAGCACCACTACATTGCTGCCTTTTGAATATCTGGCAGCATACTTGCCGCGAACACCCTTACTAAAATCATATTCGTCTAACATTTCGGCTTTCTTTTTTTTGCTACTTTCCTGCTTCATATGCTTTTCTTTCCTTCCGGATTGCAGGCCTTGCACTTATGATCCGAATCTTATCTCTTCGGTCACAGTGAACGACTACCAATATTTTACCATGATATGAAGATCCAATGGTGACAAATCTTTCCTCATCCCGCGGGGAATGCAAAGGGTCTTCAATTGTTAAGGTCAAAGGATCGCCAAAGACAGTTGATGCTTCTTCAAAAGATACTTTATGTTTCGATAAATTACTTTTAGCCTTTCTTTTGTCCCATTCAAATATTAAAGCCAATTTTCACTCTCCTGTATCACCTATGCAAACCTGAAAGAATATTAAAATGCTTAAACCCGGTTAAAAACTTAAAACCATCAAAAAACAGAACGATATCTGTGGTCTGCATTAGGTATGCTGTTGTTATGTAATTTTTTGATCTTTCCATGGAGATACAACCAGCTGCCAACCATATGAGAATATCTTTATATCAGTCAGTTTCTTAAGGTCCTCCTCAAAAGCAGGCATCACACCTTTACAAACTATGGCTCCTTTAACATCCTTTTTGGTTTCTTTACTTATCCACATCATATACTTTCTTAATTGATTTACAGCATCTCTCCCTATCCTATTAAGTTTTAGTTCAACAACAATCGGGTTCCCTTTCATGTCTTCGAAGAGCAAGTCAATTCTGCCAACTGGTGTGTCCATTTGTCGTCGTTTTAATACCAGTGACTTCTCAAGTAAACTTGAATTTTTCTCTATAAAACCCTCAATATCTTTCTCAATGATTTCTGTAACTTCATCGGTTGAGAGAACCTTGCTTATGCCGATAGCCTTATCTTCAACCGTGCTAAAAGATTTTAAAAGGATATCAACATCTTTTTTTGATAGTTTTCTATGAGCTCTTGTTGCTGAGCCAATCACTTGAGTTTCAGTTTTTCCTTTTTGGAACTTAATATTTAAAGATAGTTTTTCAGAGAGCGTCTTATTAAATAATAAAGGCCTTTTTAATATTCTTGATGTGATCGGATCACCAAACAATATAACATCGTCTTTTTTATTGCTTGAATTAAACTCCGATATGTGAGGATTTCTGTATTTTGCGGTAATGTTTTTATTCTGTATCACTTCTGTAGTATCTAATACGCGATCTACTACATAGTATGCAGTCATATATTTTCTTCCTCCAATGCTAGTATGAAAAAAAACATAATCGCCTTTTTTAAGGTCTTTTTTTATTTTTCGAGCTCTTGATCCAGCTTCACCATATGTAAATTCTTCGAATAAAGGGTCTGGATGATGATATAGATATACATAAGGAATAAGTAAATTCATTTTGATCTCATTTCCCTATTTATTATACACAACGTGAAATTAACAGCTGCGTGCCTCACAAAATAATAACAAACCAATTACATGACAAACAACAAAAAACTGATTAAATACAGATCCGCATGCTCTTCAGTGACTTCTTGGGTGCTCCAACTATATCTCTTCATATGTGTCAAGATAATCTTGCAATTTATTGAATATGTCATCAAGTTCTTTCTGTAATTTTTTATTCTCTGTATGATTTGCCTCAGCTGCAATGTAGCCTTGGAGATCTTCTATATCATCTAATGACATGTTTATTTTAATTTTGTCTTTTTCAATCAATCCTACTTTCCCAAAATCAGGATTGCAGAATGTTTTGTCTCTGATAATATTCAATTCTTTTTTTGTGAAATGAACTGGAAACTTTTCGCCATATTGTATTTTCTTGGTTTTCATGATGTTATTTATTCTCACTCAAACTAAGTGGGTGACACCACCCATAAATCAAGCTGTAGTTCTTTTGCGCTTCTGCCTTGGATGCGTATTAATAAAATATCATTTTCTGGGTCTGTAAGTTTATCAGGCATAATCAATTATGAGACATATCACATAGATAATTATTTAGAATATACTCGTTGCAATTAATGAAAATAGATATAAATATATTGCCAACCAAATGAAAAAGAAAATTCCGGTATGTTTTGGTAGTAAGCCAAAATTACCAAATCTTACTTTGGATTTTGATGGCCATTTGGACTCAATAAGGCGGGCAAGATAAAGAAATGTTATTATGAATCCACCAAATAAAACTATAAGTCCAATTATTTCATTTACACTAGAAGACATATATCAATCAACCCTCTATTTATTCTTAAACATAACGTAGTCATAGATGCGGGCCATGTATGATATAAATGTGCTTCAAAAACAATTTTCAAATCTCAAACCAAACAAAGTCAGACTCGCTACTGCTGGCACGCATTCTATGCACAACTGGTTATCTCCTATTTTTCTCTATGTCTTTTTATGTTGTGTTTTTATATTCATTCTTTATTTTACTAACTAAATCATGAATATCATTAATATCACTTTGAGAAGAAATACCGATTACTTTACCAGATAACGGTCTTACCCCAAATGATTTAATATTTTCTATTGGCAATTTATTTGAAAATAGCGGTATAGGATACCTTCCCTGCCAGATTGCTGCGCGACTTAATCTAATTAATAAGTCTTTTTGATTTTGATATATTAATTCTATTTTTAGATTCTTACATAATTTTGTCAAATCATGTTCTTGCATAAGTTTTGGTAATTTAAAAGTTTTTGTTATTTCGTCTTCTATTTTTTGTCTGTTACGAAATACAATGATGCCTTTTAATAAATTTTCTATAGCAAATGAGCAAATCATTAGGTAGCAATCTAGAAAATGAGTTAACTCGTTTCTTTTTGATTCCTTATCCCAATACTCTTTTATTTTAGGCTCTATTTGTTTTGCAGTTTCTAAAAGTTCTAGGCCCTTTTTGTGCCATTTTTCATGATTCAATAAATCAGACTTGTAAATTTCATTAATTGAATTGACCATTTTGTGAGATAACGTCTTGGTGACTGACGAGTGCCTGAACGATGCCAACGTGCAAAAAAACAGTTTGCAAATTAAAAACAATCAAAATCAAAAAGAGCACTGCTGGCACTCGTTCAAGTCCACCAAATTGTTATATTCAGATGTAATTTTTTTCAATATCTTGATCAAGGAAGTCTAATACAATAGAACTTGAAATAATTTCAAACCATTCTCTTAAAACTTCAATCGTAAGATTCTTAGGCCAGTATGCTTTGTTTTTGTCGCTGCTTAACAATTCGGACTCAAATATTGTTTTACAATTTTTATTTATAAATTCATCTACCTCATCATCATCATCTTCTAATTCCGGTATTAATATTGTAGTGGGATCTTCTCTCAATTCAGTGAGAGTCAGCTCGGGATCATGCCCTGGAATTGATTTTAGCCAGTTTAAAAAAGGTTCTTTGGGTTTGATAATTAATATCCATCTATTAATAAAATCCATAAATTATTGTCCTCTTTTCAAAAACATAACGCTAAGATGTCTGATGCTCAACCTGAAGCATGTTAATAGCTGAAAAACCGTTTACAAACATTAAACTGAACAAAGTCAAAAAGGGTCTCGCGGTTAAGCATTCATGAGCATCTGATTGTTATAAGTTCTTTATTTTATTTATCCGTTCTAATTTGTCGTCACTTAAACCCTTGAGTTCATCGATACTCAAAAATCCCCTCTTTATTAATATGGCAAAAACCATAACTAATTGAGAGTACCTATAGTCATAGATTTGATCTATCTCTTTTTCTCGCTTATTCAGCATTTCGCTGAGAGACCATATATCTTCCGGCTTTTCTAATTTATAGTTTTTAATTTCTTTAATTATTTTTTCGCTCTCACGCTGATATGCCTTATCAAAGGCTTCCTTTGCAATTTTCTTTTCAGCTTTTGACCAGTTGAAGTCGTTCATTTTATTCTCTTATAACGTGCACATCTCTGATGCTCAACCTGTATGATTTTTCATGCTATAAATACGATTTGCAAATCTCAAACTAATCAAAACCAAAAAGGGTTGCGCGGTTGAGCATTCATGAGCATGTGATTGTTATACCTTTTTTATACTGTCTCCAGTAATCCATGTTGTTGAATAGCCTTTTCGTCCTCTTGTTCGACATAGACGAACGGACCGCCTGGCCCATATTCCTTGTTCGTTACTTGGTACTTACGAATGTCAAAAGGACGCTTAAGTGGTCGACAGTTACTGCCTTCAATAATGTATTTGTACTGTATCCCCCAAATCTGTTTGCTCTTTCCACTAGTATCTAGATATAACCTTTCAAACTCCATCACATACTGAATCGGATTCTTGCATTCTTTATAACCAAAAATAGTATTTTCAGATATTTGGGATATCAAGATAGTGTCTCCCCGCGTTAAAGACGGTTTTTTATTCAAAGCGTGTTTTGAGTGCCTGACGACCTCACTAATGTGTTCAGGATTTGTGCGAAGTATTATCATATTAATTTTCTTTTCTTATGTATAACAATTATTATTTGACTACTCTCTTTTTCCGGAATTTCATTATTTTTACATATATGTTAAAAATTATAACTGCTTGTAAGAAAAAGAACCCGAAAAACTTGACACTCGTATTTGCCCTCTATTATCCTGTTATAAGCAACGTTCATATTTACTGACTCTTTTTTATCTTTGGGGACATGACATGAAAAATAACACGTTACCGGAGTTCCAGGAGTACCTTTGTTCAAAGAGCCTTATCCAGGAAAAGTATATCCCTTTCTATACACATCGGGCAAGGAAATTCCGATATTCTAATTCGCCGCTTCCATGACACAGGAATGGTTGATTGTTCTGCTGTTTTTATTTATTTAATAAATTTGGGACATTTGTTATTATGAGAAATGATAAACAGCTCGCCGGGCAGGAGGAGGGATTAAAAATGAAAACATCGATGAACCCTGAAGAGGAGGATTTATTTGCCAATACCCCTGAAGAAGAACTGGTGGATAATAAAGACCCTTTATCGGTGGAGCAGGAACACACAGACCCTGCCGGTGATACTAACACCTCCATGGAAGATGAAAGCAACCTGTCAAGTGATAATACATTTCATTTCAAAAAAGAAATATGGGGACGTAACAAGTGGAGTTTCCTGTTAATCATCATAGTCGCTGCAGTGATTGCGAGTTATACACTTCCTGCAATATTTAAAGACAGGTATGACATTGGAATCCCGGCACCTGTTTCTGAAAAAACAGATTACATTGACGTGGATGAGGCAGATATTCCTGAATCATTGACTGCTGATATTCCGTCTGACGGACCAGCCGTAAAAGAATTGCCTCAGGACATGGAACAGGAGACACCAGAGGAAACTGTCACTGTGCAGGCTCTCCCGGAAGACGTGACAGAGCCCACCCGGTTGCCGATGCATACAGAAGCGGCTTTGAGCAAAGCGTATTACATACAAGTAGGAACCTGGAGAAACCCCGCTTACGCAGAGAGCACTCTGACAAAGTTAAAACAATATTATCCTGATGTATATGTTATCAAGAAAAACAACTTTAATGTAATCAGAATTTCGGACATAAGGAACAAACAGGAGGGTACCAAAATAATAAAAGATATAAGGGAAAAGTTTAATCTGAATTCCTTATTAATCTTAAGGAAATAATAATTGAGCTATTGATTCTTGATCAACTTTTCCAGGAAAATGAAAAACTTCCCCATACGTTTATACGTCAGGTACAGATAAATCTCAATAAAAAATTTGTAATTTCTGTGTTTCCATCTCCACAGGGACAGTGCATGAAGCGGGCCGAATATTATTCTGGACCAGAACGTTTTAAGAAACCTGTCATATCGAAAGGCAAGAAAGGAATTTATATAAATAGCATGCAGCAGTTCAGGATTTTTGATCCACGGGTTTCTGACTTCATCATTTGTAAAGTTCTTCCACCCTTCAAGGTGCGTCGGGGCCTGAAATCCTGCCTTAAGCGCTTCTTCATATAACATTGTCCCCGGCAGCGGTACATAAGGCTGGATCGGGACTTCAGCTCCGGGATGCTTACTGCGAATTTCATCAGCAAAGTCCAGTGTCCTGTTCATCTGCTCTTCTGTTTCACCGGGAAGTCCTATTATCAATGAATACAAGGTCGGGATAGTCCCCTTTGAAACAACCGCTATTCCTTCGTCAATCATCCTCCTGTTCTGTCCTTTTCTTATATACTTCAGGATCTCATCATCAGGTGACTCTACACCGAAGAACAGGTATACACAACCACTGTCTTTAAACTTCTGTAGCAGCTCATCATCAAAGGTATTTATCCTGACATTGGCAATCCATTTGAAATCCAGCTCCTGCAAAACGTCGAGAATGTCAGACATCAAATCTTTCTTTCCCGCCAGAAAAGTATCGTCATAGAAGGTCATTTTATCCACGCCCAGTTCCTTGAGCTTAAGCAGCTCTGACCTTACCTTTTCAACGCTCTTTACCCTGCATATGTTTTTGTGAAAATACACGTTATAGCAAAAGCCGCATTTATGGGGGCATCCCCTTGACGATTCATATCCTATATTCTCCAGAGTATCTCCGGACCTCCTTATATACTCAAGAAGTATCGCTTTACCCTTACCGTCATATGGGAATGGAAGGTCTTCTATATCAAGAAAATCCCTGTCATCGTTCAGGACGTTTTCTCCCTTATGCTTCCAGCCGAGGCCGTTAATACCGGCAAACTTGTTTTTCCCTTTCTGTAGAGCATGTGCAAGTTCAAGCAGGGTCTGCTCCCCCTCGCCTTTTACAACAAAATCTACCAGGTCAGATTCAAGTGTCTGCTCTGCCATCATGGAGGGGTGGGTGCCTCCCCAGACGAGCGGGATGTCGGGATTGATAAAGCGTGCAATCATCGCCAGATCCAGAGTGTTCCTGATCTGAAAACATGTCATCGTGGAAAGACCCACAAAAAGAGGCTTTCTTTTCACAAGATCTCTGAAGTGGTCTTTTTTATGTATCCTCTCATCAAAATACTCAACTGTAATACCATGTTTCTCCAGGTAAGACCCGAGAGAAAGGATTGCAAGAGGCGTCCATGCGTGATAGGGGAAAGGGCTCGCATTTGCATAAGCTAATACAACAAATTTATTTTTCATAATTTATCCTGATTCTGTTGTCTGATCAACTCTTTTCAGAGAAAGGGTAGCTTATCAGTCCGTAAATTGATGCAAATATAATATCTATACCAAGGAAATAATTTAAAAAGAGGGCCTTTATAGAAAATTGAAATCCAGCCTCTTTTCTCATAAAGTTCCACCATTTCAAATTCATAAAAAGAAACACAATTATAAGTGAAATAAAAATATATTTGGCTGAATGGATGTAAGGGACAAAAAGCAGGGACATTATGCTCAGGAATGAACATATTGCAGCTATGCCGTTGCTGGGCGAGGTAGGGCCTGCATTGTCAAGCTGTTTGTCCTTCAAAAATAATTGTATCCACATAACAGCCCGTTTAAAATAATTTTTCACAGCTTCCTCAAAATTATTGACAAACTGATGTCTGACCAGCATTTTAGAATTTAGAAAAATAGAGTCTAATTTGTTAATCCTTCTTGCAAGCTCAAAGTCTTCAACATCCGCCCCTTTATAGGATTCATCATATCCGCCTGCTTCCAGAAATAATTCCTTCTTTATAGCTCCGCACCTAGGTGCAAACACACTTACCTTATTACCCGGAGTGTCCAGAAGGTGAATATACTCGAACATCGCCATGTATTTCGGCACAAAACCTTTATTTAACGGCTCTGTAGCACAAACACCGATAACACAATTTGCAGAAGGATTTTCCTGGAAATAGTCCCTCACTTCCGGAACAGTCCCATCAAGAACAATTACATCTGAATCAAGGAAAAAAATTATTTCTCCCCTGGCCTCATTTACCCCCCTGTTGCGGGCCCGGGCAGGGCCGCCATTCTTTTCCATCCTGACCACTTTCACAGGATATTTTTCTACAATTTCCACAGTATTGTCCGTTGAGCAGTCATCGACAATTATTACTTCCATATCGTCAACTGCCTGCTTGAATATTGAATCCATAAGGCCCGGCATGAATTTGGCCGCGTTATAAGTGGGGATAACAATTGAAATCATATCTATAAAGTATAATGGTTATATTTTTCTAAAATCAAATCACAGCGATTATTAAAGAAAACATTCTCATTTATTACCTTCGTCAGATTACAGGAAAACCTTTAGAGAGCAGTTCCTCTGATCACGTGTATGAAACAATTTGACAGGTTTTATTTCAAATAGTACATTAAATAAGTAACAACCGGACTGGGGAGACACTTTATTTTATATGAAAAATGATGACTATTCCAAAGATATCTTCCTCCAGAAAATGCTTGAGTGGGAGGACCTGTTCGATACAATGGTCACTGTCCATGATAAGGATTTCAATATAATAATGGCCAATAAATCGGCCGAGAAAATCCTGGGCCGTCCTTTTATCCAAATATCAAGGGAGAAGTGCTATGCCTCTTATCATGGAAAAGACAGTCCTCCTGAGGGGTGCGCCAGCTGCGAATGTTTAAAAACCAGAAAACCTGCCGTATTTGAATCGTACGAACCTCACCTGAAAATGTTCCTTGAGATCAGGGCGATCCCCCGGCTGAACGGAAATGGAGAAATTAAGGGTTTAATCCATGTTGTCAGGGACATTACGGACCGCAAAGAAATGGAGAAAAAGATCAAGTCATCTTTAAAGGAAAAAGAGGTGCTTTTATCGGAAATACATCACCGCGTAGGAAACAGCCTGCAGGTCATTTACGGACTGCTGAATATCCAGTCTGATTCCATTGACGATAAAAAGTGCATTGATGTCTTCAAAGGATGTCAAAACAGGATTATATCCATGGCCCTCGTGCACAGGACAATTTACAAATCAAAGGACTTTACGCATATTAATTTTCATGAATATATCAGTAAACTCACTGAAAACCTGTATCAATCATTTAACGTAAGTACGGATGACGTATCACTCAGAATAAACGTTGACGATGTATCAATTGCAGTAGATACCGCAATACCCTGCGGATTGATCATAAGCGAGCTCGTTTCAAACTCCTTAAAACATGCCTTCCCGGACGGACGGAACGGAGAAATAAGGATTGAGCTTCATCCTGTTGATGAGAAAATTTTTGAATTGATAGTAGGAGATAACGGGGCCGGCATATCAGCGGACATTGATGTACGAAATACTGATACACTCGGCTTTAAAACCCTCTTTTCCTATGAAGGCAGCAGCAATTGGGGAAAGTTTGAGCTTAACAGGGAAAACGGGACTGAGTTCCGAATCAGGTTTAAGGATAAAGCTCTTCCATAGTGCGCTTTAGTTCTGTATAAATTTCATTCCATTTTTTACCGCGCAGGTCAAGCTCCACGCCTCCTTCCGGAAGAAATTTAATATGGCCTTTTCTCGTCTCATGCAGGGCAAAAATGTCTTCCGGCTTCACAGGCGTTGACCGCGAAAAGAGGATTCTTACTCTCCCTCCCGTACTCTTAAGAGTAGTGATAAAGCGTTTTTTTGCCATTATTTTAAGCTCCATTATATCAACCAGTTTTCGCGTTTTTTCAGGCGGGGGGCCGAATCTGTCCTCAAGCTCCTTAAGAATATTCTCAGGTGATCCGTCCTCTTTTGCAGAGGCTATTTTTTTATAGACGCTTAACCTTATATCAACATCTTCGATATAATCCTCTGAAATTATGGCCGTTGTGCCGAGATCAACGGCAGGCTCAATTTCGAGCACCTTTTTCTCTCCCTTGAGTTCTGCTACAGCTGATTCAAGCATCTCCATGTACATGTCAAAACCCACAGCTTCAATATGCCCGGACTGTTCTGAACCGAGCATATTGCCCGCACCTCTTATCTCAAGGTCTTTTAAGGCAAGCCTGAAACCCGCACCAAGATAACCCAGCTCCTGAATTGCCTCAAGCTTCTTCCTTGCATCTTCCGAAATAAGGTCTTCTCCGGGTATCAGAAAATAGGCATGCGCCTTTATATCAGAGCGTCCGACCCGGCCCTTTAACTGGTACAGGTCGGCCAGCCCGAACCTGTCGGCCCTGTTAATAATTATAGTATTTGCAGAGGGGACATCAAGTCCTGAACTTATGATCGAGGTCGAAACAAGTATATTAATCTTCTTATGAAAAAAATCGTGCATCACATTCTCAAGTTCTTTCCCTTTCATCTGGCCATGTGCAACACCAATTCTGCTGCCAGGCACAAGGGTCCTGATAAAGTTCCCGATTTCATATATGTCATGAATCCTGTTATGGACAAAAAATGCCTGGCCGTCTCTGTCGAGCTCATACTGGAGCGCCTCCCTGATAATATGCGGACTGAATCTGGCAACCGAACTTTTTACAGCCATCCTGTCCTCGGGAGGGGTCTCGATCGTGCTCATCCCCCTGATCCCTGAAAGGGCCATGTGCAGTGTTCTCGGGATCGGGGTCGCCGATAATGTCAAGACATCAACGTTCGCACGTAAGGATTTAATCTTCTCCTTGTGGGTAACACCGAATTTATGCTCTTCGTCTATTACAAGAAGTCCCAGATTAAAAAAGCTTATATCTTTGCCGAGCAGTATGTGGGTCCCTATGAGGATATCTATTCCTCCTTCTGCAAGCAGCTTCAGGGTGTCCTTCTGTTCTGCCCTGGTTTTAAAGCGGTTGAGAAAATCTATTTTTATGGGGAAAGCGGAAAACCTTGATATAAAAGTTTCATAATGCTGTTCTGCGAGAATGGTTGTCGGCACCAGCACCGCAGCCTGCTTTGAATCATATACAGCCTTGAAACAGGCCCTCATAATTACTTCTGTCTTTCCGTATCCAACATCACCGCACAGAAGCCTGTCCATGGGAACCGTCTTTTCCATATCACGTTTTATCTCCTTTATGGATGTCGCCTGGTCAGGGGTTTCTTCATAGGCAAAAAAATCATCAAACTCCTTATGAAGTTCAGTGTCCTCTGAAAATGCATTGCCTGATGCAGAGGTGCGGAGCGCGTAAATTTTTATAAGTCTCTCGGCCATGTCCTTTATTTTCTTTTTTACCCTCTGCTTCGTCTTCTGCCATGTCTTTCCTCCAAGCCGGTCAATTTTAGGCCTTATACCTTCAGGTGCATTATATTTCTGAACGTAGTTGATACATTCCAGGGGCACAAAAAGTTTGTCTCCGCCAAGATACTCTATTGTTATGAAGTCCCCCTCAAATCCTTCCATCCTCTCTTTTTTAATGCCAAGGTATATTCCTATCCCGTGCTCAATATGGACAAGATAGTCATTTACCTTAAAATCCTCGACTGAGGAAATGAGTTTTGAGACTTTCGACTTTTTAACGGTTTTATAGGCGGGCCGCTGTCCGAAAATATCTCTCCCGGAAAGGACAATGATATTATTATATGCAAAGCCTCTGCTCAACTCACCTATTGTTATTAGAGGACTGTGAGAGTGCTTTATCCCGGTGCTGTCTTTAATGATCGGCACTTCGAAGTTTTCGTCAAAAAATAACTCTTTCAGTCTTTTCGCCTGTCCTTCTGATGAACATGCAATCAGTATCTGGAGCTGTTTTCTCAACGCTGATGCTCCCCTGACAAAGTCATCTATAGTCTTTCTTTCTTCCTTCAGCAGACCGAGCCCCCCGGTACCTTTTACATTGCAATTAAACCCTTCTCCTTCCAGGGACAATGAAGTAAAATTAACAGCCTCCCTGTCTGCAAGAATTTCATCAAGACCGGAATAGTGTCTTTTGATATCATCCGGCTCAGCCAGTATCAGCCTGCTATCCTGAAGAAAATCAAAGAGGTTTAAACCTTCGTCAGTTTCCATAGCAGGACATATATGTATGTCCTTGATTTCTCTGACTGACAGCTGTGTATCAATTTCAAAAAACCTCATGGACTCAATCTCATCACCAAAGAGTTCCAGTCTTACAGGCTGTTCTTCATCCGGAGGGAATATGTCAAAGATCCCGCCCCTGATGCTCACTTCTCCTTCCCTGGAAACCATGGGAACAGTAATATATCCAAGGCTGTGCAGTTTCTGGATCATATCATCCCTGTCAACAGTAAGGCCCTTTGTCAGTTTAATTGAGGGAAAATCCTCCCTGTTCCATATCCGGGACAGTGATGCCTCCATTGAGGCGATAAACTTGCCGTTATTTTTCTCATAGAGCTTCACCAGACTTTTTAAGCGCTGAGGGTTTCCTTCAGGATGTATCAGGGCAGGCGGTGTTGTATTCAGCAGTTTTGACCAGAAAACCGAATCCGCATAAAATTCAGCTGCCGCAGCTTCCGAAGAACAGACAAGCAGGCATGGGGCCCTGGACATTGAAAACAGCAATGCCCCGGAGGAACCGGACAGTGATGTTAAAGTCTTCGCTTTTTTAGCTTCAACAACTGTAAGCGCTTCCTGAAAAATTGAGAGATCAAGCGGCATGTATTACAGTATACAAAAAAAGCGCGGAAGTTCGGAAGCGCGGAAGTTAGGCATTTTTTTCTTTTTCCTTCTCTTCCTGCACACAATATATTCCGCCCTTCTTCAGTCCGGGCTTGAAGCAGCCGTTGCAGGATATACATCTGGCCGGGGAGGTGTCGCCTTCTTTCCAGCGGTTGGGTAAACCCGGCTCCCTGATCAGCGGCCTTGCCATCGAAATATAATCAACACCGTCTGTTGCGATTACTTTTTCAGCAATCTCATGGGAACGGATTCCGCCAACAACCATTACAGGACAGCTGACAGCCTCCTTTATATTAAGGGCCGGCTGCAGGTTATAAGCCTCTTTTTCGGGGTTGTCTATCTTTACGCGTACAGGACTTTCAATGCCTGAGGCCGAGGTGCCGGCGGAAACTTCTATGGCATCGATACCCGCATCCGCAAGTTTTCCAGCTACGTATACCGCATCTTTATTTTCAAGGCCGCCTTCCAGGTTATCAGAGGCATTAAGCTTGATGAGAACAGGATAATCAGCACCAACCGCTTCCCGGACCTCCCAGTAAACCTCGAACAAAAAGCGGCTGCGGTTTTCAACATTGCCGCCATACTCATCTGTCCGGCGGTTAGTGAGAGGCGAGAGAAACTGGTTTATAAGATAACCGTGTGCCCCGTGAAGCTGTACAGCATCAAAACCATAAGTCTTTGCCCGTCCGGCAGCATCACCAAAGGCAGACACAATGTCAGCGATCTCTTCTCCGGACAGCTCGTGGGGGAGTTCAGGGAACTGGTCAACCTGGACTGCCGAGGGAGCAAGGGGCTGTCCGCCTGCATTGGCTGAATCTGTCTGGCCTCCGGCATGGACCAGCTGTATGCATATTTTTCCGCCCTCAGCATGCACTGCCCTGGTCAGGGACTCCATCTCCTTCCTGAAGTCATCAGTGTGAATGCCCATCTTTCCGGGCAGCTGTTTCCCATCCGTCCTCACAAAGGTATAGCCGCTGATAATAAGTCCAACACCACCCTTCGCAAGGTCACGATAACAATTAGTCAGCCTGTCAGTCGGCCGGCCGTCAGCGTCACACATTCCTTCCCATGTAGCTGAACGGACAAGGCGGTTTTTCAAAGTCATTCCGTTTATTGCTGTCTGTTCAAATAACTCTGCCATTCTGTACCTCCCTTAAAACCGTTTAAACAGATTCTATCCGCTTATTATCCTAAATTAGGATTATAGATTAGTGATTGAAAATGGTTCATGTACTGGATTGATAATACTTGATTTTGAAAGGTTACCGCGATATCGGATGATTGTCAAGAAAATACAGGAAATAGAGATCTGTACTTAGTCTGCAGCTGTATGTAATTCATTAAATCACTAAGCTGTTCCAGCGCTCAGAGGGCCCCTGCGGTTTTGCCGGCTGTTTCGTACTCCTGGCTGCGCCTCAGGATCCTGCCGGCAATATCATAAAAGCAGCTGACGGAAGTACTGTTATGACAATTGCCAAGGTAGGTTGTCATCTCATTAATCGATCTCTCCAGAAGCGGATCATAATTTATATAACCCAGATCAGACAGAGATAGTTTTCAGACACATGCTGGAGAATCTTGCCGACATTGGCTTCCTTTGCCGCCTCCTATGGCCCAAAGCTTATATCTGAGTTTGTCTTCCATATTACGGTACAGGGCTTTCTTCAACATAATGCTCCCAAAGGTTCCACATCATTTTACGGTCCTTGTCTCTCAGGCTGATTATCTTTTCAAGCTTTTCGATCTGCCAGTCGAGCAGTTCTTCAAACTCAACACCGATAAGGATTGTTAAGTCCTGCTTTGAATCATCTCTTTTCACTGACCGCACTCTGGCAAAAAGGAATATCTGGTCCTCCTGGAGCACATTGATATCGGGTTTTATCTTGGCGCCTATAGTCTTTTCAGGGTCTATAAGTCCATATTTCTCTTCACAGTGAAAGCCCCCGCCGGCCATGGATATTGTCGAGAAAAGCCCTACGAAAGACCTGCTCTCAAAACCCGGGGAGAGAACCTTGAATTCAACGGGATAAACAAACTTGACACGCCTGTGTTTTCTTTTGGGAGGAGATTCATTCATCATGCTTATATTTCGGCTTTCAGCATCAAAATATTAATAGGAAAAACCCTGATTTTTTCATCAGGGAAAGCATGTTTTTTGTAAGTGCCCGAGAGTAACAGGTTATTGACTATTTAGACCCTGAAAAGTTACCGTAAAGACCACCAATAATCTTCAGCAAATTCAACTCCTGATTATTTAATAAGGAGTTATGACATGTTAAAAAATAAAGATTATGGAGCATTGGAGGAAAAATATATGAACAGGATTAATTTAAAACTGGATAAACCATACTATGACGGCTCAGTGCAGAAACTCTATGACGTGCCGGACCATCCGGAGCTTCTTATCAGTGAAACAACAGCCGGTGGGTCTGTGTTTGATGTGGGCACTATTTTCAATATAGAAGGAAGTGATATCGGCAGGGCAAGTTTCAGGCACCTTGTTTTTCAGGAGCTTCAGAGCCCGGAGGCATGGAGTGATCTTTCAAAGCATATTTCCCAGGAAAGCTCCCTTGTTCAGAAAGATGATTCAGGGCTTGTAGAAAATGTCTTGTCCGGTTTTTGTAAAAAAGGAGCGCCAACCCATCATGCAGGAATGGTCGACAGGGACAGCGGCGAAGTTTATTCACAGGGGTTCCCTGAAAAACTGAGTAATCTTACTCTTATAAAAAAATACGACATTATCAAGCCGGAACTCAAGAAAGTACTGGGCTGGCACTTTTATGACTATAAAAAATACCATGGAAGAGATGGAAACGTAATCCCGCTTGAATACATAGTTCGACTCGGTGTAACGAGCGGCTCATCAATCCTGAAAAAATTTAACAGGCTGAGCGATTCGGATAAATCAGCATACCTTAACGAACTGGGAGTTGACGCCCTGAATCCATGGACCCGGTTTGATCCTCCTATTGTTGACCTGACAACAAAGTATGAACCGGAAGACAGGAACATCAGCCGCCAGGAGGCTGCGTTGATATCCAGCCTCGACGGAGAAGCATTTTCCAGATCACTCGTCATGGCAGCACTCGGCGCCTATTTACTGCAGCAGATATTCTCAAAAATGGGGCTGTTTTTATGGGACCTCAAATGGGAGCTCGCAAAAGATGGTGAAAACCTGGTCTTCGTTGATACGATAGACACCGATTCCGTCAGGGTGACCTATAATATTTCACGTGACAACAAGACATACTTCGTCCACTTTAACAAACAGGCAATGAGAGACTACTACAAGATAATGCATGGCGACTGGCTGAATGCTGTAAACGATGCAAAAAAGAAAGCCGCCCAATCCGGCAGGCCCTTTACTGAAATCTTATCCGAGGGACAGCAGAAAAATGAGTACGCGAAAACTCCTGATGTAGACAAAAGTTTTCTTGACATACAGACAGCCAAGTTTAATATGATCCAGTCCTTTGTAAAGAATAAAGAACAGGGCCTCACAAAAGAAGCAGACCGGATTGCGCAAGAGGAACTGGACTATTATCTTTCTTCAAATAAGAAAGAGGAGTATGAGGCGCTTAATTCGGTATAGAAGCCCTCTTCATTACCAATCAAATGTTTCAGTATCATGGTCCAGAGAGTAAAGCGGAAAATGTCCGAGTGTATTGAGTACAGTAACCTCGGGAGCTCTCTCTTTACCAAGAAGAAAGCAATACTTAGGAAGTCTAATAAATAGCAATTCTCCTGTATTTAAATCACTAACGTAGTTTATCAAAACTGTCTTGTTCGCGATATAAAGATCAGGAAGTGTTATCTCGGTAAGCCAAAACTTTTCCGGCATTCGTGTACATATTTTCTTTCGTAAGTCATCATGAATAACTTCATTATAAGAGTCAGGCGTTTTTAAGTGCTTGAAATATTCCTCATTAGTAACAGCAATTGTTCGTGATACCAAAGGCGCGTTCAGATCATGTTTTATTTTATAAAGCCATGGGTTATCTTTCGTCAACCCACTGATCTCCTTCAAAAAATTTCTGATTAACTCTATCAAGCCTATCTCAATCGTATCCGGCGATTTAATAGTTTTCAATTTTGTCATAAAAAGAACATAATTGACAAGGTATCCATGTTTCCATTTTTTCTCTTCGAGCTTGTCCGGGGGATAACAAAGGTACATTCCAAAATTATCATCATGGATTATATAATTATCGACCCAAGCCGAAACGGAGCGGAAATGATTTCTGACATTACGCCTATATCGGATGTCTGCTTCAGGATCCCATTTATCTGTATTTAGTGTATGCCCAATTATCGGCACTGCATGTAAATCACCTCTCTTTGTTTGAAAAACAATAAATCCAGGGAATCCGCTTTCCATCCATGGATATATAATCCCCGAAGGGTTCAAATCATACTTTTTCTTCAAGTTCTTGAATAGCTTATCCGTCCCTTCAACATGAAAATTAAATTCCTTAGCAAAGAATCCCGACTTTTCAATTACTTTTTTTGTTTTCTTAATATCCATCCCCCCCGCTAAACACTGAGACTTAGACAAGCCTACAATCTCATTAATATGCACGGGCAATATCAATGTGTCATTATTGTCTGCCTGATTGAGCAGTGTTGCTAGGGCAGTTTGTATACAGAAAGACGTTATCTCATTCTTCTGGAAAAAAGGCGCTCCGGTTATGGTAAATTTCGCCTTTCTTCCGTCATGGCTCCTGAATGTAAAGTGATAGTCTCTTATGGAGTGGAAATAATAATTTGTCAAAGGCACAGACTTGCCTTTATATAAATTATATTTTTTCGGTACTGTAACAAAAGAAAATAAAAGGTATGAATTACTTTTACTTGTTGAGACATAATTTATTATCGATGAATAAGAGAGAAAGGTTAACTTAGATAGATCATCTTTGTTTTGATCTGTAACTTGTTCGCGCACAAAATAAAGCTTAAATGAATTAATTTCAGAAATGTCTTTTACAAAAGATTTTAAGTGATCAACTTCAAATGCAATTTCTGAATCAAACTTGGGATTAAACTCATCGATCCATAATGACTGGGCGCCCATTTTACGCATTAACGTGCATAGGTGATGAAAAGGTCTTTTATTGATACTACTATCTTTTAACGTACACTGTGAAATGATTTCAAAAAGGGAAAGGTTCTTTAAGAGAAGCCAAGTTTGTAGGGGAGGGGATGTCATTTAGGTCGTTTTTTTAATTTACCAATAAAAAAATTCTCCTTGCTTGATTTATTATGCCAATCAGATAAAGACTTTAAAATTTCTGCTTCTTTTTTTGTCTTTCTGCCTACCAGTTCTTCAAGAGACAAGTCATCTTTAATCTTCAATGATGCAGTAATTGTTTTTAATGACATACTTCCTCCTTTATTGGTATTGACAAGAAATTTGATGATATTAATAAATCAACTTTTGGAATGTCAAGAGATAAATAAGGGTATTTAATAAAAAAATTATGGTACAAGCTTTCCATAAATTACCTTAACCTATTTATTGTAAAAAATATTAACACCGTATAGCAAGGATGTCAATGAAAATCTTGGTGTCTGTCAAGAATTATCGAGGTTGAACCTCCATAGTTTTTATAACCTGCTCAAATGCTTCAAATATTACACTACGATTTAGTAAAAGTGAATAAAGCTGGGTAGATAAATCATCATTTTAGACATGTTTTAAGTAGGTGCTGGACACTACTTATTACCTACTTTATCCTTATATTACCTACTTAACCTGTCTTAGTTCAGGAAAACAATCCATGGATTGTAATTTTTTATTTTGCTTTAACAGAACTTCTCTCAGATTTCCCCGAAGAAGCCGTTTTTTTATCTCCACCAAAAACCCTCTTAAAAATAAAACCCACATTCTTCGTATAAAACTTCATATCAAACAGCTTATCGATTTCTTTCGTTGACAGGTATTTTGTTATGACCTTCCCAGAATCTATAAATATCGTTCAATCGACGACCGGAAGACTTTCAGCATATTCGCGAGATTATTGACAAGAGGTTTTATTGCTCCCCACTTGAGGTTAAAGCTGTATGCGTGAACAAAAAAGTGTCTGAACGCCAGGTATTCTGAAAGCAGGTTGTATAACTCACGATCTACGATCTTTTTTTCAAGAGCAGTCTTCAGAAGATCTCTGTGCCATGTGGGAGTTTTGCTGATTACCGAGCCTTGGGCAATAAGTATGCGTTTCAGGAGATTCTCAATGCCCTTGTAAATATTATGAAGAAACGTGGCGATTGCCGCAAGTTCCGGAGTTGAGTAGTCATCCGCTTCTTCTTTAACAACAGAGAGGAGGTCGGATACTACAGTGTCTATATTTTCAAATTCAGCATCACAGTATTTCTTAAGCTGCTGATCTGTCATAAACTACTTTCCCTTCCTCCATGACAATGTTCTTGAATTTGGTCATCTTTCCCGACAGATCTATAATATCTACACTCTTGGACAGTTCCCGCATGATCTCACCATAGAATTTGAAAAAATTCTCTGGCGGCACATCGAGAACCGCAAAATCATAGTCATTCACTTCTTCACTTTCTTTATGTAATGCAGACCCTATCAGGTACATCCTGCCTACACTATATTTCTTTGCAATTGAAATCGCTTTTTCGAGGTCTTCCCAGGGGATCATATTGTCCTCCCTTGATTTGTTTAAGATGTTACATTTTAAAAGGAAAACACTCTATTCAGCAAGAAGAAAGTGAGAAGGTGTAATAGCCCGTTTGAAAAAAATATGGGAGAGCGGACATCAATCTGCTCCCAGGATGATCATTTGCCGATTTTTTTCTTTGGCTTTCCCGGAGATTTATTGCCATTTCCAAACACCCTCTTAAAAATAAAACCCACATTCCTCGTATAAAACTTCATATCAAAGAGCTTATCAATCTCTTTCACCGACAGGTATTTGGTAATGACCTTGTCCTGTTTGAGCAGGTCTTTATAAGGAGTTTTTTCTTTCCAGCTCTGCATGGCCCTTTCCTGTACAACTTTGTATGCGTCTTCACGGCTTAAACCATTTTCAGTAAGCTTCAGCAGGACGCGCTGGGAGCTGAAGAGGCCGTAGCTCTTTCCAATGTTCTCTTTCATTCTTTCGGGATAGACCTGGATTCCTGCAAGTATGCCTTTCATCCTGTTAAGCATGTAGTTGATCAGAATGGTGCTGTCCGGGATGATCACTCTTTCGACCGAGGAGTGGCTGATATCCCGTTCATGCCAGAGAGGCATGTTTTCCATCGCAGCTATCGAGTTTGAACGCACAATTCTTGCCAGTCCGCTCAGGTTTTCACTCCCGATCGGGTTACGTTTGTGCGGCATTGCGGATGATCCTTTTTGCCCCTTTGAAAACGGCTCCTCTGCTTCAAGGACTTCCGTTCTCTGGAGGTGTCTCATTTCCACTGACATCTTTTCAATAGCGCCGGCAATGAGTGCAAGGGTATTCATGTATTCGGCATGCCTGTCCCTCTGAATTACCTGTGTTACGATCGGGTCCACTTGAAGGCCCAGCTTTTTACATACATATTTTTCAATGGATGCTGGAAGGCTTGTAAAGGTGCCAACCGGTCCGGACAGCTGGCCGTAGTTGATTGTTTCCCGAGCGGTATTCATTCTGAAAAGGTTCCGTTTCATCTCCTCATACCAGAGAGCAAAGGTAAGCCCGAATGTTGTGGGTTCTGCATGAATGCCATGGCTCCTGCCCATCTGCAGCGTATCTTTATACTTCATGGCATTGGATTTCAGGACCTTCATCAAGGCTTCAATGTCTTTAATGATGATGTCCGCAGCTTCCCTCATAAGCAGTGCCAGTGCGGTATCGCCAATATCAGAAGATGTGAGCCCCTTGTGTATAAAACGGGAATCAGGGCCCACATTCTCAGCCACTGAAGTCAGAAATGCTATGACGTCATGCTTAACGGTCAGTTCTATTTTATCAATACGCTTAACGCTGAATTTTGCTTTTTTCTTTATCGTTGCCAGGCTCTTCTTCGGTATTTCACCCAGCTTTGCCCATGCCTCGCATGCGGCTATCTCTACATCGAGCCATTTCCGGAATTTATTTTCAGGCTCCCAGATCTTTGCCATTTCAGGCCTTGAGTAACGTGGTATCAATTTTTCCTCCTATTAAAAAACAGGGTTCAAGGATTCAAGGGGTCAAGGGTTCGAGTGAATGAGTTCTGATCAATTATTAAAACGAATGTTACTTGCAATTTAATCACTAACTGATAATGGATTATTTCTTTTTTCACTTGAATCCTTGACCCCTTGGCTCCTTGAATCCTAAAAGTTTATCTTCCTTCAGACAATCTATCGATCAAATACGAAGGCAATCCGGCTTTCTTCATTTTATTTTGCGTTAATACTATATCATAAGAGGTCCGTTTTATTTCTATTGCCCTGTCTCTTAAAATGACATAAGCAGCTTCAGGATTACCGTCCCTCGGCTGGCCGATACTGCCCGCATTTACAATGTATCTGCAGTCTGTTTTGATCTTCGTAATATTATCATGAAAACTGACCGTCCCTCTGCCGGGGTATTCTGCAATGAACGGTACATGGGAATGTCCGACAAAACATATCTTTTCCTTAAAGTGTGAAAAGTTATCCACCGTATCATATTCGCTGTATAAATAATGCCATTTCTGCGGCTCATACGGACTTCCGTGAACAAGGAATATATCGTCCTCTTCCAGTTCTGCTGTGAGCGGACGTGCCGCAAGATACTCCCTGTTTTCAGCGGTCAGCAATTCCCGTGTCCAGTCAATGGCGGTCTTTGCATGAATATTGAAGGATGCAGAATCATTTTTACCGACAGCCGCCCAATCATGGTTGCCGGCTATAAAGACGGCTGACCTGTCTTTCAGCTCTTCAGTGCATTCATTGGGGTTTGGGCCGTAACCAACGCTGTCTCCCAGGAAAAGTATCCTGTCGACATTAGCTTTCTCTAGCTTTTCAAGAACCGCGTGGAGGGCCTCAAGGTTGGCATGGACATCAGATATGACAGCATAGGCAGTCATCGCATTATTAAAAAACCCTCTTAACTAATGAGACTTTTCTTTATGATTACCCGATGAAGACAATTCACGAGCTATCCTGTCCAGAATTCCGTTTATAAAAGGCGCTGATTCTTCAGTGGAGTACTTCTTGGCGATTTCAAGTGCCTCGTTAATGGCAACCGATGGAGGGATATCTGTCCTGAACAGGAGTTCACATGTCGCAACTCTCAGAATATTTCTGTCTATGGCCGCCATTCTCTTGAGAGACCAGTGCTCAGCTGCCTTTTGAATTGCCTCATCAATTCTATCAATATTCTTGCGGGCAGTCACAACTGTTTTATAAGTGAATTCCTTGACTTCATCGTCTTCGTCATTACCTTCCCAGAAATCACTTAACATTTCATCACTTAACTGGTTGTCTGTCAGTTCAAGCTGAAACAGAATCTGCAGGGCATATTCTCTTGATCGTCGTCTTTTCATAAAACAGTAATCAGTAATGGGTAATGGGTAAAGAGTGGAGAAAAAACAGCAAGACAGGTATCTGCTAATGTCCGGTTGTTTGTCATACTCATAACTCTTGACTCATAACTCATAACTTCTTTAACAGCTGTGCCATCTCAATTGCGACCATGGCAGCATCCCATCCCTTGTTACCGCTTTTTGAACCGGCCCTTTCAACAGCCTGTTCAATCGTATCTGTGGTTAAGACACCAAATGCAATCGGGACCCCTGAGTCCATTGAAGCAGTGGCGACCCCTTTTGCTGCTTCAGCTGCAACGTAGTCAAAGTGGGGCGTTGCACCGCGTATAACTGTCCCGAGGCAGATAACAGCGTCATGAGTTTTTTTCTCAGCTACTATTTTTGCGGCTAAAGGTATCTCGAATGCACCCGGGACTTTTATTACAGCGATGTTCTGTTCCGTTGCACCATGCCTGACAAGTGCGTCAATAGCACCGCCAAGCAGTTTGTTAGTTATAAAATTATTAAAGCGACTTACGATAATGGCAAATTTTAATCCCTTTGCCTGAAGCTCTCCCTCGTATGTTTTCATGATAATCCTCCGTTAAGGAAATTATAAATTTTTCAATATATGTCCCATTTTCTTCTTCTTCGTCTTTAGGTATTGAACATTCTTGTCATGGGCCTTTGTCTCAAGAGGCACTCTGTCGACAACGCTCAACCCGTAACCCTCAAGTCCGATAAGCTTTTTGGGATTATTCGTTATTAACCGCATTTTATGAACTCCAAGGTTTACCAGCATCTGGGCCCCTATTCCATAGTCCCTGAGGTCAGGCTTGAATCCGAGCTTTACGTTTGCCTCAACAGTATCCATGCCCTCGTCCTGAAGCGCATATGCCTTTATCTTATTGGCAAGCCCTATGCCCCGGCCTTCCTGTCTCATGTACAGGAGAACCCCCTTGCCTTCTTTTTTGATCATACTCATCGCCTTGTGAAGCTGCTCTCCGCAGTCACACCTCTTTGAGTTGAAGGCATCACCGGTAAGGCATTCGGAGTGGACCCTTACCAGGACCTCGTCTTCAGGAGATATATCGCCTTTCACAAGCGCGACATGTTCTGAGTCGTCAACCTGATTGCCGAATACAATGGCAGTAAACTTGCCTCCAGGTAAAGTAGGCAGTTTAGCCGTTGCCTTTCTTGTAACAAGGCACTGGTTGCGCATGCGGAACTGGATCAGGTCTTTAATGGTAATCATTTTCATACCGTGTTTACGAGCAAATTTTGCAAGCTCGGGTACCCTTGACATGGTGCCGTCATCATTCATTATTTCACAAATAACACCTGAAGGGTTAAGCCCTGCCAGTTTTGCAAGGTCAACTGAGCCCTCCGTCTGTCCCGCACGTTTCAGTACCCCTCCGGGCTGTGCCCTCAGGGGAAATATATGCCCGGGCATGGCCAGGTCCTCGGGTTTACTTTTCTTGTTTATTGCGGTCTTGATTGTCTTTGCCCTGTCAGCTGCAGAGATACCGGTTGTTACCCCTTTTTTCGCTTCAATGGATACGGTAAATGCAGTGCCGAAACGTGCCGTATTCAAGTCAGCCATCATCGGCAGCTTGAGTTCATCAACCCTATCGGGAGTTAACGAAAGGCATATCAGGCCCCTGCCGTATTTTGCCATAAAGTTAATTACCTCAGGTGTCACTTTTTCAGCGGCAATGGTAAGATCACCCTCGTTCTCCCGGTCCTCGTCGTCAATAAGGATGACCATCTTACCCTCTCTGATATCGTCAAGGGCTTCCTCTATGGTATTAAATTTAATTTTCCGCTTCGCTTTTGTTGTTTTCTTTGTGACTGTTTTTTTATTCATCTGTAAACCCTTCCTCTTTCAGCAGTTCCTTCAGACCAGAGTCAGAGCTTTCTTTGCCCAGCAGTTTTTCGACATACTTGCCCATTATATCCACTTCCAGATTGACCTTGTCACCAACACCTTTGCCTCCAAGGTTTGTCGCGGTAAGTGTGTGCGGGATAATGGCCACACTGAACGATCTGCTGTCAAGTTCTGTTACCGTCAGACTTATCCCGTCAACGGCTATGGAACCTTTCTTTACAATATATTTTAAAATTTCCGGGGACGTATCAAAGGAATAAAAGGTATACTCTCCAATCGTTTTTTTGATTGTGATTGTCCCGTTTCCATCTACATGCCCTGTAACAATATGTCCTCCAAGACGGTCGGAAAGCCTCAGGGCCCGTTCAAGATTGACCCTGTCACTGACCTTCAGCTCGCCGAGGTTTGTGCTTTTCATGGTCTCCGGTGACACATCAAAAGAGGCATCTTCATTGTGCTTCGTAACAGTGAGGCATACCCCGTTAACGGCAACACTGTCTCCCATATTCAATTCAAAGACAGTTGAAGGCTTAAGGGACAGCCTTATTCCATTCCCGGTGTTTTTAAGCGAGGTAATCATTCCCAATGTCTCAACAAGTCCTGTGAACATAATAATATCGTTAATGCAGTAGTTGTCCGATCCTGCTCCAGCGGACCTTGCTGAACCAGGAACCGTCTTTGTCCCATGACCAGTACATAATAAATGCCTTGCCCTTGATCTCACTCATGTCCACAATGCCCCAGAAACGGCTGTCATAACTGTGGTCCCTGTTGTCCCCCATAACAAAAAGGCTTCTGCGGGGAACGGTAAAGGGGCCGAAGTTGTCCCGTTCACCTTTCGCGATTCGCTGCTCTCTATGGATTTTATACGGTTCTGTCAGCGGCATATCATTGACATAAACGATTTTGTCCTTTATCTCTATCCTGTCTCCACCGACCCCGACGACTCTCTTGATGAAGTCCCTGCATTCATCTTTAAATATGTAAACAGGGTTCCCGCTGCTGAAAACATTTCCGATCCTTGTCGAAAAATTCTTCGCAGCGCTGGTACATTCCGGGATGTCTTTGTTGCCTGGAAAAGAAAACACTACAACGTCACCCCTTTTGGGAGGATTGAATATCAGGAGCCTGGTGTCGGTGAATGGAATTTTTGTCCCGTAAATAAACTTGCTCACAAGGATGTGGTCTCCGATCAGGAGGGTATCCTCCATGGAACCTGATGGAATCTTAAACGCCTGTACTACAAACGCCCTTATAAGAAGGGCCAGTATTACCGCTATTATTATTGCTTCTGTATACTCTCGGGCTTTTGATTTTCGCAACACCTTTTTTTTGGCCAATTTCTTTTTTCCTTTACTTAACTTTTAGAACAGCTAAAAAAGCCTCCTGGGGGATTTCTACCCTGCCGACCTGTTTCATCCGGCGTTTACCCTCTTTCTGCTTTTCCAAAAGTTTCCTTTTTCTAGTTATGTCCCCGCCGTAACACTTTGCAAGAACGTTTTTTCGCATTGCCCTTATGGTCTCCCGGGCTATGATCTTTCTCCCGATAGCTGCCTGAATTATTACTTCAAAAAGCTGCCTCGGTATGACCTGCCGCAGCTTCTCAGCCACATGCTTCCCCTTATAATAAGCCCTGTCCTTATGTACAATCATGGAAAGAGCATCTACCGGTTCATTGTTTAATAAAATATCAAGCTTGATCAACTTTGATTCCCGGTATCCAATAAATTCATAGTCCATCGAGGCATAGCCGCTCGATGAAGATTTTAGTTTATCATAAAAATCCCACAAAATCTCATTCAGCGGGAATTCATACAGAACCTTTATCCTGTCTTTTCCTATATAGATAAAATCCTTCTGAACGCCCCGTCTGTCCTGGCAGAGCTCAAGTATATTGCCGACATATTTTGCCGGCACAAATATGGTGGTTTTCACAAAAGGCTCTTCAATGCTCTCATATTTATCAGGCAGTTTTGCAGGACTGTCAATAAAAATTGTACTGCCGTCAGTTTTTGTTATTTTGTATACAACAGTGGGGGCGGTGTTTACCAGCATAAGCTCAAACTCTCTTTCGAGCCGCTCCTTGATGATTTCCATATGTAAAAGTCCGAGAAACCCGCACCGGAAACCAAAACCGAGCGCTGATGAAGATTCGGGCTCAAAGTTGAATGAAGAGTCGTTAAGGACCAGTTTTTCCATGGCATCTTTCAGGTCTTCATACTGGTTCGTCTCTGTAGGGTAGAGCCCGGAAAACACCATCGGCTTTATTTCCTTATATCCAGGGCACGGCTCGGAAGTCGGATTATCCACATTGGTGATTGTGTCTCCCACCTGGGTGTCAGCAACAGTCCGTATGCTCGCTATTATATAGCCGACCTCACCTGCCTTAAGCTTGCTGACAGGTTTTTTATTAGGGGTAAAAATTCCCACCTCCAGGACTTCATGTGTTTTCTGAGCTGCCATTAGTGATATTTTTGTGCCCTTCTTTACTTCTCCGTCAAAGACCCTGACAAGGACAATTACTCCCTGATAGTTGTCAAACCACGAATCAAATATCAGGGCTTTCAGCGGACGGTCTTTACTGCCGGCCGGAGGAGGGACCGTTTTTATTATTGATTCCAGCACTTCAATCACTCCCGTACCGTCCTTTGCGGAAGTCAGGAGCACATCCGTACAGTCAATCCCTATGGACTCTTCAATGTCAGCCTTAACCCGTTCCGGTTCAGCCCCGGGAAGGTCTATCTTGTTGATTACGGGAATGATCTCAAGGTCATGCTCGACCGCGAGATAAGTATTGGCCAGGGTCTGCGCCTCAACACCCTGCGAGGCGTCAACCACAAGGAGAGCGCCTTCACATGATGCCAGGCTGCGTGAAACTTCATATGAGAAATCCACATGCCCTGGCGTGTCTATAAGATTGAAGATGTAATCCTTACCGCTCCTTGATTTATAGTTAAGTGTCACGGCATGAGCCTTGATTGTTATTCCCCGCTCCTGCTCCAGGTCCATTGAGTCAAGCACCTGCTTTGACATCTCCCTCTGCGAGAGGGCGCCGGTGATCTCAAGAATACGGTCAGCCAGCGTTGATTTGCCGTGATCTATATGGGCAATAATTGAAAAATTTCTTATGTTGCTTTCAGACATGAGTTAATGATGCGGCCCGTCCGGGTCCCGCTTAAGCTGGAGAAATTTTGCTGAAAAGAAACCCGGCAGCTCCGATAGAACCGGCATCCTTTGTAAGGCTGCTTTTCATTATTTCCACTTTGGAAAACAGAGGGTTAAATGCTCTCCTTGATGCCTCCTTTGTCAATTCGTCAATGAACAGGTCCCAGGCGCCTATAAGTCCTCCACCAATAATTACGGCTTCCAGGCCCATGAGGTTTATCAGGTTTGCAATACCAATGCCGAGAAAATGTCCTACCTCCCTGTAGACTTCCCTGCTCAGACTGTCTCCTTCAAGGGCTGTCTTGAATATTACCTCAGGATTTATTTTATAGAAGTTTCCTTCGCAGCACTTAGCAAGCATACTTTCCGTGCCTTTTTCCAGAGACGATATGGCCCTGTCCACTATCGCCCTTCCCGAGGCATAGGATTCGAGGCATCCAGTGCTGCCGCATGTGCAGTAGCGTCCGCTCGGTACAATCGACATATGGCCTATTTCAATTGGCCCCTCGTAAAGCTTGTCTTTGTAAATCAGTCCTCCGCCCAGTCCTGTTCCCAGCGTAAGTACAGCAAAATTGCTGAAATCCTTTCCGGTTCCAACCCATTTTTCTCCATACGCGTAAATATTACCGTCATTCTCCAAAGCTACGGGGAGGGAAAATTCTTTTTCGAATATGTCTTTCAGTGAGACACCATTTATTGCAGAAATGTTCGGAGACTGCATTACTTTGCCGTTGGATCTGTCTATGAGACCCGCAACACCGATCCCGATACCGGCAATGTTCGATTGATCGGACATTGCTGATTTTGTGGACCCCTTATCAATAAATTTCTTTAAATTAGTAATCAGCCCTTTTACTATCCTGTCCGAGCTTTTTTCTGATACAGAAGGGGTGGGGCTTGTGTGGCTGCTAAGCACTTTTCCTTCTTCATCGGCAAGGACAAATTTAGTATTAGTCCCTCCGATATCTATGCCAATCGCCATTCTCATAAATAACTTTCTCCTGAATAAACAACAAAATATTAACTATTAAGGAACACTAATATTATCACACTTGAAAAATATGTGTAAAGCCAATGCAATGGACCCGGGCAAAAATACACCCCTCCACAAATCAATATCAAAACCCAGTCTATTGAAAAAAAAGATAAATATAAGGTCTGCGCATCAAAATATGTCATCGCCGGAGCTACTATATTAAAAATATTAATATTTGATTTTACTGGTCCTTGTTGCGGAAAGTCCGGTTTGTCACCCTGAACTCGTTTCAGGGTCTCTTGACCTGT
>JBDLIC010000009.1:0-37500 GCA_039715075.1 Nitrospirota bacterium
ATATTCCCAATGAATACGGAAATGTAGATATTGATGAATTTATTATAATGCCGAACCACCTTCATGGCATTATAATTTATAAAAGGGCATTCGCAAACAAAAGGGCACCCGCAAGGGGAGCCCCTACAGATCACGGAAGGGGCGGGATTACCGCTTTACAATCCCTGCTGATTATTCGTATCATGATGAAATCTTTTTTTATGATCAGAGCAAAATCTGACGATAACCAATAGCACTCTTCCTTCTCGGGGATTTTGTTGATCGTATCAAGTTTTCTTCAAAGAAAGACGATATTAACTTGTGAGGATATTGTCTTAATAATGAATAATTGGGCTAGGATATTAAAAGCATTGGCTGATGAAAATCGGTTGCAGATTATCCAAGAGCTTTTAAAGCAGGAAGCAACGGTTCAGGATTTGTCTGATATTCTTGGCATCCAAACATACAATACATCAAAACATTTAAAAGTATTAGAAGCTAATGAACTGGTCAATAAAACAAAAAACGGTACTCGAAGAATTTACTATGTAACAGAAAGTTTAAGGTCTCGCTTATCAGAAGATAACCAGGTGCTGAATCTGGGTTGCTGTCAGTTTTTTTTTGGTAGTTCAATTAAGTGACCACCTAATCCATTGATTATTGCTTTCAAATACTCAAAAATTTGTATCTGCAATATCGTTTAGTAATAGATGTTATCGATAACCTCCAAACTGTTTCCATCCTGAAGATCATGATGGTATGGTTATTTTTCATCAGAGCAGATTTTGACGATAAATAATAGAAACCTTCACACTGAGCAACTTTTATTGATTACCATTATATATTAATGGATTACGGGACAGTCACGAAGATCAATAATTTTAAAACTTATCTTAGAAGACAAGATGTCTATTCCTTAATTCCTAAAGCTTAATCGATTTAAAGCCGAATAAAAAACATAGAAATTACTCTTTGGGAGGAAGACTATTTATGTCATCTATATTATTACAGTGTCCTTCATGCGGTCGTGAAGACATCGACCTTGACAAGCAATGTGTATGTGGGTTTAATGCTGACGAATCTTTCATTGCGGAACTTGAGAAAAAAGGCAGTGATGCAACAAAAGGCAAGTCCTTGAAAAATATTGATGAGCCAAACAAGAACAAACATACTGAAAATCTAGCTATAAAAGAGATTGATTCATGGACTTTCAGTTTTTCCCCAGTTGATGATTGTATCTATCTTGGCACGCAAGCTCTTCAATCCTTCCGTTTAAAACTTACTTTAAGTGATTTAGAGGAATTATTGGAATTTATGTACCATAAAACTGGACTGGAAAAGACTACTAGAAAACTCAAACTTTCAGCAAAAGAAATTAGTGAACTGATAGATAAAGTTAATACAATAATTGAAGAAAAAAAATCCAAAATAATAGTAAAGTTTTCTGATGACGAACTGCAAAAGATAGGAGGATTGATTAATACGAAATTAAAAGTTTAAATTCCAATAAAGAGATAACGGAAAAGAAAGATACCATATTATCTTTTAAAGGCTCTTTATTTACATATATAATAATACTTCTTTTAGTAGTGATATCGATTTTATTTTTCAACGGAAACGACTCATTAGCATCTTCAGCTGTTAACAACGTTTTTGAACTCAATAGTAACCAGCTTGGGGGGGGAGCAAATTGCTGGAAGAAGAGCAGGCAGTAAACCTAAAAAAACCATCGTTGAAATCAACAACTGGTCAACATATTAATGAAAATCAGTCAACAATTACTAATGATGATACTAATAAACTATTAGCACAAAATTTTCGTTGCTCTCTGAAATTTGCAGGTTTTCATTCATTATCAATAAAGGTAGTTCTGACTTTAAGTATTACTCTTACACACTGTTCTCAGTTTCCTCTCTTTTAGTGCATATTTCAATTGAAAAATCAATGACTCATCTAGAGTTGAACCCTTGGTGACTTGTCAATCGCATCTTTAATTATATGATCTACGTCATAGTAATAAAATTTCAATAGACATAATTTATTATTAAGATAATGAACATAAAAAAAGGAGGATATCATGGCACGAAAATACATTGATTGCAGAGACTATCCAGGTGACATTAAGTGTACCGTTGCTCTTTCCGCTGACACTGATGAGGAACTTTTAGAGGTTGTTGTTCAACATGGAATTAAAGTCCACGGATATGAGGACACGCCAGAGTTCCGGGAAAAAATTCGAAAGGATTTTAAGGAAGGAACACCGCCAGCTTAGTTCAGATATCTCGGAATATAGTTTCAAAGAAACGCCCGCTGGGTTGGCACCCAAAGGGCGTTTTTTCTCACTTTCTACAGATAATGCTCAATTTCAATTTCTACACAGATTATTAGTATCATGATTATTAAGTTTTTCTCTCTGTATCGTATTTTGTTGAGTTGCAGGTATTACCTTCAAGTATTTAATCCTGTGCAGACTTTTTCTGAACAAGATCTGAGGATAACTACTACAATTCTGCTACATTTGAATAAATTTGAGATGCTCAAATCCCAAGAAAGACATTGATTATAAAACATTCATATCTGTTTCAAACAAATAAAGAATCGGATTATGAATCCGTGAAGGATATCTTGATTTCGATTTAAGTATTGTGTTCAAATGTAATGTCTTAAAAAGTGTCAAAAGCACTACTTTATTTTTTTCCTTACCTGATTCTCTTAATCCTGCCATCATCCAGTTCAACCTTCAGCACTATCACATATTCCGACCGGTCATCAGTATTCTGGGCCTTCAGTCCTCTGCCCGAATTTTCATTCAGCTTCTCTATTTCCCAAAGGAGAGGCTCAATCTCTTCTATCCCTTTTTCAGCTGACAGAATGTATATGGCCTGTGCAGGATTCTTTTCATCCAGTCTCAGCAGGTGGGCCTCAAGTGATATGAGATACTCCGGGCCATTGGGGGAGTTCTCTCTGCGGCTGCCGCGGTCATGAAAAAGGAGGTGCGCTTTGCCATGAGAATCTGAAACTATCAGATAATAATATGCATCTTTATTACTCTGAAAAATAAAGCTGAAACGGTCGTATAAATACATCCGGCTCTCTTCAGTCAGAATCTCCTTTATAATGGAACCGTCCTCTTCGCGCAGGCCGGTCATATTTTTAAAGGATACTTCCAGCCCGGCCTGTTCTGCAGCTGTTTGGACCGGCGGAATGTCCAGCGGCGGGGCAGGGGGACTGTTCAGATCATTTCCCCAGAAATAGACTAAGGACAGAACTATAAAAAATGCGATTACATAATGTGTTTTTGAACGTGTTTTGGGAGATGAAACCGTCTTTGGAGTTTTAGATGGTATTTTATATGAAGGATCACCATAAAGGACATAGCTGGCCCAGATAGTATTACTTTCTCCATACTGTTCGACCAGGCGTTCTCTTGCAATCCTTACGGCTTCCCCGATGGAAACATCTTTGCTGAAGGCCTTATAAAATTCTACCGCAAAGACCGAACCAGGGGAGTCGTTTATCTCAAGGAATGTTCCAACATAGTGTGTTACCCCGCAATGGAGAAAAGTAGCGGCGAGGTCATAGTCTCCCTTGTCAGTGTGCCACTGCCCGGCCCGGCCTGAATGGCACGCGTTCGAAAAGATAAGAAAGGGAAACGGGGTTTCTCCGCTTAAATTCCTTGTGTCCGGGGCAGTCCATATCCCGTCAGACATAAGCCAGCCGCTTTTTGATGGATCGTCTTCCCTGTATTCCGCGTGTCCGGTATAGTGCACGATATCATAATCACGTAAATGCCGCCTGACAAACTGTCTGTCGACTCTGCTGCTTACGAGGTCCGCTTTTATCCTGTCCTGCCGTTCAATCAGCTCATCTCTGAGCATAATGCCTTCTCTGTATGCAGCATCAAGATTTTCCCGGGGGTCTGCGATGATCAGCATTCTGAGGGATTTATTAACCGGTCTTTTCTTTAAGCCGGAAATATTCTGTTTTGTACTGACAGTTCTTCCAATGTTGAATTTCCTGCAGAGGAACTGTCTGCCGTCGTATAGCAGTTCCCACGGTATGTGGGTTAATTGATCGTCTATATCCAGTGAAAGAGTAGTACTGGAAGTAGCAAGCAGTCTCCTCTTTGCATTCGGCGTCAAGAGGTTATCAAAAAGGTCCTGTCCGGTTTTTTTGAGTTCTTCGATGAAGCTGCTTTCTATATTCTTCCTGTTATTGGCCCTGTTGAGAACTGAAAGGACTTCTATGCATAGTTTGTCGATCCTGCCGAAAGAAACAGGCCTTTCTTCATACTGTTTCAGAGTCTGGTCCGGCTTGTCGGTTGCGCATACCCTTATCCTGCCGCCTTCACGGGTGAGAATAAGTTCAAATGTTTTCATGATATAGATGAGAGTTTTAACTTTATTGATCCAATGGGATCTTTTCCTCTGTAAATTTTCAGGACATATTTATCAAACCTGAGGTTTCTGAAAGATACGGACCCTTTGACTGTCAGATAAGAAGCGAGTTCCTTTTTTCCGGATATAAGGTTGATCCTTATATCATCCAGCAGTTCTTCTGATTCCTGTTCGGACATTATTATTTCTATGGCGCATTCATTCCCGCCTGTTCGTTCTAGAAAAACTTCGGCATTTATTTCCCTGAATTTCTTTCTCAATCGTGCTGTATACGGAAGGTTTTCTGATTTACTGCTGTCCCTGGTGCTTAGTACGGCCGGTTCTGGAATCGAACATATTCGGGCTGTATCTTTAATTATGTTAATAATATTCCTTCCGAACTCAAGAACAACCTCTATTATTTCCCCGGATTGCGGCTCTTTTACCAGTGTCCTGGCTCTTTGCATAATTTCATCAGGGAGGTCCGGAAGGTCACTGTTTTTCATTTCATCGATTACTTTGCTGAGCATAATACTTTTCTGAAAGCAGTCATTGCACTGATCGAGATGGTTTTCTACCTGCTCCTTTTCCCGGGGGGGCAGTAAATTGTTCAGATAATCTGCGAAATGTTCTTCAGCGATACAGTCCCCGTATTCCCCTGAAGCATACAAGGGGTGGTTCTTTTTTATGAAATCTCTTAAAGTTTTATCCAGATCGTCCATAGTTCACCTGTATATAATAGACATTTTAACAAAGGATTTATGACAGTGATTTTTTATTTTCCAGAATTTCTTTCAATCTTTTTTTTGTTCTGCTTATTTTACTGTAGACTGTATTTACGGTAATGTTCATGATTTTCGCTATTTCCTCAGGCGAAACATCACTTTTATAGTAGTACTTCAGGACCAGCCTGTCATCAGGTTTCAACTCCTTAAGCAGTTCCCTGAATAACATGATTTCTTCTGAATCTATTAAGCGTGTCAGAGCTAAAGGTTCATGGGACGACATCCTGTCAATACGTGCCGGCCCGTCCCCGGGTCTATCTTCGAGGGAAATAAATGTCTTTTTTCTCGCTATGAAATTGCGTGTTGTGTTAATGGCAATGATCCTTAACCAGCTTGCGACCGTGCAATTATTATCTCCCCTGAACTGCCTCAGCTTTTTAGAGTCATCCCTGAAAAAAGAGAGCAGAATATCGTTGAATATATCTTCAATATCTTCCCTGATATACCCGGAACAGTTCAGGCGCAGGGTTTCATGGACAGAGCCGTATATCAGTCTGGCATATTTTTCAACGAAAACGTTCCTTGCCTCCGGGTTGCCTTCAATACAGTTTTCCAGAAGTTCTTTGTCGGACATACTATTCTGATCCATTTTCGAGCAGCCAATTCTCCCAGCTTTCAGCGCTTTTTCCATAATCCGCCCCTGTTATCTCCTTAAGCGCCCAGGCTGCCCTTGTATGAACAAAAGCCCTTTTGTCATTTAAAGCATGGATCAAAAACGGTACTGCCGGTTTCCCGATTTTTTCGAGAGACAGACCTGCATGCATCCGCACATAATAGTCCCCGTCATTCAGGGTAACAATAAGAGGTTCAATGGCCCTGCTGTCATTGAGAGCACCCAGTGCCCATGCCGACCATTTTTTAACTTCCGGAATTCTGTCTTTCATTAAAGCTGCAATCAAAGGCTCAACTGCCCGTCTGTTCCTTATCTTTCCCAATGCCTTTGCTGAATTCATTCTGACAGCAGGGAGTTCATTTTCGAGTGCATTGATAAGAGGTATGACGGCGCGGTCGTCACAGAGTTCCCCCAGCGCCCATGTGACCTGTTCGTAGACGTGAGAGCTTTCGCTTTGCAGGGTCTCAATGAGCGGCCCAACAGCATGAGTGTCACCGATTTTTCCAAGTGCTTCTGCAGCTTTGAATTGTACTATCCAGTCATTGTGCTTCAACGCCTCGATCAGAGACCCGACCGACCGCCTGTCCTTTAATTCCCCCAGTGCCCATGCCGCTGATTTCCTGACACTCCAGACATCATCATATTTCAGGACAAATATTAAGGGAGCTACTGCATCGGTATTCCCTGACCTTCCCAGTTCCTCGGCTGCTTTGCTGCGGACTTTCGGATCATAGTCTTTTAACTCTGCTATCAGGCTGTCCACGCTTTTTTCAGAGGGGTTTTTTAGGTTTTGTCCTTTTGTTTCAGCAGAGTCTGTTTTGCTGTGTATTATGGCCCCTGAAAGAAATATAAAGATGAAAGCAATAACTAATATGACCGGTTTATTATTCATGTCTCTATAAATAATATAATGTATTCATTTTTTAATCTATTATGGAGAGAATTATTAAATTTATTTCTCTTTCCTCTTGACAGTGAACGATAGTTCACCTATAATATTTTTATGTCATACGATGCAGAAAAAGAAAAACTGAATAACAGGATAAAAGAGATATCAAATTTCTATTCCACTAACAGCAGGATGCCGAGCTATTCGGAAATCGGTGAAATGCTCGGATTAAAATCTAAAAATGCCGTTTCAAAACTCGTTGTCAAACTTGAACAGCTCGAAGTCCTCCGAAGGGATGGAAAGGGGAGGCTCATCCCGGGATCTATTGCATTTCCTTTAAAAGTGCTGGGCACGGTTGAGGCCGGATTCCCGAGCCCGGCTGAAGAAGAACTGATGGACTCTCTGTCTCTAGATGATTTTCTTATAGAAAATCAGACAGCTACATTTCTTCTTAAAGTCTCGGGTGATTCCATGATTGAGGCCGGCATACTTCCGGGGGACATGGTAATTGTAAATAAAGGGCAGGCACCGAAAAGCGGAGATATAGTTATTGCCGAAGTTGATGGCGAATGGACCATGAAATATCTGAAAAAAAGGGGGGACGATATTGCCCTCATTCCTGCAAATCCCCGGTTTAAACCTATAAGACCAAAAAATGAACTTAAAATCGGAGGGGTGGTAACAGCTGTTGTCAGAAAGTATCAGTAATCATTATGGATAGCCATCCTTTAAATATACGTTCATGGCCAAGGGCAATCCTTCATCTGGATGCGGATGCGTTCTTTGCATCCTGTGAACAGGCACTCAACCCTGAACTTAAGGGTAAGCCTGTAATTACAGGAAAGGAACGCGGTATCGTTGCTGCTGCCAGTTATGAGGCTAAGGCGCGTGGAATAAAAAGGGCAATGAGATTGTCTGATGTGAAAAAGGTCTGTCCTGATGCAGTAATCCTTCCCTCTGATTATGAGACCTACAGTCTTTTTTCGATGCGGATATTTGAGATATTGAAGCGGTTTTCTCCAGTGGTGGAAGAGTATTCTATTGATGAGGCATTTGTTGATCTGACCGGGCTCAGGAGAAATTTTCATTGTTCCTATGGAGAGATCGCAGCGAAAATGCAGGAAACGGTTGAAAAGGAACTGGGAATCAATGTATCAGTTGGGGTAGGGCTTTCAAAGGTATTGGCCAAGGTTGGATCAAAACACAACAAGCCTCATGGGCTGACTCTTATACCTGGAAAGGAAATCCATCTGTATTTGGAAAAGCTCCCGGTTGAAAAAATCTGGGGAATAGGAGCTAATACAGCGGCCTTTCTAAATAAGCTTGGTATAAAAACTGCCCTTGAGTTTGCGAGAAGGGATGAGGAATTTGTAAAAGAACACTTCTCCAAACCATACCGGGAAATCTGGTCTGAACTAAACGGAAAGAGCATTTACCCTGTTACTACTGAATCAAAGAACAGCTATCAGTCAATAAGCAAGACAAAGACATTCACTCCTCCGTCACGTGATGAGAACTTTGTCTTCGCCCAATTATCGAAAAACCTGGAAAACGCCTGTATAAAGGCAAGGCGCCACAAGCTATCAGCTACCAGGCTGATTGTATTTCTCCGCAGGCAGGATTTCAGAAATGTCGGGGTAGAGCTTAAACTGAACCGTCCTACAGCATATCCCGGAGAAATGCTTGCAATACTAAAGAAGGGTTTTAAAAGTATATATCTGCCGACCACCCCGCACCGCCAGACCGGGGTGGTCCTTGCCGGGCTGGAATCAGAGAATAAAGTCCAGTTAACACTCTTTGATGACACTGCGAAAATAGAGAAAATGTCGAAGATCTACAATACCGTTGATACCCTCTCAAAGAAATTCGGCAAACACACAGTCAGACATGCCTCCAGCCTTCCGACAAAACTGCAGGCCCAGCATGAAGGAGAAAGAGGGGATGTTCCGGAACGAAAGGTCAATATGTTCAAAGGCGAGAATGTCAGGCAGAGACTGGGACTGCCTGTTTTAAATGTTAATGTGTGAGATAGGGGAATTGGTGTTAGTAATTGACTATACTCTTGTTTTTGAATTCAAAATAATACTCAATTAATAATGAGCTTAAAGCAGGCGGGAGTTCATTTAGAAGTTGAAGTTATCAACGATTTGAATTTTTCCTTTTTATGCAACATTACTAATGTTAATAGTGAAATATTAAAGAAGATCAATAATTTTAAACCTTATCTCAGAATACATGAGTTCTATTCTTTAATTCCTAAAGCTCAATGCATTTAATGCCGAAAAAAAACATAGAAATTACTTTTTGGGAGGAAAAATGTTCATATCTACAACATGTCCGGTATGTGGCCGTTAAAATATTAATCCTGATAACCAGTGTGTGCGCGGTTATTATGCTGACGAGAACGTTGTTATTGATACAGTCATTATGGGACCTGAAGGAACAAATGAAAATATCAGAGGAGAAGAGACGAAAAACCTTGTCAATTCAAAAAGCAGTAAAGGGGCTGATAAAGGAGATTGATTAATGGGTCTTTTCTTTTTCTCAAAAAGACAGCTGTATTTGCCTTGGTACCCCTGCTCTTCAATCTTTCAGTTTAAAACTCACTTTGCATTTATTTTATCAATTTATTTCCAAAGTAAATCAACTGAAAAATATATAGGGGATTCTCTTAATATTTTGTCAACTTTATCCGATTATATAGTTAAGAAGGGATAGGGGGAAATTATTATGCAATAAAACTTAAGGGAGGAATATGGTTGTATATCATATGAGAAAAAGATGAAAGATAAATATAAGACAAAAGAGCAACTTATAGATGAATTATTACTAATCCCCAAAAAGCTTAAAAAGACAGAAGCATCATTCATCGAAAATAAACAGGTTGTAAAGACACTTCGTTCATTTGAAAAAGCGATTGAGACAATGCAGATTGGAGTTACGATTATTGATTTGGAGGGAAATATTCTTTATAGTAATCCCGCTGATTTGGTTATGCATGGTTATTCGGCAGAAGAAATAGAAGGCAAAAATGTTAGGATTTTTGCCCCTGAAAAAAACAGGAAGTCATTAACGGTAAAGGATATGTCATCTTTGACAAGATGGAAACGTGAAAGTGTTAACATACGCAAAGACGGAAATATTTTCTTGGTGCAGTTAATGTCAGATGTTATAAAAAATTCAGAGGGTACCCCTGTAGGTGTAGTTACAACGTGTGAAGATATTACAGATCGCAAAAATATGGAAAATGAAATCAAAGAAAGAATTAAAGAGCTTGAGATATTCTATGAGGCAGCTGTTAATAGAGAACTCAAAATGAAGGAATTAAAAAAGGAAATACAAAAATTAAAGGATGAACTTTCACAATATAAAGAGAAAACGTACCATTAAAACACTTACCTCTATCAAGAAAAAACAATTCTAACGCATACAGAATAAGGATGGCAGAGTCAGCAGTGGCTCGTCTTTTTTTATCTGTTGTTATTTAGTCACACCTTTTAACGTTAATAAACGATTTTCATATTCATCTACACTGAGCAACTTTCATTGATTACCGATATATATTAACGGGTTACAGGTCAGTCGCAGATCCTCGACAAGTTGAAGTTATCAATAAGGTTGATGCAGTCAGGATTCCGTTAATTGCTTATTGAAGTCAACGATTTAAATTTTTCCTTCTCATGCAAGATTACTAATGTTAATACTTAACTTGCGGTGGGATTATGCATTGAATCGTTATTATTCTTGAGGTTAGGAAGTTACAGATAACTTACAGTTCTAAATTTTATTAAAATTTCCTCTCTATGCAAGATTATAAATGTTAATACTCATTAAAATACTTGTGCCGTTCTGTAATATGTAAAATTTATAGTATTTATAAGTAATATTAATTTGACAGATGATTCAATTAGTGATATTTATTTAATTAACGTAACTGGTAGGTATTTGGTGATATACAATTACGTAGATAGTTTTGTAAGTAACTTCCTATCCTCAGGTCTCTAAATATGCTTACCACCGAACATATTAAATGGAAAGAGATATTCAATGCAATAGGACACCCCTCCTGCATTTTCGATACGGAGTTCAATATATTATCCATAAACACGGCAGCTTCAAAATTGCTGAATAAGTCTGAAGATGAGGTTCGGGGGAAGAAGTGTTATAAGTTATTTCATGGATTTGATGAGCCTGTCGAGGGGTGCCCTTTAAAGAAGATGATAGCATCCGGTCAATTTAAGACGGTGGAGATTGAGATCGAGGCCTTTAATGGCACTTTCCTGGTGTCATGTTCTCCTTTGTATGATAAGGAAGGGAATCTCAAGGAGGTCATTCACATTGCTACAGACATTACCGACAGAAAGAATGCCAAGAAAGAGTTGGCTGAGAGCGAATATAGGTACCGTTCGTTTGTCCAGAATTTTCAAGGTATAGCTTTTCGTGGGAATATGAATTTTATGCCCATATTTTTCCATGGCGCCGTTGAAGAAATTACTGGATATACTGAAGAAGAATTTGTTATTGGAAAACCAAGGTGGGATCAACTAATCCATTCAGATGATGCCTCTAACCTAAAGAAGAGTTTTGAAAAAGTGTGTCATGTACCAGACTATTCAACTGAACGGGAGTATCGCATTATGCATAAAAATGGACAAATACGATGGGTTCATGAACTCATAAAAAATATATGTGATAGTTCTGGAAAACCAGTATATGTTCACGGAATGATTTATGACATCACAGTGCGCAAGAAGGCTGAAGAGGAATTAAAGATGTACCAAAATCACCTTCATGACCTTGTAAAAGAGCAAACAGCTGAGCTGACAAAGGCTAATGAACAACTTCAACTTAAAATTGCCGAGCATAAACTGGCTGAGGAGAGAAAGACTCAGCTTCTTAAAGAAGTAAAAAGCGTTAATAAAGAATTAAGGGAATTCATTTATGTAGTCTCGCATGATCTAAAATCACCTCTGCGTGCAATCGGCTCACTGACTAACTGGATATCTAATGATTACGCAAACAAGTTAGGTAAAGAAGGAAAAGAACAGCTGCAATTACTTGTCAAGAGGGTAATGAGAATGTATGCCCTGATTGAGGGCATTCTAGCATATTCAAAAATTGAACATGTAAAAGAAAAAAAGGTAAAAGTTAACATAAATGAGTTATTAGAAGAAGTGATCGATATGACCGCCCCGCCGGAGAATATTAAAATCACCTTTGAAAATGAATTGCCTTCAATATTATGCGAAAAGACCCGTATTATGCAGGTCTTTCAGAATTTATTAAGCAACGCCGTTGGGTACATGGACAAACCTCAGGGACTTATCAAGATTGGATGTATCGAAGATAACAGTTCCTGGAGATTCAGTATTGCAGACAACGGACCTGGAATTGAAGAGAAATATTTTGAAAAGATTTTCAAGATATTCCAGACATTATCACCTCCGGATAAACAGGAAGACACTGGGGTGGGACTTACAATTGTAAAAAAGATTATTACAATGTACGGGGGGAAGATCTGGGTTAAATCAAAAGTCGGTCAGGGAAGTACCTTCTTTTTTACGCTACCTAAAAAATTAGTGAATAACCCTGCGGCAGAGACCACAGGGTGTTAAATTTATTTAAATTTAATATAGAGAGCTTTGAGATTTTTAATTTCATATTATATTTCATATACGTGCTTTCATTTGTTCATAAGTAGATACTATTAACAACCTTCTGCCAACATGAAAACCTGCTAACAGGCAGAAAGTATCAATAGTTTTTGTTCATATATGTACTGAACTTTATTTGCTTTCCAGAAAAAGACTGCCCCTGAATCTCCATAATGTTTTATGAATTATGAACTCTGATCAAACTTTTTTTCTCTCATAAATCTTTCTGTGTTACAATGTAGAATATATAATTTAATTTTAACAGGAGAATCAGACTTGAACCAAAGTTCTTTTGCCGGAAATCAAACAATGGCCCTAGATGAAAATATGCGTGAGCAATTACAGGAAGTAGGCAGTGCTGATATTGTTATTGGCATACCCAGCTACAATAACGCGGATACTATAGGGCGCGTTATTAAGGCTGCAGAGCTGGGCCTTGCAAAATATTTTCCGAAAAATAAGGGAGTGATCCTGGTGTCTGAAGGCGGGTCCGTGGAAGACACGCTGAGTGTCATTGACGCGCTTCAGGATAAACATTATTTTGAAAATGCCTTTATCGCAAAGCCTGAATTTGAGACAAAGATTATGGGCACAAAGTATGTAGGGGCCTCAGGAAAAGGTACGGCTATCAAGGCAATCCTGGAAGCAGCCAAATTATTAAACGCAAAAGCGGGATGTATGCTGGATTCGGACTTGAGGAGCATATCTCCTGAGTGGATTGAACTCCTGATTACCCCTGTTATTAAAAAAGGCTTTGGTCTGGTTACCCCTTATTACAGCCGCCATAAGTATGACGGGACCATAACAAATATGATTGCCTATCCCCTGACATGGTCCCTATACGGCAGACGTGTCCGCCAGCCTATCGGAGGAGATTTCGGGTTTTCACTGGAACTGATTGAGAGCCTTCTCGCAAAAGATGTTTGGGGTACTGACATTGCGAGATTTGGGATTGATATCTGGATGACTACTGTTGCTATTTGTGAGAACCTCAAAATATGCCAGTCTTACCTTGGCGCTAAAATTCATGATGATAAGGACCCCGGCAAGGACCTGAGCCCGATGTTTAAACAGGTGGTGGGAACTATTTTCAGTTTAATGGAGATATACCAGGGGAAATGGCTTGAGATAAAAGGGAGCCGTCCTACGGCGATATTTGGATTTGAATCAGAGGTTGCTCCAAAACCTCTGGAAGTAGACAGTGAAAATATCGTTAATAAATTTAAAGAAGGTGTATCAAAGTACCTGCATGTCTGGGAAAAAGTAATGGAAAAAGAGAACTGTGAGAAAATAAAGGAAGTGGCAAAAATGGAGAATTCCCATTTTGAACTTCCTGATGAACTCTGGATTAAATCATTATTTGATTTTGTGCTGGCATATAAAAAACATATTGATGGCTTGTCTCCTGATGAAATAATTGAAGCGCTGGTGCCTATTTATTATGCAAGGGTTGCTTCATTTGTGAGAAAAACAAACAATCTTGATTCTCATGAGGCAGAGGAAGTTATCAACCAGCAGTGCAGTATTTTTGAAAAATTAAAGCCATATTTGGTTAGTCGCTGGACATAGAGCCGTTTCTGTAAACAATGGGATGGGACATTATCCCGGGGAGGGCAGTCAAATGAAAAAGAAAATATTGATAGTTGATGATGAAAAAAATATAAGGCTTCTTCTGAATGAAGAACTGACGGATGAAGGCTATGAAGTGATCACTGCTGAAAACGGTGCGGTAGCACTTAAAATGATCGACGAAGAAAAACCGGACCTGGTCACTCTTGACATAAAAATGCCCGGGGAAGACGGTCTCAGTGTTTTGCGGAAAATAAGGGAAACTGCCTATGACCTGCCGGTTATTATATGTTCTGCTTACAGTGTCTATAAGAGTGATTTTGCAGCGGTTGCAGCGGATCATTATGTGGTCAAATCTTCCAACTTTAATGAACTCAAAGGGAAAATCAGTGAAATCCTTGATTACGAGTCTTGAGAAATGTCTGCTCCTCCTTAACTTCTCCGAGTGCTGTTTTTGACATCAAGAGAGATAAATTTATATATCCCATTGATGTTGACCTGTCAGCTGCGAATAGCTCTGACAGCATTGTATGCTCTGAATCACAGGACAAGTGGAAGATAAGGGCGGAGCGGTATATACAGGAAAATAATAAGGTATCCGCTGGCTGATCCGGTAACATTTCTTTTTTAAACTTTTACTTTCCTTTCCTGACTTCTCTGCCATAGGGGCTTAACTCTCTCAGTTCTTTTATAATACCCGGCAATTTTTTAAGTACCAAATCAATTTCTTTTCCCGAGGTATATCTACTAAGAGAGAACCTTACGGAACCGTGAATTGCGGTGAAAGGTACACCCATGGCCCTCAATACATGCGACGGTTCGAGTGAACCTGATGTACAAGCGGAGCCGGAGGAAGCGCAGATGTTAAATTCATTCAGCCTAAGCAATATGGCTTCTCCTTCTACATATTCAAAGCTCATATTGCTTGTATTTGGCAGTCTGCTCCCGACATGGCCGTTTATGATTGCGTCAGGGCAGGTTTTAAGAAGGCCTTCTTCGAGTCTGTCTCTGAGTTCTTTTACCTTTGAATGTCCAGCTGCAACATGATCTTTGGCAATTTCACATGCCTTGCCAAATCCTATTATTGAGGCGACATTTTCTGTGCCTGCCCTTCTGCCTTTCTCCTGATGGCCTCCGATAATGTAAGGTGAAAAACGGGTCCCTCTTTTAACATAAAGGGCCCCCACGCCTTTTGCAGCATGCATTTTGTGCCCTGAGATCGATATTATATCTGCAGGGAGTTTTTTTACATCCACCGGGATCTTTCCGACAGCCTGGACCGCATCCGTATGAAACATAACACCCTTTGATTTAACAATTTCGGATATTTCATCAATAGGGAAAATAACGCCGTTTTCATTGTTTGCGTACATGATAGAGACTACTGCCGTATCCTCTGTTATAGCCGATTGCAGTTCACCTGGATTAAGCCTGCCCTGTTTGTCAACAGAAAGAAAGGTTACTGTATATCCTTTTCTGGACATGGCCTTGCAGAAGTTCAGAACCGCCGGGTGTTCAACTCTTGTTGTAATAATATGCCGTTTATGTGGTGCTGACTCAAGGCTGCTCATAATGGCGGTGTTGTCACTTTCAGTGCCGCAGCTCGTGAATATTATTTCTTCAGGCTTAGCGTTGATCAGCGTGGCAACCTGCTCCCTTGCATTTTCTATATGCCTGTGTACCTTTCCCCCGAATGTGTGCATGCTTGACGGGTTGCCATAGTAATCGCTTAAGAAGGGCAGCATTACTTCCTTTACTTCATCCGATATCCGGGTTGTCGCGTTGTTGTCAAGGTAGACGGCTTTCATTCCACCTCCACAGCAAGGTCCTTACTAACAAGTTCCCTGAGCTTCTTCTCAATATTTTTTACGGTAACATCTGACATCAGGCAGCCCATACACATGCCTCTGAGGGAAACAATAACCCTGTTTCCCTCAACATCCACTAATTCCAGATCTCCTCCATCAGCCTGGAGAAGCGGTCTTATTTCCTTTTGGATGACTTCCTGTATCAGTGCTATTTTTTGAATATTGGTAAGTTTCTTTTTTGGTTTCTTAGTTTCCTTGATTTTCGTTTTTGCCCCGACTTCCTGAAGTATATTTTCAATCTCAGGTATACAGCTTCCGCATCCGCCTCCTGCCTTTGTGAAGTTTGTTACGTCTTCTACTGTATGAATATTATTTTCTCTGATAGCGCGCCTGATTTTTTCATCAGAGATACCGAAGCATTCACAAACTAACTTTCCTTCTTCAATTTCAGGAGGCGTTTCCCCTCTATAATCTGCAACAGCCGCTTCAAGGGCTTCACGGCCCATAACAGAGCAGTGCATCTTTTCCCGCGGCAGACCTCCAAGGAAATCGGCAATATCATTATTTGTGACCTCTAATGCTTCATCCAGGGTTTTTCCTTTTATTATTTCAGTTAGTGCGGTGGATGATGCAATAGCGCTTGCGCAGCCGAAAGTCTGAAACTTTGCATCAATAATTTTATTGGTTTCTTTATCAATTTTCAGGGTCAGTTTCAAGGCATCACCGCAGACAATACTCCCTACTTCACCTGTGGCATCAGGTTCTTCTATTTTGCCGACGTTTTTGGGATGGAGAAAAAGTTCCTTTACTTTATCGGTATATTCCCACATATGTTCTTTCTATCACAGGGCAGGTGTCTTGTCAAGAATCATGGCTATGTGATATATTCATTAGTTGCTATAGCGTTATAAGTTATTTGTTATACGTTATACTTATAAAGGATTTACATAGCGGCTATTATAACGTAATAGCTTAAAAATAATAATTATTTTGAGGAAAACATGCCAATATATGAGTATCAGTGTACAAAATGCAGCAAGAAGATTGAGGTAATTCAGAAGATGACGGATAAGCCCCTTACAGAGTGCGGTTCATGCGGAGGTGAATTGAAAAAACTTATCACAAACAGCTCCTTTGTACTTAAAGGAGACGGATGGTATGTAACGGATTATCCGTCTGCTGACAGGAAGAAGGCAATGGATGCAAAAAAGGCAGCCTCTCCAACTAAGGGCAAGAAAACGGGGAAAGATAAAAAAACCAAAAAGAACCCGTTAAAGCTGGACAAATAACAGTGCAAAATGATTTACCTCAGGTAAGCCCGCATGTCCATGTCCCCTATGATTCATTTGATAAATACCTGTCTTTTATAAGAAATGAGAAGCTGAACCTTGAGTTGTATTTTGGCTCCGGAAGCTTTGATCGCCTGAAAAACACAGACATAATCGATCTAAAGAAAAAACTGGATTATGGTCCTCAGCTGTCAATCCATGGGCCGTTTATGGATCTTTCGCCGGGCGCGGTAGATTCCAGGGTAAGGGAGGTTACTATCCAGAGATTTTCTCATGTGCTGGATGTTGCCGAAGTGCTGAGGCCAAAGGTTATTGTATTTCATTCTGGATATGAGAAGTGGAAATATGACAGCAGGGTTGATATATGGCTCGATGGAAGTCTTGAGACATGGAAACCTATTAATGAAAGGGCAGCTGCACTGGGTACCAAAATAGCAATTGAGAATATATTTGAAAGTAAGCCGGATCATCTTGTTATGCTGGCAAAAGAGATGAACTCGGATAACTTCGGCTTGTGTTTTGATACAGGACATTTTAATCTCTTTTCAGAGCTGCCCCTGTCAGAGTGGCTCCAGATGATCAAACCCTATCTCAAGGAGCTTCATATTCATGATAATTCAAGGTATGCAGACCAGCATCTCGCTATCGGAGATGGTGACTTTGATTTTGAAACGTTGTTCAAAGAGCTTGAGGGAATAGACTGTATTCATACGATTGAGGCACATACTGTGGAGGATGTGAAGAAAAGTCTGGCAAGGATAAAAGAGTATAAAAGAATGGGGCAATAAGGGTAGAAATATCTGGTTGCCGATAGCGAATCATATATAGCCATGTTTATAAATTGATTGCCAGGTTACGCATTGAAAATCCTCGTAAATCAGGTAACCCTTTTCCCTTATACTGAATCATAACACTATGAGATTCGCCCATTCCATGCGGCATTATCAATCCTTTGATTCTGGAAATTTCTGACAGGTAATCCGGAGAGTCCGCATATAGCTCTACTATTACTTCATCAATGCCGGAGGCCGTAAGGTATGTTCCCTGTGGGCAGTAGCCGGTTGTTATTAATCCCTGTTCATCCCCCCATCGTTTGAGTGATGAAAAGTTAACATGTGCAGTTATGTCCTGTTTTCCGATATTCTGATAAGGATTTTCATGAAACTGGTGTTTATGATAACAGAGGAGCGTCCCTTGAGAGCGTTCTTCACTGTAATATTCACGGTTTGAATAACCATAGTCAATGGTAAAAATAAAACCGTTGGAGAGTACTGCACTCATATTTTTGAGACATTCTTTTGCTTTCAGGTTTATTTCAGTCCTGTAACCCTGCTGTACATCAGGCAGGTACTGTTCTATATAATGTGCAATATCTTCAGAGCTGAGATTTGCCATTTCTTCCACAAATTTTTTGCCGTTATAGTTAACAAAAATTTCTCTGAATTCTTTCTTCATTTCAATAATATGTACCGGAAGCGCATCAAAAAGTTCATTCGAGAAAAAGCATCCTTTGATATTTTTAGCAAGTTTATCTGTAGATGTGATCCATGTTATATTTTTCTTGAGATCTCCTAGCAGTTTGATCTGTTTTTCTTTGAAGTGTGAAAATGGTTCTACAATTACATACCTGAATGAGTTCAGAAAAACAGATTTGTTATTGTTGAGCTCCTCGTTGCTGGAAGGCCTTTTTAAATAGTCATGGATATCCTTGCACAAGTACCCGGCACCGGCGCCCATTTCAATGACAGAAAAATCGGATGGCTTTCCAATTGAAAGCCACATCTCAAGAAACTGTCTTGCAAGCATTGCTCCGAATATTGGATGAAGATGTGGACTTGTATAAAAATCCCCTTCTTTGCCAATCTTCTTGCCCGGTGATGAATAGTATCCCAGCTCAGGGTAGTAAAGGGCCATGTCCATAAATGTTTCAAAATTAATGGGACCTTCCTCGTTTATCTTCTCGATGATTTTCTGTTTGAGAATATTCATTGCGTGATTATCTGTTAAACGACGAAGTTTATAGCCCAGGGACTATGATTTCAATTTTATAAAAGGCTTTTTGACATGAAGTTCTAACTATGATGAATTCGACTAATTCTATCATATGTTGGATGAAAAGAAACAGACGAAATGAAATTATGAACAGATTTCAGAAGGAAAGGTCAGCATTAATTTTCATTTTGAGAAGAAAGGTGGCGGTGTTTATATTTAACGACTGCCATTTTAGGGAAAACTATATCGAAAATAAAACCATTTTTCCACCGCCATATCAAAGAATAACTTCTCAATTTCAAGGTGTTGTGATATGAATCAAGAATCATATGAGATGTTAGGCCGATTAGCGTCCCGTTCATCCATGGATTCCACTCAGTGGCCCAAGCTGCTATTGCACATATTACCAACCATTCCCATCCATGCCACAGCAGAAAAATACGATTGAACTGGGAAGTATGACATATCTGAAAGAATTCCTTTATTTTTACAGACCAGCCGTGTTCACGTACTACGTCGATAATGTGATCCAGGTCGATAAAAATCCCCGAGATAAAACAGGCTGCAGCCAGACCCCATGATTTAAACGTCATATAAAGGATTCCGGCAATTACCGCTGAAAATGCTGTGTGATATTGAAGTTTCATAATTAATTAATAATCAGGACCCGTAATCATATAAAAAGGGAGTACTATTCTGTCTGTTCCCTGCTTGCTGAAATCTCGCTGAAAGAAATATCATCTTTTACAAGAAAAAATAATCCGGAGATAATAATAAACCCCATTGCAACGATCCAGGCAATTATCCCGTAGCTTACAGCAGTTGCCTCGGAAATACCGAATATTTCATGAAGTGCTGCTACACAAGCATACTGAAAAGAGCCCAGGAAAGCAGGTGCCGGGAATAATGAGATGAAAATGCCAATTGATAGGCTGACGATAAGAATAGAGGTGATCATCGGCAGTTGAGAATCCAATCCAAAAGCTAAATGAATGGGGTAATAAGTAAATATCATTGCTGCCCATACAGGAATAGAAAGAGCAAGAGATGCCAGGAAGGCCTTCATATCCTTTAAAATACTTAATCCATCAGTGAATGAGTGTACCATTCCGATGATCTTTTCCCTCCACTTATTCGGCAGCGGTTTAGTACAAAATTCAACAATTTTGATGGCCCAATCGTTTTTATACTGCAATAATACAGAAAAAGAAAAAATACATATGCAGCCAATAAAACTTATCCAGCCGAACTTTATCATGTAGCCCAAAAGACGCTGGTCTGGTCCTGCATTACCCTGAGCAAGAATATCAGCACTAAATATTAATACTCCAACGAGCAGTAATAAGAACATCAACATGTCCATCAATCGTTCAACAATAATAGTTGCAAGAGAAGCGCTGAAACTGAGATTCTCTTTCTTGCCGAGAAGGTATGGCCTTATAAATTCACCGGCTCTGCCTGGTAAAACATTGCCCATAAAGCCAATCATTAGAGGAGAAAAGAGATGAGAGGTTTTTACTTCTTTTACAGAACTGATAAGATACCGCCATCTCATGGCCCTGAATAAAAAAGTAAGTGCAACTAATAAAACTGCGGGTAGTAAATATAAGTATTCTACTTCCTTAAATGCATTTCGCAGATCTGCAAGAGATATGTTCTTAAAGAGAAGATAAGAAAATGCTATTACGATTAAAAGACCTATTGTAAGATTTATAAGATTCTTTTTATTCATAAATAATTATCCGGCAACTTTATATTATAACTGTAATATCAGTTAACAATCAAGGCTGAGGTTTGTAAATATTGCGTAGAGAAGTATTGAATGGTACCTGAAAAAAAGAAAAGAGCAAAAGGCCTCTATGACATACTGCTTTCTGACCTCATATGTTCTGTAAATCTGATAGCTTTATTCCTACCGATTTCCTTGGCCCTGTAGAGGGCAGCGTCGGCATATTTTATAGCCTGCCAGAAACTATCGGTGTCTGTGGGGAATTCACTTATACCCAGGCTTATGGTCTTTTTAATTATGCCGTCAGATACCTTTATTTTTGTTTCTTCCGTGGTTTCCCGGATCTTTTCAGCTATCGTTAATGTTTCACCTTCATTAATATCAAGCATTAGAATCAGGAACTCTTCTCCTCCATATCTTATGATAAGATCGGAAGACCTGATGCATTTTCTGATGATTTTTGAGGTCTCCCTGAGTACTGTATCCCCGACACTATGGCCATAGAAATCATTGACCTGTTTGAAAAAGTCCAGGTCACACATTATCAAGCCAACCGTTCTTTCTCTCCTCAGGACACCGGCTATCAGAGTTTCGGTGTATTCCTGGAGGAATCTCCTGTTATAAAGCCCCGTTAATGAGTCTTTTAATGCAGACTCTTTTAGTGTGTTTGTGAGTCGTTTGGCTTCAATTACAGAAAGCGATTCTTTTATATACCTGTCAGCCCGAAAGATTCTTTTGTCATTTGGATGAAGAGAAATCTTTTTGCTGTCAATCAGGAACTGTACAATGACCCCGGTCTTGCCGCCTATGATCATGGGGATGCAGACATGTGCTTTAAGCGGGCCTGATTTGAACTGTCTGCAGACGTTGGGATATGACACGGAGGAGATCATATGTCCGGTTTTCTCCACCTTGCATAACGTGCAGTTGTTCAGGATTTCTTCGCTGCAGTATATCTCCTGCTCATTTATAATTACAGGATACACCGGCCTCATCTTTTTTTCATCAGTGGCTACCTCATAAATGATAAATTCGTCCAGGCCCACCTTGTCCTGGAACGCATGCCCCAGGCGGGAGTACACGTCTTCAAGGTTCTCATCTTCTTCTATGACTTTTTTGAAGGCTGCCAGGTCATTAATTTCTTCCATTAAGTTATAGAAGATTTTCGATAGATTTCCTATCTCGTCGTTTGACCTGATATCATTTTTCTGGGAAAGATCTATTTTACCCTTACCGAATGATCTAATATGCTTGGTAATTGATTTGACAGGCTTTGAAATTGATCTCGATATCGCTATAGTAAAGAATATGAGCAGTGCAGTCGCTATCAAAAGGGCAGCAGCAGAAGTGTATAAGGGTACTTCTGCAAGGCCTATAAGAAAAAGAATGACAAACCAGCAGAGAACACCCGTCGAAAAAAAAGTAAATTTCTTTTTTATGGGCAGATCGGCGAAGGTAATAATGTTTTTAATTTTATCAAACACGTTCTTTAATTTCTCCCGATAGCATTAAAAGAAGATTAATACATTTGAAGCAGGATTTCCAGTCTTTTTATAGCGCGGAAGCTCGGAAGAGCAGAAGTTAAAAAAATCTTTTTGTATTTTTTGTTTTCGAACTTTCGTTCTTCCGATCTTCCGCGCTATTTCACCTGTAACATTCTGTCAAGGGATTTCTGGGCAGGAACTCTTATTTCTTCAGGTACTTTTACTATATGTGTCATTGTCTCAAGGGCCTTAAAAACACTGTTCAGAGATGTTTTTTTCATATTCGGACAGAGCATATCTTTCCTCAGGGGGTAAAAGCTTTTATCCGGATTGTCCTTTCTGAGTTTATACAGAAGGCCGGTTTCGGTACCTATAATTAATTCTTTTGCATCAGATGATTTTGCAAACCGCAGCATGCCGGACGTGCTGGTAACGTGGTCCGCTTTCTCCAGGACTTCCATTCTGCACTCAGGATGTGCCAATACCAGTGCATCAGGGTGTTCTTTCTTCGCATTCAGTACATCATCTGCAGATGCCCTTTCGTGAACATGGCAGAAACCGTCCCATGATATTACTTCCTTTTTTGTATTCTTTGCGATCCAGGCGGAAAGATTTTTATCGGGTGTGCAAATGACTTTATCTGAATCCAGGGATTCGACAATTTTTACCGCATTGGCTGAAGTGCAGCAGATGTCGCTTTCTGCCTTGACATCAGCTGTTGTATTTACATAAGTGACGACAGGCACGCCGGGATGCTCTTTTTTGATATCACGCAGTGTGTATGCTGCCGAGAATCTGTATCCTTCCGTATATTCGAAGCCTGGGAAATGTGTTTTTATATTTCTGGCACTGCTTACTGTTATCATGTCAGCCATGGGACAGCAGGCTGATATCTCCGGAAGGAGAACGGTTTTATGGGGAGAAAGTATTGACGCGCTCTCGGCCATGAAATTTACGCCGCAGAAAACAATGATATCACAATCAATGGAAGCCGCGATTCGCGAAAGCTCCAGAGAGTCTCCGGTATGGTCTGCAATGTCCTGAACCTCTTCCCGCTGGTAATTATGGGCGAGAATCAGGGCATTTTTCTTTTCTTTAAGGGCCAGAATTTTTTCGCGTAAAATGTCTATTTCAGTCATGGGTTACTATTTTAGACTTTTTTTCAGAAATTTGAAAGTTCAGGGAGTGAATATTTGTAACTGGAACTCAGTATCCCCGGATAGTACTGAAAAAATGCTCTGAAAGTGAAATGTTAAAAGGCCAGGTTACTTTTACTCTGGATCTTGAAATGCTTTTTTGTCGGTGGAGTATTTGTATAAAGGGTAGTCCCATCATCGAAGATTACCTTATATATCCGGTTTGTCTTTGTGTAAGATTTGCCTTTTGAGATGGAGATGATCTTTTTGATATATTTTTTTGTTTCAGTTATTGCTGGAACACCTCCAGATCTTTCCACTTTTCCCAGGCCGGCATTGTAAGCAGCAAGAGCCAGCGTCATATCTCCGTCAAACCTGTTAAGGAGAAATCTCAGATATCTTGTGCCTGCTTCGATATTCTGTTCAGGATCATACGGGTTGGTTATCTGCATGTCCCTGGCCGTTGAAGGCATTAATTGCATCAGTCCGATGGCTCCTTTATGAGAAAGTGCCCTGGGATTCCAGTTTGATTCTGCGGTTATTACAGCTTTTATAATTGATGGTTCAATATTATATTTCCTGGATTTTTCCCTGATTATGTAAATGTACTTATTTCCTGGAGTTGATTTTCTTTCAGACATAACCTTACTGTAGTTTCTGCCTTGCGGAATATTGGTGTAATGAATAACACCTTCACTGTCTTTAAATTTATATATGTCTGCATGGGAGGTGAGAGTGAGGATACTGAACAGGGTAACTGTACACATAAAAATAATTTTGTACATTTCTTAATAATAACATGTATAAGAAATGCCGGTCAATTTTATTTTATGCTGAATTGCGCATAAAAGAATGACAACCGGAATTATCTCTTTTCTGGAGGTGATGTTTTCTGCCCCTGTGCTATAATTAAATTCCAGTAATAAATATTAATGAAAGTTCTTAAAAAATAATGCAAAAACCAATAGTTGCCATTGTTGGCCGGGCAAATGTAGGGAAGTCTACTTTATTTAACAAAATGGTAGGTAAGCGGAGTGCCATTATTGAGGATTTTCCCGGAATTACCCGTGACAGGTTATATGGAGATGCTGTTTGGGAAGACAAGCATTTTCTCGTAGTAGATACCGGGGGATTTCTTCATGAACCTGACGAGGAAATTTACAGGGAAGTTAAAAACCAGGTCATCGCGGCAGTCGAAGAAGCTGATCTTATCATCATGCTTATGGATGTTGATAGCGGGGTCCTTCCGCTTGACGCTGAGCTGATTGATAGCCTGAGGAAATACAGTAAGAGTATTTTTTATGCAGTGAACAAAGTTGACGGCCCAAAGAAGGAAAAGGCTATTTATGATTTTTATTCACTGGGCGTTGACTTGTATCCCCTGTCAGCGCTAAACGGATATGGATATGAGGACCTGATGGAGAAAGTGATTGAACAGTTTCCTGAGGGGGAGGAGGGAGGTTCTGAACATCCGAAGATAGCGATTGTCGGCCGGCCTAATGTTGGCAAGTCTACTCTGGTTAATTCCCTTCTCAGCAAGGAAAGGATGATTGTAAGTTCCATAGCCGGAACAACAAGGGATGCCGTGGATTCTGTCTGTTCATATTATAAAAAAGAGTATACCCTGGTGGACACGGCCGGAATACGGCGCAAGGGCAAGATGGCGCAGACTATAGAAAGATATTCTTTCCTCAGAACTTTGAGGAATATTGAAGAATGTGATGTTGCGCTGATAGTACTTAATGCATCGGATGGTGTTGTTGAACTGGACCAGAAGATTGCCGGTTATGTTCACTCTGCCGGAAAAGGGGCAGTTATTCTTTTAAATAAATGGGACCTCGTTGATAAAGAAAAATTTGATCTGAAGGATGTACAGGAAGACGTATATAAAAAGCTCTGGTTCATGCGTTATGCCCCTGTGCTGAGCATTTCAGCGTTGAATAAAAAGAGGGTCACCAAGCTTTTCCCCCTTGTCGACAAAATAATAGCTGAAAGTGCAAGGAGGGTAACGACCCATCAGCTTAATCTCTTTCTAAGAAAAGCGTTTTCAATTAAGGAGCCCCCGCTATACAGGAACAGGCGGGTGAAGATATATTACATTACGCAGGTCAAGACTAACCCTCCGTCTTTTCTGATCTTTACAAATAAGAAGGAAGGCATAAAAGAGCAGTACATAAGGTTTCTTGAGAAGCAGCTAAGGGCAGAGTTTGTCTTCGAAGGCGTTCCTGTAGAATTTTTTGTTAGACAGAGAAAACAGAAATAGATATAAATACAGGCCCGTTGCCTGTCGCATAACGCCCTGGCTTTCTAATATTAAAGAAAAATATTTTCTTATCCGACTAACATAAAGAGACAAATGCATTATATTAAGACACTTGGTAACAGCTTTACTTCTTTTTTCAGGGATGAGGGTTTTCATCTGGCTGCATCGATAGCTTATTTCCTGATAGTCTCTTTAGTGCCTTTGGGTCTCCTGGTTGTTGCCCTCTTCGGTTATATGCTGGGAGGGAACCAGGAGCTTTATAATTTTCTACTCACAAAACTAATCAACTTTTTCCCGTCCGTTACGTCAGGCATCACTAACGAACTAAAGAATGTTATAACATATAAGGGGATCAGTCTCATTACTTTTGTTATCTATGGATTCTTTGCTCTGCAGCTTTTTTATTCTGTGGAGCGTGCAATGGATGTGATATTTAATGTTCCCAAAAAGAGGCACTTTCTTTTTTCGTTACTATGGACAGTGCTTATAGTAACGCTGGTGATTGCTTTCTGGCTCCTGTCCTTTACTGTCAGTTCAGTTGCCGGTCTGTTACATCAATTTCCCGACTTTTTAGGAATAGGACTAAAGTATAAGGCTGCCATATTGTTAAGATATGTTGCCCCCTTTGTAGTTGTCCTGTTGACGTTTACAGCTGTTTACAAAATAGTGCCGCATGTGAAAGTACATACCAGACATGCGCTTGCAGGAGCACTGCTGCTGACAGTACTGTGGGAGCTGGCCAAGCACCTCTTTACATGGTTTGTGAAAAACCTTGCTTATGTCGGCACCATATATGGATCATTAACAACGTTTATACTGTTTCTTTTATGGATGTATTATTTGTCATGTATATTCCTGCTCGGCGGGGAATTTGTTAACAGTTTAAGCAGGAGGTCCTGATGCATGATCTAATCGGTAAGGAAGTAGAGGTCAGAACCGCTGAAATTTCTTATAAAGGTACTTTGGTAGAAATAGGGGAGACAGAGATTCATCTCCGTGCGGAAACCGGCTGGATCGTTGTGCCTGTTGAAAAGGTTGTGGATATACAGGCGGTATAAATCAGGCACATGTCATAGTGTTTCTTCTTACTGGACTATGACAATATGACTTGCTGATACTGCAGTACTGGAATCAGGCAGTTCATCCTGGTATGAAAATCCAAGCGCCAGCAGGACAGCTGTGATAATAGACAGGCTCAAAGCAAATAGTAATCTGATCATTTCTCTTTCCTTTCTAAATACTTAGTACTTCAATTTGTTCAAAGCTGATGCTTCCTCTAAGTACTTGCTGCTTTATAATAGATAAGGGGATGCTCTGATCTCTGTGAGATGAATCACCAAAAGCCCTGTTAGCCCACATCTCCAAGCTCATACTGAATAATGCTGATGGCAGCAATAGGTGCTGTTTCGGTGCGCAGGATCCTCGGACCCAGGGAAGTTTCAATGAAACCGTTTTCAACAGCAGTAGTTATTTCATCTTTAGAAAAGCCTCCTTCCGGGCCGACAATAAGGGTGAGCTGTTGAGCATTTTTAAAGGCGCTAAATATCCCTCTGAGGTTTTTCTCCTTTTTTTCTTCCGAGAAGATTATGCCTGAATTAAAGAACCCGCCCTTGTCCCCCTTTTCTACAAAGGGAAACTGTCTGGAGAAGAAACTTGTGATATCTACCGGTTCTTCAATTTCCGGGACCCTTTCCCTTCCTGACTGCTGGGAAGCGGAAAGGGCTATTTTTTTCCATCTGTCAAGTTTCTGTGTATGTCTTATCTGCGATCTCTCCGTAATTAGAGGAATGATTTTTCCGACACCAAGCTCGGTCGATTTCTGGACAATGAGGTCCATTTTATCGCCTTTGGCAATCCCCTGTGCAAGTGTTATTGAAACCGGCGACTCTACGGAATAGGGTTCCTTTTTTGATCTCTCAGCCACGACCTCTTTTTTATAGCACTTGATGATCCTGCATGAATACCTGAAGCCAAGGCCGTCGAAAATTGTGAGTTGATCGCCGGGTTTGACTCTTAGTACCAAAGTGAGATAGCGTGCCTGTTCCCCTGTAATAATAATCTGTTTTAATGAAAGCTGTTCAGGCGGAAGAAATAATCGGATCATTTAAATTCCTTCAGGACCTTATCCTCTCTCGTTACGGCTTCAACTGCCGTTTTTAGGTTAAAAAGCTGCGGTCCTGCTTATCAGGCAGGCCTCAACGCTTAGAAACAGCCAAACAGCCACCAGTCAGGTACGGCAAATACTTTCTCTGTAATTCTTTTTATCTTCTCTCCCGGATAAACAATAAATCCCTTTTCAATTTCCGGATAGCTTGATAAAAATGAATGCAATCCGGACGCATCCCTGCGCGAGGGTTTGGTTGACCATTTTACCTCAAAGGGGACAACCCCACCTGTTGATGATAATATAATGTCAACCTCAGCCCCATCCTGGGTCCTCCATGTAAAATTTTCAGCATAGATATCGTGATTCACTAATGTCTTTTTCATTTCACTCAAGATAAATGATTCGTATATATGCCCGATTTGACCGCGGTCTATTGCTGATTGAAGAGAGAAGTTTGTTCCAATGGGCTGATGCAAAAGGAGGGGATCGGTTACATAGAGTTTTGATTGTTTTACAAGACGCTTGGCCGGGTTTCTGAAAAAGACATTTACCAGCTCTATTACCATCATTGCCTGCAGCTGGTATGTATAATTGGATGCAGTAGGCTGACTGACTCCGGTTAATTGAGCCAATCTGCTGGCATTAAAAAATTGAGCGTTTTGCGTGAATAATATTTTAGCTGCCTGTTCAAATGCCGATACATCACGTATATTAAATTGTTCAACAATCAGGGGGAGAATATATGTCCTGATATAATCACTACTCCAGATAATCCGGGCGTCCCTGTCATCTGCAAGAGAGGGGGCTGGATAGCCACCCCATAGAATTCTCTCCTCTCTCATCCGGTTTATCTCTACAATTGATTCAGGCGGTGAAATTTCAGCCGGCATATTATCATTGATGATCGAAATGAGGCCCGGTGTCTGCTTTGCACCGGCAAGTTCCTGCCAGGAAAGAGGATAAACTGCTAACAGATTAATCCTTCCCGCAAGCGATTCTTTAATCCTGCGGAGTAATAAGTAGTTCCCAGAGTTAGCAAGACATATACCCGTCGGCTTTGGATCATAGCGATCAATAAGTATTTTAACCGCACTGAAAATCTCAGGAACCCTGGCTGCCTCGTCAATAAATAAATATTTCCCGGGTTGAAATCGATGCTCTACATATCTTAGCGGGTCTTTTGCTGCTTCCACTCTCTCCAGAGGGTCGTCGAAAGACATAATTCTTCCCTGATGGCGCTTGAGAATTTCTTTTAAAAGGTAAGACTTACCCACCTGCCTCGAACCCAAAAGGGCTACGGAACGCCATTTATTTAGACGGGAGATGAGTACTTTTTCTAATTGTCTTTTCACTATAACCTACTTTTGCACATTATAATTTAAAAATCAAGCTTTTATTTTAAATTATAATTTCATTACAGTAAATGTGTGCTGAACAGGTTGACAACTGAAATCTCTAATGCCTGATAGGGAGGTTCGTCTTTTCGGGAAAGTCGAAAATAGAAAAAAAGATTACCGGTTCACCGGTTTTTTTTATGTTAAAATTAAGCCAAGCTTAGAAAGCAATTTCTTATTAGTTAAAGAGGATCACTAAGTTCAGATGTCAGTATTTACAGCTTCAGGGTTTAGTCTGCATGTGTTAAAGTGCTGAAATCGATAATTATAAAAGCTATTCTTAGATGTAGGGGTTTATGGCAATACTTCGAAACGGGCAATGGAAAGCACCCTTCTGGGGGGCAGAAAAGTCATTCATTACCGGGCAGGACATGCTCGGTATGCAGAATACATCAATCGCGACATATGGGGTGCTTGTCCCCGGGCTTACCAATCTCACAAAGCGTATCCGGTATTATGGATTCTACACATGGATTTTGGAGCATTACGCCAAGCGGGTAGGCACGGTTAGCGTATCAGAGTTTCAAAAGTTTATCCGACGGGCGGAGCTATTACTGGCATATATGATGACCGACCAGTTTCCCGACACCAAAGGTGTGGTGGGTAAGAAGTTTGCGGGAAGTACATTGGGCGAGTACCTCTTGGAGATAGACCTCGCCAAGGGGGCAGACCGATTGGAAAACGGGGCTCTTTACATGCAGGAAGCATTGGAGATTTTGCAAGAAGAAATCGTAGGAGAGTTGCAGGACTCGGTATCCTTAGAAGACGTGGGGACAAAGACATTTCAGGAATTGGCTGTTGCAGTACACGCAACCGGATATGAGCCTTTTGAAGAGATTTCCACTATCAAAGAAGAAGGCAAGGAGTATCCCGAGAAGGCAGCTGCCAAAGCCCTTATGGGGCTTGCCAGAATGCATATCCATATCGACGAGAGCATTAAAGAACTCACGGAGTACTCACGGCTGTACCGGATGGATAGGGAGGGCGACTGCCTGTCGTTCTTTGTATGGATGAAGAAGCATCAGTATCTTCCTGTTGGAGAGTTCCTCAAGAAACTTCTCCTACACAAAATCATCAACAGGCACCTCGAAGTGGCGATGCGCAAAATGAGCAACCGCAATGAAAATACGTTGAAGTTCATCTTTGAGGACAATCAACTTAAGCCCGTTTCCACGTTTCCACCTGTCTTTACTACGCCGCGCATCCCATCACTGCACTACTTTTTAGAAGATACTGGATTTATAAAACAGGACAGCCGAAAGCTGACACCCGATGGCACCACGGTAATAGAAGGTGGCATCGATGGATAAGAGCAAACGCATTGAGGACCACGTATTATCCCTTCTGCCGAGTAGTCAGTTTCACTCCTGTGTGCTCACCACGTTCTCTTTCGACTTCAACTTTTTTTACCACGATGTGCGCTCCCAATTGAACAGGGCCGACATTATCAATACCAACGTGCTGGTTGATGACGCGATGCTCCATCATTATCTGGGAAGCGTCACTGGATACGCCCACGACAGCGTTAGAAGATTTGCCATCACGGGTATTCCAAGCAATGGCGGTGTGTTTCACCCAAAGATAGGGCTTTTTTTCGGTGATAAAGAGAAGGGATTCATGATCATTGGTTCTGGAAACCTTACCGCTTGTGGACATGGAAGGAATCAAGAGCTATGGGGAGCGTTTCATATCGATGGTTATGAGGACACCAAAGCGCCCCTGTTTAAATCCGCATGGGAATACCTGCGCGGTTTTAAAAATCAGATGTCCGGTATCAGCAAACACAAAATCGAGTGGATTGAACAGCATGCAGGATGGGTATCAAAAATACCGGATACGTCGGCTGCACAGTGGATACCAATTGATAACGAGACCGAAGCACAACTCCTCATTAATTCAAGTGTAGGTATCTGGGAATCCCTTACTACCGCCCTCGAAGGAGAATCAATCACGGAGGCCACGGTGATTTCCCCGTTTTTCGATGCAAGGGGAACAACATTGAGTGATCTCTGCACTCTTGTTGGGGATGCTGAAGTGCACCTCATTGTGCAAAAGGACACTTGCGCCTTTCCTGATCTGAAATCGATTTCAATTCCTCCAAACCTCGTCTTTCATGACTGGGCCACCGTCTTCACCGAGGGGATGGAGCGGTATGTTCACGCCAAGCTTCTCCATATAAAAACCCAAAACAAGGAATACTGCCTGATAGGTAGCTCCAACCTAACCTCAGCGGGTATGGGTAGTGATGATAAGTCTCCAGTGAACGAAGAGGCATCGATACTTTTGCGGTCGAGAAAGGATATTTTGAAAAGTCACTTATCCATCAAGGACCGAGGGAGGGTCATTCTGCTACCGGAGCTATTCAGCGAAGTGAAACCAATTGATGGCCGGTTTTCACAAACTAAGACAACACTCCGAGTACGAAGCATAGATAGGTACTCCAGCACCCTCCACATCTACATGGACATGATTCCCGAAGCTACGGGGTTGATACTCCGGCTGTTTGATGGATGGGAGGAAAACCTTGGGGATGTACCCATCGGAGAAGCTGAGTACTCCAAGCAGTTTGGGTGCTACAAGGCGAGTTTCACAGTAGACGGGGATATTTTTTTCGCGCAGTTGTTCAATAGTGACGAAGGGGATCCTGTCTCAAACAAGGCAATTGTGCATGATGCCAAGGCTCTGCTTAATACCAACCCAGATCCAGAAAACAAGAAACTGGAAAAGGCAATAGCGCAAATTGAAACCGGCCAAACCGATCTGCTCTCACTGCTGAGATACATCAATCCCGAAGACATCGTGGATGCAAAAAAGAAACAGGTGGGGGGATATAGATCTAACGACGAGAAAGAGGAGAAATCGGATGATGGTTCCGGTATGGTACTCGATTACGATGCGTTTACCCAGCAACAGGACAAATCTGCAGATATTGGTCTGGGATTGTACTCACGAGAAGGGCATTCCATTGACCGCATACTTGAACTGGTGAAGCTACTCCTAAAAAAGGCTGCCGAACAAGCAGCGGACGACCAAAGCGAGGACGAGGAAGCTGAAAAGGACAATGTAGAGGACACTGAGGGACGAGAAGACGAAGAAGTTGAGGCTAACATCAAGGACATCCCCGCTCAGAAACCGTCAGCATTCAAGAGCAATCAGCAGAAACTGTGTAAGTTTTTCAATAAGTATATCAAGACGCAAGCGGCCTTGATAAAAAAGAAAGTGGTTCCGTCAAAACTGGACCATTCTCTGTTTGCCGTTGTGCTGCATCTACTGATCGATTTCTACAAAAAACCAGTCCTGGTATTGAACAGGGAAATAGAGAAGATGCGCAAAGAGCATCTCCTCGGGAGTGAAGGAGACTTCTTTGGCAAAAAAGACTACCGTCGCTTCCTTGCTGAGATCATAGGCCAACACTCCATCATCCTTACCAATGTTCAAGAGGATGGGATTAATCAATACGAGTGCAACATTTTGAAAAACATAAAAGAGAGTGCGTACTGGAATGCCATTTGCGCAATTGCCCTTGCTGCCATTGAACCTGAGGATAAGAAAAAGCCCAGAACTTGGATATGGGAGATGTTCATGAACCTTCGAGACAACTGCGGGCTGAATGACTGCGCGGTGAAGGCCAATGCAGTCAAACATCTATCCACCCTGGTGAACATTGTGAATATGGATGACAAGGATACCTGTCTTGTAAAGATGGTAGACTTTTGGGAAGAGCATGAACGCCTGTACCAGCAATTTCAGCAGACATCAGGAGTTCAGAAAGGCATCCACGAAGTGGGGGTACACGTATATTCCAAGGCGCTTGGTTTCTGCCATATCAGCGCCAGTACAATCTCCGGGAGCAAACACAAAATAGAACTCGCCCGTCCTGGGTATCCTCCAGATACAGAAGCAGAGGAGTTTCCAAGAAGAACCAAATACATTGCAGAAATGATAGACCTAACAGTCTTGTAATTGGAGATAACAACACCGTCCTCTTTCCGATCAGATGGTTCGATATTACGGTTGGTACTCAAATCAATTTTTTACTTTGCCTCTTTTTGCTGATGGTGGAACATTTCCTTGATCTTGTCCACGAAGCCTTTGGACACGTCATCACCGCTTATTTCAGCAAATTCCTTGAGCAGTTCTTTCTGTCTTGTGCTCAGTTTTTTAGGCACGTCTATGAAAATGGTTACATATTGGTCGCCCTTTCCATACCCGCCCAGTTTCGGGACACCCTTTCCCCTCAGGTGAAAGACCCTGCCTGAAGGTGTTCCGCCCGGAATCCTTATTGATTCTGTCCCGTCAATTGTCGGTACTTCTATTTCAGATCCGAGTGTGGCCTGAACAAACGAAACAGGCACTTCACAGAGAAGGTCATTCCCTTTTCTCTTGAAGAAAGGATGAGGCTCAACATCAATGATTACATAAAGGTCACCCGGAGGTCCGCCGAGGCTGCCTGCCTCTCCTTCTCCAGTTACCTTAAGGCGGATGCCTGTATCAACGCCTGCCGGGATTTTAAGTGAAACCTTACGCTCTTTTCTGACTTTTCCCTGGCCCCTGCATTTTGTGCATGGGTCGGTGATGATTTTGCCTTCACCGCCGCATGTCCCGCATGTTCTTGCAATCGTGAAAAAGCCCTGCTGAAGTTTTGTCTGCCCTGCTCCCTTACATGTATGACAGACAGATGGACCTTTGCCCGGTTTTGAACCGGTCCCTTTGCAGGTAGAACAGTTTTCCCATCTCGGGATATTGATCTTTTTTTCAGTCCCAAAGACCGCTTCGCTCAGATCAATGTCAAGGTCATAACGGAGGTCCTGTCCTTTTCGCGGACGCGCTTTGCCCCTTCCGGCAAAGTCCCCGAATATGTCTCCGAACATGTCTCCGAAAATATCTCCAAAGGATGAGGAGAAGTCACCGAAACCGGCCCCGCCAAATCCAGCGCCAGCTCCTTCTGCAGTGCCGAACTGGTCATAATTGGACTTCTTCTGAGGATCACTCAGGCATGAGTATGCCTCGTTTATCTCCTTGAATTTGTCTTCAGCAGCCTTGTCTCCCGGGTTTCTGTCGGGATGATATTTAAGTGCAAGTTTCCTGTACGCCTTTTTTATGTCGGTTTCGCCGGCGCTCCTGTCTACTTCAAGTATGTTGTAATAATCTTTAGACATATTTTTAGTTGTCAGTTGTCAGGGTGCAGTGGGCAGGGATCAGTTTTTTCTGCACCCTGACAACTGTCTTTACTCCTTCTTTTCCTGGTCTGCTTCCTCGAATTCTGCTTCGACCACATCTTCCTTTTCCTTTTCAGCTTCTTCTGATTGTCCCTCTGCTCCTGCTGCTTGTTGGGCATCAGCACCTTCAGCATTTGCCTTATACATTTCTTCGGCGATTTTATGGGAAGCCGTAGTCAGTTCTTCAACTGCCTTTTTGAGTTCTTCGGGATCAGTTGTAGTGTCCTTCAGGTTTTTGCATTTTTCGAGAGCGTTGTTTATTGTCTGTTTTTCTTCGTCTGTGACTTTGTCTCCATAATCCTTTAGTGATTTTTCGACGCTGTATACGAGTGTATCCGCTTCGTTTTTGGCCTCTGCAAGCTGGCGTTTTTTCTTGTCCTCATCAGCATGGGACTCAGCATCAACGGTCATCTTGTTGATTTCTTCATCCGAGAGACCGCTGGAGGCCGTTATCTTGATCGACTGTTCTTTTCCTGTGCCCTTGTCTTTCGCCGAAACATGCAGGATACCGTTTGCGTCTATATCAAAAGTTACCTCTATCTGAGGAATGCCTCTCGGTGCAGGCGGTATGCCGACGAGCTCAAAGTTGCCGAGCAGTTTATTGTCATTTGCCATCTCTCTTTCACCCTGGCATATTTTAATGGTAACAGCCGGCTGGCTATCAGCGGCAGTTGAGAATATCTGGCTCTTCTTTGCCGGGATCGTTGTGTTCTTTTCAATAAGCTTGGTAAATACACCACCAAGAGTTTCAATGCCTAATGAAAGCGGTGTAACGTCGAGGAGCAGCACATCTTTTACTTCACCTTTTAATACCCCGGCCTGAATAGCGGCCCCGGAGGCAACAACCTCATCAGGATTAACGCCCTTGGACGCTTCTTTACCAAAAAAATCTTTTACTATCTGCTGGACCTTCGGGGTCCTGGTCTGTCCCCCGACTAGTAGTACTTCATTAATATCAGAAGCGCTCAGTCCTGCGTCGGACAGAGCAGTCTTGCAGGGAACGACGGTCCTTTCTATAAGGTCTCCTGCAAGTTGTTCGAATTTTGCACGTGACAATTTGACAACGAGATGTTTTGGGCCGGTTGCATCTGCTGTTATAAACGGGAGATTTATTTCGGTCTCCATTGCTGATGATAACTCGATCTTGGCCTTTTCCGCAGATTCTTTCAGTCTCTGAAGGGCCATTTTGTCATTGTGGAGATCAATGCCCGAATCCTTTTTGAATTCATCGACCAGCCAGTCCATAATCTTGAGATCAAAGTCATCGCCGCCAAGATATGTATCACCGTTTGTGGACTTTACTTCAACAATACCCTCGCCGATTTCGAGTATTGAGATATCAAATGTTCCGCCGCCCAGGTCATAGACCGCGATTTTCTCTTCACTCTTCTTGTCCATGCCGTAAGCAAGCGACGCTGCTGTCGGCTCATTGATTATTCTCAAGACATTCAGTCCTGCTATCTTGCCGGCGTCTTTTGTTGCCTGACGCTGGCTGTCGTCGAAATATGCGGGTACGGTGATGACCGCGTCCGTAACAGGTTCGCCGAGATAGTCTTCTGCAGCCTGTTTTAATTTCTGCAGGATCATGGCCGAAATTTCGGGAGGTGAATATGATTTCCCGTGGGCTTCGACATGTGCATCGCTATTTGAAGCTTCTATAAGTTTATAAGGCAGCTTTTTCCTGGCTTCAGCAGCTTCCTTTGAATCGAATTTCCTTCCCATGAGTCTTTTAATGGAGAAGATGGTATTCTCTGGATTTGTTATTGCCTGTCTTTTTGCAATCTGCCCGACGAGCCTTTCTCCTTTGTCTGTAAACGCAACTACGGAAGGGGTTGTCCGTGTTCCTTCCTGGTTTGCAATTATTGTAGGCTCTCCGCCCTCCATTACAGCAACTACTGAATTAGTGGTTCCAAGGTCAATGCCTATTACTCTTCCCATGGAAAACTCCTCCTCTTATAATTTAAAATCCTTAACTATTATTATTCTCATCATTGGCAACTGCCTGGTCCTCTGTACTCTCTTTCTCTGTATCGTCAGCCTCTGTCTTCTTCTTGGCAACGCCTACAAGAGGGGCACGCAGGACCCTGTCTCTTAACATATACCCTTTTCTGAACTCCTTTACTACTGTGTCTTCTTCAGCATCCTCTGTTTCGATCTGGGACATTGCATGATGGACCGCAGGGTCAAACGGTTTCCCCATCGCATCTATCCTGACCAGTCCGTGTTTTTCGAGTACGCCCTTAAGTTCTTTTAATGTTAATTCAACTCCTTCGGCCAGAGAACTGGAGGTCTCGTCGCCGGTTGAATGCTGGAGTGCCAGTTCGAGGTGGTCTATTACAGTGAGAATGTCCGACATTATATCTTCATTGGCATATTTTAAAAGGTCTTCCTTGTTTTTGGCAGTCACCTTTTTGTAATTCTCAAAGTCAGCGTAAAGCCTTATATATTTGTCATTGGATTCCTCAAGGGATTTCTTTAATTCATCTGTATCGTCTTTTTCAGATCCAGCAGCAATCTCTTCAGCAGCTTCCTGTTCAGTTTCTTCGGAAATATCATTTCCATGCTCTTCAGTCATTTATAACTCTCCTTTACAACCTGTGTTGTTTCTAAACTTCAGATAATATCTGTGTCAGGGCCTTTGCTGTATCATCTACAACGGGGATAACCTTTTTGTAATTCATCCTTGTCGGCCCGATAATCCCGATGGCGCCGCTGAAATCCTTATTATCATTATATGTTGATACTACCATGCTCAGCTCTTTCATGACCGGCATGATTTCCCCCATACCTATAACAACCTGGGGGCCCTTTGATTCGCTGATCCTGGTAAGCAATTTCATCAGGAAATTTTTATCTTCAATTGCCTTCAGAATTCCCTTGATCTGCTTCATGGTCACAAAGTCCGGCAGGTTGGATGTTCCTGACAGTTCCCCGGAAGCCTTATTGTCAGTGTCCTGCGCAACTATGTCTTTGCAGAGGAAAAGTAAATTGGTGATTAATTCATCGCGCACAAGTTTTTCCTTGTATAACTGGTATGCAATTTTTTCTTTGACCTTTTTGATTGTCATACCGCTGAAGCTGTTATTAATATAATCAGCTGCTGAGTCGAGATGTTTTTGTGTGTGGACCCTGTCAAGTTCGATAATCCTGTTTTTGACGACCTGGTCTTCTGAAATCAGGATAGTAAGGACACTTCGGTTTTCATATTTAATGA
>JBDLIC010000010.1:0-43052 GCA_039715075.1 Nitrospirota bacterium
GCACCGGAAGTATTATAATTTCTTTTGATTTGATGTTTTTTCGCTTATTTAATATTGTTATATTGCTTTATGCTGCATCTATAAAGTCGTTTGTTAATAGGAGTTATTATAGTACCTAATCCAACGCTGCGATGCGGTTCATTTCTGCTAAATAGTGTTCGTCTCTCAAGTTATGAATATGCAGAAGCGTCAGGCAGGTTTTTAAAACTTACACTGAAAGAAAGCACAACCGTTTGCATAGACTATCTTCGTTCCCTTATATATAATAGTTGGGCATTATTGAATTGAACCATGAAAAAAATTGCTGTCATAGGCGCCGGAAGCTGGGGCACAACACTTGCAAGCCTTCTTGCCGATAAGGGCAACGACGTGTACATGTGGGTATACGAGGATGACCTTGCGGAAGAGATAAGGGAGAAAGGGGTAAACTCAAAATACCTCCCGGGATATAAACTCCCTGAAAGACTCCGGGCATCTTCTGATATAAAAGAAATTTTAAAAGATGCCGGATATGTTCTGAACGTAGTGCCGACACAGCATGCCCGGAGAGTTTTTGAAACTGCCATATCATACATATCTGACGATGCCCTGATAATTAACGCGTCGAAGGGTATTGAAAAGGGGACACTCCTTACTGTTTCCGGTATCCTTGAAGAGATAACAGGGAAGGGAGTTGCCGTGCTTTCCGGTCCCAGTTTTGCAAAAGAGGTCATTGAGAAACGGCCGACCGCTGTTACCATTGCCTGCGGAAACAGCGATGAGGGAGCGGAACTTCAGAGGCTTTTCAGCACAGAGTACTTCAGGGTGTATACCAATACGGATATAATCGGCACTGAACTCGGAGGCGCGCTCAAGAATGTTATGGCAATAGCATCAGGTATCTCGGACGGACTCGGGCTCGGCTCAAGCACAAGGGCAGCGCTAATAACACGAGGGCTTGCGGAGATGACCCGTATGGGAGTTGCGATGGGTGGAGATGAAAAGACATTTGGCGGACTGAGCGGGATTGGTGATCTCGTTCTTACATGTACTGGAACATTATCAAGGAACTATACTGTGGGATTCAAACTTGGAAAAGGGGAGAGCCTTAAAGATATCCTGGCGGGGATGTCAATGGTTGCCGAGGGTGTTGCTACATCGGAATCAGCTTATGAACTTGCCAGAAAACATAATGTAGAAATGCCGATCATAGAGCAGATATATCAAGTAATTAAAAATGATAAGAAGGCCGTTGATGCAGTCAAAGAGCTAATGACGAGGAGTTTGAAGACAGAATACTAAATGAAAGGGTTCAAGGGGTCGAGGGTCCAAGGGTTCAAGTGGTGAATTTAATTTTCTCACTCGAACCCTTGACCCCTTGAATCCTCGAACCCTGTTTTCAATATTTATGGACAACAAAAAAATCGGACAGATCCTGAATTCTGTAAAGAGCGGAAAGATAAATGTTAAGGATGCCCTTAATTCGCTGAAGCACCTTCCTTATGAAGACATAGGTGTAGCAAAGGTTGACCACCACAGGGAATTAAGGCATGGAATCCCTGAAGTGATATTCGCAGAGGGCAAGGAACAGAAGGATATTAAGGAGATTGCTGCTTCCATGCTACGGAGAAGCGGAAAACTCTTAATTACAAAGGGCACAAAGGCTGTCTTTAAGGATATTAATGCACTTTGCAGAAGACATACAATAAAAGCAAAATTCTTTGAGAAATCTGGTGTAATCATGGCTGGAGAGGCTAATGATAAGAAAGGCCTGGTAGCGGTAATATGTGCCGGCACATCAGATATACCTGTGACCGAAGAGGCGATGGCCACAGCATCTTTCCTTGGCAGCAGGACAGAAGCGGTTTATGATGTCGGGGTAGCAGGCCTGCACAGGATCTTTAAGGCAAAGGAGATTCTGACAGAAGCAAATGTGCTAATTGTTGTTGCCGGGATGGAAGGCGCTCTTCCATCAGTGATCGGCGGTATGACAGATAAGCCGATAATAGCTGTCCCGACATCTGTTGGTTATGGTACAAGCCTCGGAGGCTTGACAGCGCTCTTTGCCATGCTTAACTCCTGCGTGCCGGGCATTGCTGTTATGAATATTGATAACGGGTTTGGAGCAGGGGTGCTGGCGCATAAGATAAACATGTTAAGAGTTAGGAGTTAAGAGTTCTGCTTCTGCATTAACTCATAACTCATGACTCATGACTCATGACTCATAACTTAAAAATGATTGCATATTTTGACTGTTTTTCAGGTATAAGCGGTGACATGATTTTAGGGGCCCTGGTTGATGCAGGGGTTTCTCCTGAGAAACTTGAGAAGGAACTGTCCCGCCTTAGGGTTAAGGGATATACATTAAGTTTTAAGAAAGTCAGACGGGCCGGGTTCAGGGCGACTAAAGTTAATGTTAACTTAGAAGTCAGAAGTCAGTCGAATCGACCCTTCGCGGAGACCCGACTCGGGAAGTCAGAAGTCAGAAAAAAGCATCAGTTTAGGAAATGGAAAGACGTTAAAAAAATCGTTGATGCTTCTTCTCTTTCCAAGGAGATAAAACAAAAAGGGCTCCATATTTTTAGACGCCTCTTTGAGGCTGAGGCGAAGGTACATGGGAGCAGGTATGACAGGGTGCATCTGCATGAGCTCGGGGCGGTTGATTGTATTGTCGATATTTTCGGGGCACTGATCGGGCTTGACCTGCTGGGGATTGATTCTGTTTATGCTTCTCCTGTAAATCTGGGAAGCGGTAATATTAAGACAGAGCATGGCATTTTATCAGTGCCGGCCCCGGCTGCTATTGAACTGTTAAAGGGTAAACCTGTTTATTCGTCAAATATATCATTCGAACTTACTACTCCGACCGGTGCGGTTTTGATCTCTTCTCTTGCATCAGATTTTGGCCCGATGCCGAACATACAGGTTTCAAATATCGGCATTGGGTCAGGAAACAAGAACTTCAGGGAGCAGCCGAACATATTGAGAGTGTTTGTAGGAACGGAAAAGGATGCAAAGGGCGGAGAAGGCAGAACAATGACAGATGAAAATATTGCAATTATTGAGACTAATATTGATGATATGAATCCGCAGGTTTATGAATATGTTATGGACCTTCTGTTTAAGGCCGGGGCACTTGATGTCTTTCTGACGCAGATCATTATGAAAAAGGGCAGACCGGGGATTAAGCTGAGTGCCCTTTGTGAAGAGGAAAAGAGAGAGGAACTGACCGAGATTATATTGAGAGAGACAACAAGCATTGGCGTGAGATTTTATAATGCAGGGAGAAAAGTCCTTCAGCGTGAGATCAAATCAGCGAATACTAAGTACGGCAAGGTTAATGTGAAAGTATCAAAGCTGGATAAAGGTAAAATTAAGTCATCAGTTGAGTATGAAGACTGTAAGAAAATTGCAAAAAAATTTAATGTCCCCCTCCTGGAAGTAATGAGGACCTTCAGTATGAAGATATCAAAATAACAGGCTGTCCTGAGTACCGATTCCCCGATTGTTGAGATCAGACCAATTTCTTCAGCTAACGATGATGACCGCTTTAGACATAAAAAAAGCGGGGTAATTAAAACCCCGCTTTTTGCTGTTTTCAGTCAATTGATAATCGTTAATTTATTACTCACCGCTGATTGTCACAAAAACAGTTGATCCCCTGCGAAAGACCAGCAGCAGAACATCTTTATCAGGCTTGATTCTTGATACAATGGTCTCAAAATCTTCTATGCCCGATATGGCCCTCCTGTTAATTTCGAGGATCACGTCTCCTGGCAAAAGCGCTGTCTCGGCCGGACTGCCGCCTTCAACGTCGGTGACAACAACTCCCCTGATTTTGTCGGGAAGGTTCAGCTGTCTTTTTATGTCAGAATTCAGGTCCTGAACGCTCACGCCTTTCAGGGCATTCTTGAAGCTGGTAGGGGTTTTTTCCTCAGCTGTAGGAAGTTCGCCTATCGTGACAGTAAACGACTCAATCTCTCCGTCCCTTATGACCTTGATCTCAACCTCATCGCCGGGCAGGGTGCTCGCCACAATATTTCTGAGGTTGTACGGTTCATCGACTGGTTTGCCCTTGAATTCTATTATTACATCGCCCCTGATCAGACCTGCTTTTTCAGCCGGGCTGTTTTCAATGACGTTTGCAACGAGTGATCCGTAATCTTTTTCGAGTTCGAACTGCTGAGCAAGTTCCGGGGTGATTGCCTGCACCGATACGCCGAGCCAGCCCCTGATGACCTTACCTCTTGTTATCAGACTGTTCATAACAATCTTCACCATGTTACTCGGGATTGCAAAGCCGATGCCCTGGTAACCTCCGGTAGTACTGAAGATTGCGGTATTGATCCCTATAAGTTCACCTTTTACATTAACCAGCGCTCCTCCGGAGTTACCGGGATTTATCGCAGCGTCTGTCTGGATGAAATCTTCATAGTCGGCAATGCCGACATTTGCCCTGCCGACAGCACTTACGATCCCCATTGTGATCGTCTGGTTAAGACCAAAAGGGTTTCCGATAGCAAGCACAAGTTCACCAACCTTCATTTCATCGGAGTTGCCCATTTTAATGGTGGCAAGATTTTCCGCATCTATCTTGATGACCGCTAAATCGGTTTTGGGGTCAGTGCCGATTATTTTCCCGAAATACTCTTTCTTGTTTGAGAGACGGACTTTGATTGTATCGGCATTTTTTATGACGTGATTATTTGTCAATATATAACCATCAGATGAAACAATGACACCGGAGCCCAGACTCATTGATTTACGCTCTTTCGGTTTATCATGCTCTCTGAATCTGTCACCGAAAAATTTTCTGAAAAAAGGGTCATTCTGATAGGGGCCGATGGGGCTTCTTGAGAAGGTCTCTGTTTTTACGGTTGAAATATTTACAATTGCCGGTTTGACTGCCTCGGCAACTTCTGCCATTGCGAGTCCTGTCCTTGTAAGGAAATTCACCGAGTCTCTCGATATTTCCGGGGTCTGGGCATACGCGCTGGAGCAAAGTCCTATTGGTATTATTGCAATAAACAATAAGATGAAAACAAAATTAACAATTGATTTATTTAAAGATACCGGACTATTGAATAACATGTTAACTCCTCGAATTATATTAAAATGTATTGAGGTTTACGATTAATGAGATTATATATTTAAAATGCTATTGAGTCAATATGAAGCGGGGAAGTGAGAAAGCGGGGAAGCTCATGATATAAATAATAAGCAAAAAACCCTTAAGACCTTACCGCTATGCGCTCTGCATCTTTTTATGCTAAAGTATGTTTTATTTTAATAGCAGGAGAAAGTAATTGAAAAAAATCAGGATATCCCTTGCCCAGATAAACCCGACCCTTGGAGATCTCTCCGGAAATATAAAAAAGATACTTGCCTATATAAGGAGGGCGAGGGCGAGGAATACTGACATTATAGCGTTTCCTGAACTTGTTGTTACCGGTTATCCTCCGGAAGACCTTTTATTAAAGAGCGAGTTTGTAAAGGACAACCTTGAGGCGCTCCAGAGGATCAGGGCGGCTTCAAAGGATATCACCGTTATTGCAGGCTTTGTGGATAAAAACGGTGAAATATATAATGCTGCTGCTGTCATCTCAAACACAAAGCTTGTAGACATTTACCATAAAAAAATATTACCCAATTATGGAGTCTTTGATGAGCACCGCTATTTTAAAGCCGGCAACAGATATCCTGTCTATGATCTAGGCGGCATATGTATCGGCGTTAATATATGTGAGGATATCTGGCATGAAAACGGCCCTGCAAAAGTCCAGTCCATGTCCGGAGCTGTGTTGATAGTCAATATCAATGCCTCGCCTTATCGTATGGGAAAGGGGACATTCAGGGAGAACCTGGTATCAGAGAGGGCAAAGGAATGCGGAGCGGCAATTGCCTATGTTAATACTGTGGGGGGGCAGGATGAGCTGGTCTTTGACGGAGGGAGTTTTGCGGTCAATGCGAATGGAGAGTTTGTAGTAAAAGGAAATCATTTCTGCGAAGAGCTGATTACCTTTGATATGGAAATCAGGGGGAAGGGTAAAAAAAGTACAGGAAAGAAAACGGGAAGAATGAAATCTGTGGAGAGAATAAAAATACCCCCTGTCAGGACCGGGAAAAAGAAACCTCTGATCAGAAAAAAGAAAGTCATAACCATGACTGTAAATGAAAAAGTATATAATGCCCTGTTAATAGGGACAAGGGACTATGTGACAAAAAACGGATTTAAAGGTGTTGTGATCGGGATGAGCGGTGGAATTGACTCGGCACTTGTTGCGACGATTGCTGTTGATGCACTTGGAAAAGAGAATGTCCGTGGAATATTTATGCCGTCAGTATATACTTCTAAAGAGAGTTATGAAGATGCTTCCGGTCATGCAAAGAACCTCGATATCAAATTCACAAAAATTCCAATTGATAATGTGCTTAAGGCGTACAACGGGGCGCTGTCTAAAAGTTTCAGGGGCCTGAAATCAGATATAACAGAAGAGAACCTCCAGGCAAGAATCAGAGGAAACCTGTTAATGGCCTTTTCGAACAAGTTTGGATGGATAGTGCTTACCACAGGCAATAAGTCCGAAATGAGCGTTGGTTATGCTACGTTGTACGGTGATATGGCAGGAGGCTTTGCGGTTATTAAAGATGTTCCGAAGACACTAGTGTATGATCTCTGTAAATGGAGAAATGAAAGGGAGGGGAAGTATCTGATTCCGGAAAGGGTCCTTATAAAAGAACCTACTGCGGAGCTGAAACCGGACCAGAAAGATACGGATTCATTACCGCCGTACCCAACGCTCGATCCGATTTTAAAGGCCTATGTTGAAGATGATCTCAGTTTTGAAGAAATAGGGAAGATGGACTGCGATATTGAAAGTACCCGGCGGGTCATAGGAATGGTTGACCATTCCGAGTATAAGAGACGTCAGGCGCCGCCCGGTATAAAAATAACACCGCGTGCCTTCGGGAAGGACAGGCGCTTTCCGATAACGAACAGGTATAAGAGTTATTAAACCGGATTATCACTAACAGTTTTTAACTTTTTAAAAGAGGGGACAAAATGGGCAATCTCAGGAAAACTTACTCATTACTATTGCTGTTTCTTATATTTAATGTGCAGGCATGCACAAACAGCGAGAGCAATCAGGAGAAGACGGTTTTCAAAAAAAAGCCGGAAATTCAAATAATAAAACCTCAAAAACCTGTACATATAAAGCTGAAACGGAACGGTTCCGGCAGTTACTCATGGGAGCTGAAAGGTGATGATCCGGACGAGATGATCGAAGTTGACGGGAAGTTGAGGAAGTCCCTGGAAGAAGGCGCAAAGCGGTAAGCTCTATGCGCCTACAAGTACCCTTCTATCAGAATATCATCTCCAAACGATAATGTCCTGATTTTTTTTAATTGGTAGGCGCTCTTGAGCAGTGCAGGGGATTTCCCGCCTATTGAGGGGATTGAGTCGGCGCCGCCGATAATTTTCGGGGCGATAAAGACGAGGACCTTGTCCACTATTTTGCTCGACAGGGCAGAGGCATTTATTGTGGAGCCTCCTTCGATCATGACGCTTGTGATACCAAGTTTGCCAAGTTCTTTCATTAGCTTCTTCAAATCAACTTTTCCCTCTCTGCTTTTGATTGTAAGTACCTTTACGCCAAGGGAAGTTAACTGTTCGATTTTTTTGGGGCCCGCCTTTTCGGTTGCTGCTATTATTGTCCTGTTGTCTTTATGTTTGAGAAGTTTTGCGTTAAGAGGTATTCTCAGGGAGCTGTCAATTATAATCCTGAACGGATTTATCCCGTCTTTGACTCTGCAGTCGAGGGAAGGGTTGTCAGCTATAACAGTGCCTATCCCGACCAGGAGAGCATCAGCTTCATTTCTCAGCCTGTGAACATATTCCCTGGACAACGTGCCGGTGATCCATTTGGAATTGCCTTTAGCGGTCGCTATTTTACCGTCAATGGTCTGTGCGATCTTCATGAATACGAAAGGCTCTTTTTTTGTGATAAATTTTATGAATGCCTCATTAAGCTTTTTTGCCTCTGCTTTCATTGCCCCGATTTCTGTTTTGATACCGGCCCTGCGGAGTTCTCTGATCCCCATGCCTGCAACATTCGGGTTAGGATCGATCATGGCGGTGACCACTTTTTTGATCCCTGCTTTAATGATAGCCTTTGTGCAGGGAGGGGTCCTTTTGTCAGTATGGCAGCAGGGCTCAAGGTTAACAAAAAGCGTGGCCCCTCTGGATTGGGCCCCCGCCTTTTTCAGTGCAACAATTTCAGCATGCGGGGTCCCGGCTTTTTTATGATAACCCTTTGCGATGATTTTGCCGTTTTTTACGACAAGCGCCCCTACAGCAGGGTTCGGACTTGTCCTGCCTTTTCCCTTGGCTGCGAGCTCCAGGGTTTTTTGCATGAAAAATTTGTCAGTCATCAGGGTAAATTATATAACATTTAATAAAAGATAGGGTGCAGGGGGCAGGATTCAGGGTGCAGGATCCTGCACCCTGCACCCTGAACACTGCCCCCCTTCTTTTTTCCCCCATTTGGGGGGGTTGACAGTGTAACGTATATAAATATAATAGATATTTAACTATCTTAATTTTCCTGTCTTTAATTTTAATAAAAGTATGAGGGGGTTTATCCATGAGTTTTGCACAAAGACTGATTTTATCTGCAATCATCCTGGCTGTTTTAACCATTTTTTCTCAACCTGTTTTTTCCCAGGACAATCCTGATCTTCAGCGGGGCATAGCTGAATTCAGACAGGAGAACTATGAGGAAGCCCTCGATGGATTAATGAAGGCTCGGAGCACAGAGCCTGGTTCTTCTGAAGCTGCCTATTACCTCGGAGTTACGTATAAAAACCTGCAGGACTACGAAGAGGCTGTAAAGCATCTCAAGGAGGCTGTAAATCTGGTGCCTGAAATTAAGGCCGTCCACCTTGAACTCGCGGATGTGCTCTATAACCTCGGTAAATATGAGGAGGCAATGGATGCTGTAAAGACAGCTGAAAGCAAAAATGTAAGGCCAGGGCAGACCGCATTTTTGAAGGGCCTTATCCTGCTGAAAATGGATGAGAATACCTCTGCAATAGAGTCCTTCAACAAGGCCAGGGCCCAGAGTCCGGGACTTGTGCAGGCTGCCGACTACCAGATAGGCCTGGCAATGATAAAAGAGGACAGGCTTAATGAAGCAGAAACTCAATTCAACGAGGTTATTGTAAAGGACCCAAATACGGACATGGCGGCGTTCGCAACTCATTTTATAGATAAAATAAAGAAGAAGAGAAGGGAACGGAGCCCCTACCACTATTATATAGGTGCACATTTTCAGTATGATGACAATGTTGTCCTGAGACCGAGTGATGAATCATCCGCAGCGAATGTAACGGATGATGATGATTACCGTGAGGTACTGACACTCGGGTTTGAGTATGTGCCCAGGGAGAGGAAGACCTTTGATGTAACTGCGCACTATTCATTTTATCTCAGCAACCATCATGACCTATCTAATTATGACGTGATGAGCCATACTGCTGTGCTTGTTCCAAGCTACAAGATCAATGAAAAAAGCTCAGCAGACGTTGCCCTGAGTTATAACTATACTCTGGTAGATGGTGATAAATATCTGGGCGCGGCAACAATCAGCCCTACATATACCCGTTCATTCGGTTCGGACCATACACTGCAGACCTATATCAGTTACCAGAAAAAGGAATTTTACAATGAGATTCCCACAAAGCATGAAGACAGGGATTCGGACCAGTATGCGTTTAACCTGAACTGGTACTATTTCTTTAATCAGGATACAGGAATCCTTACTCCTTTTATGGAAAGGTTCCAGATGAGCTTCTTTCAGAAGAACAAGGGTTACTTAAATATCTTTTATAAACTCTACTTTGAAGATGCTGAAGGGGGCAACTGGGAGTATGTCGGGAACAAGGCTGATGCAACAGTTCTCCTGCAGCTTATGGAAAGGTTGAAACTCAGCCTGTCCGCCGGGTTTGAATATCAGGATTTCAAGAAGATCCATACGGATTTTGACAAAGTAGAGCGGAGAGACCTGATATACAGAGGTTCTGCACTTCTTTTCTACAGGTTTTACAAACAAGCGAATGTCCAGCTTCTCTATGTTCACACGAGGGATGATTCGAACATACCGCTGTACGATTACTACAGGAATATCTACAGCATTGGAGTTGAGTGGAGATATTAAAGGGGGGAATCAGGCGGTCAGGGTAATACCTTCCCGACAATACCTGCCCTTGTTGTGGTCTTGAATTTTTTCATGACCTGCTTTACATAGTCATGAACAGTCTCGGGGGAAAGGGAAAGAATGTTGGCAATTTCCTTGTTTGTCAGGCCTTTGGTAAGGCAGAAGGTGACTTCAGCTTCTCTTTTGGTTAAGCCGAACTGTTTTTGAACGACATCCATATCGAACTTTCGGTGAATAGTGACACCTTCGATGAGGACCATGACACAGGATTTTCCTTTTTTATGTAGTTTATCAAGGGGCAATGCCCTTAGTGAATAGGTTGAGTCAGTGTTTGAGCATTGAATGATGGATGATGACGGTTTATTGAGAGGGCCGAGGTTTTCCTTTATGGCTTCAATAATTGCTTTATTGATTGGAGTAGCGGGATTATTATCTGACTGATCATCATTTGCACTGAATGTCGAAAGGATTGAAAGGGCCTCCTGATTTAGGTAAAGGATTTCACCTGATTCATCAAGGATGACGACTCCTGAGGTCAGGCGGTTTGAAATTATTTTGTTCAGATGTGAGAGGGTAGATTCGTCCACATTGTCCATGTAATCAGTTAATGTCAGTAAAGCTGTTAATTGCTAATAATTAAAAGGAAATTATCCTTGAATTTATAATATTTACAGCTAAATGTCAATTGTTATAACAGGATATAAATGTTGCTTATAGGATAATAATTACAAAAATCCCCGTCTTGCACTAATTCAAGGGCAGAGGACATAGATTTGAGAGATAAAGAAAAAAGAATTAGCCGCAAACGGGCACAGAATCAGAATGAGTATTATTTTATAAAATATTTTTTATTCAGTGCATGTCAGTGACTGAAATCTCTTGAGCACGTGAAGCCGCATGTGAGCTGGGGTTGAGATCTACACCCCCATATAGGGGAATTGACTTGCTGAAGCAGAAAAGTTAAATTTTATAAAAGGCAAAGCCTATGAAAGAACGCAGAGACAATTTAAGAATAGATTTATCCGGAGCAATATCATATGAAGCATGTTCTTCAGTAGATAATGATACAGCGGATGAACTGCAGAAATGCAGCGGCACAGTAGTTAATGTAAGCGGCAGCGGCCTCTGTTTTGATACTGCTGATGATGTCAGGGAGGCACAGATCGTAAAAATCAATATTCCGATGCCGGGTATGCAGGTACAGATCCCGACCCTTGCAATGGTGATGTGGAAAAAGCAGATCGATTCCGGCAGCAGGGTAGGATTGATGTTTGTTGTTTAGTCGACAGTTAAGTTTATTTAATATAAATATTTCAAATACAGATTTTTTTAATTTTCCAGGAGGTGTTTATGATGAGCGTTAAAGGATCAAGACTATTAAATCTGGTTGTTGCATTGACTGTAATCGTTTTATTTGCGGCAACACCGCTCTTTGCCGATGTTGTTGGCAAGATCAGTTACCTGAACGGGCGGGTTGATATCCTGCAGCAGGGTCAGGAAATAGCAGTTCCTCTTGAGTCAGGAGCTCCTGTGTCTCTGAAGGACATAATAAGGACAAAGAGCGACTCAAGGGCAGAGATTACATTTAATGATGGAACAGTTGTAAGGATGGCCCCGGGAACAAGAGTCGGGGTAACCAGTTATCTTTTTGATGAAAACGGTGCCAGAAAATCAGGCGCTCTCGACCTTTACAGGGGCAAGATAAGGTCCATGGTCCCGAGAGAGTCCAAAGGGCTGGACGTCATGACTCCTAACGCAAAAGCGAGTGCACAGGGAACAGACTTTTTCTTTATATTTGAGAAGGGCAGCAGCTGGTTCTACGGGACCAATGGCGATCTCTGGGCGCTGCAAAGAAAAGAGTCGGACAAGACCCTGTTTGACAAGATACTTTTCCTGAAGAGCAATAACTGTGTACAGGTCTCATACGGTATGCCGTTACCGAACTCGTGCGTATATAAAAACATCGACATTCAGAAACATATGTGGGACACGGCAATCAACCAGGAAGCAGCACCTGTTGTAGCTCAACTGCCTGTTGAAGGTGAAGTATATACCTATACCCCGCTTGGCGGAAGGGCGATAGATACACCGTCACTGCCTGTTCCGATTGCAGTGCCGGACCTGAAATGTACACAATGTGCGTTCAGCATTCCGCTGGAGCCGCAGGGACCGGAAGAAGAGATTAAGATGGGAAATTGGGAGAGGATAGACTGCCCCTCCTGCGGCGAACCACCTGTAATACCTCCAATAGAACAGTAGTATTAGAGGAGTGGTTTGATAAATTTAGTTCACAGGATAATTATTATTTACAAAATTGCAATAAAAGGAGATAACTGATGAAAACTAAGCGATTGATAAGGAGTAGCAGGCTGGCCTTAGCAAAAGCGCTATTAGCGAGTTTGATCTGCATGGTTGTGCTGTCATATACGGGTACGGCTGATGCCCATAATAGTCCTGGTGATCACTATGGTTCTACTATCCATGTTCATACCATAGGTCAAACACTGGATGATGGTACTACTGTTGTAACAAAAGAAAAACTGGCTGAAGCCATTCAGGGCGGAGGAATCGTTATTGATATGAGTACTGTTAAGTACGGCGATGAGGGAGATCCTGATGCAGATGTGTCTGCCGGAATACTAACTATAGAAAATGATTTTATGAAATCAGTTCTTCATATGGAAGAAGGTATTATATTGTCGACCGGTCACGCACAGGTTCCTGAACTAGAATCTAATACAGACCCTAAGTTTTCCTGGAACAGTGGAGAGCTTGGGGATAGTGACCTTGATGCTCTTGTTGACCCGGCTTATCCGACTATGGATGCTTCTGTGCTCCAATTTGAGTTTACAGCACAAAATCCTATGATATGCGTACAGTATATTTTTGCATCGGAGGAATATACCGATTATATAGGCGGCGGTTACGATGATGTATTTGCTTTTTTTCTTCGCAAAAAAGGCGACAGTGAGTGGGAGAATCTGGCACTTACTCCCTTGACCGAGGAAAGAGTTTCCGTGGACACTATTAACTGCCAGTCGGATCCGGTGGAACTTCGTGATTATTTCATAAATAATGATGCATATGATTATATTGATGGATATGATTGCCCCGCAGATTCTTATACTCCTTACCCTATCGAATATAACGGCTTCACACAAATATTATGTGCAGAATCCTGTGATATTATCCCTGATGAAACATATGAAATTAAACTGGCAATTGCAGATACAAAAGATAGCAGTCTCGATTCTGCTGTTATATTGGATAAAATTACAGATGAGCCTGACGTTCTCACTATAGTTACGCCTGATCTTCCGTCAATAGAGGTCGGTTCATCTTACTCTCAAACTCTTAATTCTGTAGGCGGATTTCCTCCCTACACATGGAGTATTCATTCTGTTGTTCCATCTACTTCCGGTCTCTCTTTTACACAACCTTCTATTAACTCTGACACAGGTGAATTCACATGGTTACTCCCTCAAGTATTAGAACCACATTACATTGATATTAAGTTTAGAGTTGAAGACACGCTTCACTGCATTGATGATGGAGGAGAATGCTGTATTGACGGAGTATTGCAGGAAGAGTGTTCAGAAGAATCTGTAGAATGGGAAAATAGTGAAGCATTCGCTATCTTTAGATATACTGACCCACCGGTTACCAGTGTTTCCAGTGGCAGCGGTGGCGCCGGTGCCGGCAGTGGATGTTTTATAGCCACAGCTGCATTCGGCAGTTACATGCATATTGATGTGAATGTGCTGAAGAAATTCAGGGATAATCATCTGCTGACGAACTATCTCGGAACTTTGTTCGTAAAGACATACTACAAATACTCACCGCCGATAGCTGACTACATTGCAAAGCATGAGACCCTCAGGACTGCTACCCGTATTGCACTGACACCTCTTGTATATGGTGTTAAATATCCGGGTATTGCGCTTCTGGTCATTGGTTTTATCGCGGTTCCTTTTGCTTACAGGAGGGTTAAGAAAGTTAAGTAGCCCGCTAAAATAATTTGATCAATTAAACGCCTATCGCTTTTTACAGTGATAGGCGTTTTTGTTTTGCATAGCAGGTCTTCTCCCCCTCCCCCTAACCTATCTCACCAGGGGAGGGGGCTAATGAGTTTCTTCCCACTTTATCTATCGGATCCGATATTGATCTCCTGCCATAAGGATGTTATTTAACATCTGAATATAAAATTCAAAAGAGAGGTGGAGCGCAAAAAGGAGATAAAGATTTTCAGGAAATATACCGATATTAAGAATACGATGCAAAAACTGCGTTTCAAGAGAAAACATGTGAAGAGAAGTATTTTAATAGCGGCTATTTTAATCATAAATTTTTATTTTAATTTCTTCTTATCACCCCCTGTTTTTGCCAATGAGGAATTGAAGATTTACGAAACAAATTGCTGTACGATTCAATATCTTGATGAAGAACATCTGAAGAGATTTGCCTTAAGAATAGGGGCGATAAAGTACACAGGCAAGGGCGTGGATGACAACCCGTCGAATATAAAAACCAGAATGAGCGAGATTATGAAAAAAGTACAGGCTTCACTGGATATGTATACATCAGACCTCCGTGTATCAATTATTCTCTATCCTGACTATAACAGTCTTGCCAGGGTATTTAAACAACATACCAGTAAAGGTTCTGTCAATACTTTTACATATTCTGTACCTCTTGCTTTTTATTCCCACAAGACAAGAACAATTTATGTTGATGTCAGCAGTATTACAGACGGTGTGCTTGCACATGAAATGGCCCACGGTGTGATCAATTTTTACTTTAAAACCCCGCCGCCTGCAAAGATGCAGGAGATCCTTGCCCAGTATGTTGATCTGCATTTGTGGGATTAATGTATCATTCTTAATGTAGGGCACTTATCCTGAGCGGGTCTTATTCAAACCGGCAAATCAATATACATATTTCGATAAGATAAATGAATCCTTCATGAAAACATACCTTAGCTTTTTGCTCTCAATCTTTTAACATTTTTTCCAGTGACAGCGCACATATTTGTTATGTGCCAGCACGGCATTATGGCACACATAATAGACTCAGCACTTTCCCTTCTGCTCGTAACTCACTATTAATTAAAAGAAATATAAGAGTAATATCTTTTTTGTTTGCTGGCATCTTTATTGCGGAACATATAATAACTCTTTAGGCATATCCACTTCAGTGGACCTCCTACTATATATTGTGATTCAATCGCCAATTTTTACACTATATCTTGGGAATAGTCCAGTCAAGGAGATATGCCTATAACTCTTTACACATTGGTATATATGATGTCTGTTTTTTATACGATATTCTTTTTAAGAAGGCTAAACAATAACTTAGAAAGTTTGAAATTTTAGATTTAAAAATAAAATTAGTTTTGGGAGGAGAAAATGAAAAAGTTATTAACATTAGTTCTGGCGGTAGGGATAGTGTTCGTTTTATCCAGCAGCATATTTGCGGGCACAGTCGAAATAGATGGTTTCTGGAATGCTTGTATGGACTATAATGATTGCAAAGAGGGATTAAAGGATGAAATTGACTCTTATGTTTTCATAAAATCTTTTGCTGCTGGAGAATACACGTTTGAGGCGGACAGTGGCGCGTTCGAATCTTCTTCAAATCCGGAAAATGCAGCATCACTGGGGTTTGGAGTCACAAAGTGGTTCTGGAGTATGGATATTTATAATCCAGCAGAAGGAACAGACGGTAAAGTATACGATGGTCTCCGGAGTTATGCTCAATATAATGATATTGGTGATGTGGTACTGCCGTCTGGAACAGTTGAGATAAATTTAACTGCGCCGGGAGAACTCTGGTTTTATGTGAGGCATGCAGAACCGAGAGATGTTAATGAATTAAGCCCGCACATGCTCTCTGTTAATTATAGCGTTGTTCCGGAACCCATAAGCTCTGCTCTTTTCGTAGTCGGCGGTACACTTCTTGTCGGCAGGCGTTTAATTAAAAAGAAAAGGACTGCATAACATATCAAGCTTCTAATCACTCTTTAATCTTCCCTTATCCCCCCCATAAATGAGGGGAGATTGAAGAGTGTTAATATTTTCTCTCCTCATTTAGCTTTTCAATAAATTACTTCAGAAAAACTGTTTTTGAAATTACAAAGAATAACTAGAAGGCAGGAGACAGAATGAAAAGAGAAAAGAATTTTAAAAAAACTTAAGACCGAGAATCCTTTTGAAATCTTTTAAATTTCTGGTTGCAATCGTTAGTTTATTGGCTTTAGCAATCCCGGCAATCATAATATCCCGAATTCCGATCAAATTCCCCCTCCTGACTCCTTGTCGATTTTCAGATTATTACCTTTTACTCCACTTCTAGTTATCTCATCAAGAATAGTGCCCCGTACGTATCTATTGCAATTTATGATTGACAGCATAGACCGTGTGTTATACTATCCGCAATGAAACCAAAGGTATATATTGAAACATCAATTGTTAGTTATCTCACTGCAAGACCAAGCAGGGACTTGATTATTGCAGCTCACCAGGAGTTGACTAATGAATGGTGGGAAAATCGACGGAAATATTTCAATATCTTTATTTCTCAGCTTGTTGTTCAGGAAGCAAAAGCTGGAGATAAAAATGCTGCAAAAAAACGTTTGGATATTATAGATTCAATCCATTTGCTTGAGTTGAATGAAAATGTGGTGTCCTTATCTGAAACTTTAGTCAGAGAAAAAGCAATACCTGAAAAAGCGGTGGAAGATGCTTTACATATAGCTGTTGCCATTTCTCATGGTATGGATTACTTGTTGACCTGGAACTGTAAACATATTGCCAATGCAGAGAGGCGATACGCTATAATAAGAATATGCCATAAGGAGGGGTTTGATCCCCCGGTTATTTGTACGCCGGAAGAGTTAATGGGAGAGTGAATTATGTGGAAGGATGAAATAGTGGAAGAAGTTAGAAGAATTAGAGATAAACATGCATCCAGGTTTAATTACAATTTGGGTGAAATATTTAAGGACCTGAAAAAACAGGAGAAACGCAGCAAACGAAAAGTAGTATCATTTCCCGCTAAAAAACCGTCCTTATTGAAAAAAACAAAAGCCTCTTAAACCTTCTTATGATAAAAAAATGAAAATCAGAGGAATAAAAAGTTTTTGCAAAGAAAATAAAATAGATCTTCTTCTCCTTTTTGGTTCCGGTTCAACCGGGAAAACGCATGCTGCAAGTGATATAGATATAGCTGTTAAATTTAAGCATGGGAATAAGGTTTCAAAGCTGAAACTTGTTTATAAACTTGAGGACTTTTTTAAAGGCAAAAATATTGATCTTGTAATTCTTACGTCCGATACCGACCCATTGCTGCTCTACGAAATGTTTTTCAGGGGAACACCTGTGTATGAGGCAAAAAAAGGATTATTTGAAAAAGAGAAATTGAGGGCCTGGAAACTATATCTTGATACCGATAAGATCAGGAAAATGAATGATAAGTATCTCGAAAACTTTGTGAAGAAGGTCCATTATGTCACCTGAGGTAGTAAAAAGAAAACTCGTCTCATTGACGACGTATATTAATGATCTTTTAAAGTACAGGAAGATTGACTTTAAGGGATTCATGGAAAATCATTATGAGGTTGAACGGCTGATTGAATTACTTGTTATGAATGCGAGCGATATTGTGTTTCATCTTATCGCAGAAAAGGGGGAGTCTGCGCCTGCTTCCTATAAGGCAGCTTTTTTAAGGGCCGCTGAACTCAGAATAATAAGTAAGAAATTAAGCAAAAACCTGGCACTTAGCGCAGGACTAAGAAACATTCTTGTGCATGAGTATGAAGAAATTGATTACAGGATTGTACACAAAAGTATCCCCTCTGCTATAAAAGATTTTACTTTACTCGTAAAAGAGCTTTCCTGATCCCCCTCCCGAGTCGGGTCTCACGAGGGTCGATTCGACTTTGGCAGAGAGGGGTTAGGGGAGATTTTATTAATGAATAAATTATTAAAAAATCCCCCTTAATCCCCCTTTGCAAAAGGGGGAGCCCTGAGCAGTTACCCTTAATGTTTAATTCAAGAGCATTATATTTGTAAAATTGAATACTCAATAGAAAGCTTCTTGTCTATGACAATTCAGGATTTCACCTAAAGCTTCACCCCTTATTTACCGATTATATATATATCGATTGGAGCGGATATATTTATTTCTACGCAATCCGGGGTGGAAGATGAAGAGTAAGAATTTAGTGTTGTGTCTGCTGTTACCTTTAGTGATGAAAAAGGATCCGAGGGATTTGACCTGGAATTTCTTTCTTCAACAAACGGAATCGTGCAGATGGGCGCAGCCTTTCTGACAAACCTTTTTCTGCATGAATTCGGACATGAAGTGGTGGCAAATTATGTAGGAGCCACAGGAGCAAGACTGGATTTTTTTAAAAGAGAGGACGAACAGTTTTTCCTGGGCACAAGCAGTGTTGAGAAAATAGATGAGAACTCAATGCTCCCTTATGCTATGGGTGGGGAATTCTTTGCAGAGAATATAATAATACCCTTTGAGCTTGATAAATATATCAGTCTGCTTGCCGGTAATAAAAAACAGATTGATTTGGAGTAATGGTGAAATCTAGAGCCTTTTCCTGATCGGAATTACATAGTATCCGGGTGAAACAATGTATCTGCCGATCAGCATTGATTCTCCAGTCGAAAGTTTATTCTCGTCCGGCATCAGTTCTAAAGAAAGATTCAGTCTTCTATTTGCGATATCACCTTTTAAGCGTGCATAGCCCTTGTCTCCTTCCAGACTTATAGAGGTAATTTTGATAATATTGTTTTCGATTGAAAGAGAACCCTGGAGTCTGTGAAAGGTATTGAGAAGCGGGATGACCGAATCAGAGTCATCGATATCAAGATCAGGGACCTTAAATGCCACCGTCAGAAAATTGTTTTTTATTGTGATGTCAGAGAAAACATACCCTTTTATTTTAACGCCGAATTGTGAAAGAAATGAGATTGCATCGAGTTCAGCCTTTTCAATTGTAATCCTCCCATCAAGAGGGAGTTTCAGCAGCCCATTAATATCGCCGGTGCCGATCTTTCCCTTTATTGAAAGGGCCAGCTCTTTTTTCGTGAGATAACCAGGGTTGAAGGTACTCCTGAAACCGGTGATCCGCAGCGCTGGCTTATCGTCTATACTAAGATCAAGGCTGTCTGCATACAGGTTGCAGAAAAGACCTTTCCTGAACCCTTTTATCGAAAGCTTTAAATTACTGTTGCCGGTATTTGTTACAGCGCTCTCAATTCTGTCCCGGATAAGGTCCGCCGGTATGGCGATCATCCATATGAGGAATAATAAAACTGGTATTGCTATTACAAGGTATAAAAGATATCGGAGTTTAGTCATGAACAAAAAGGGGTCAAGGATTCGAGGGTTCCAGGGTTCCAGGAGAAAAAAGGTATTTCTGATAATTTGTAATTAAATTCTTTCACTCGAATCCTTGACCCCTCGACCCCTTGAATCCTTTTTGTATTTATCCTTTACTCAACAGTGAAACCGTAAGTTTCAGAATAAATTTATCAGGATTTTCAAAAGTGGTTCTAATTGCTGCGTTTTTGATTTTCATGGGAACAGGGGAATTTTCTATTTTATAAAGAAGATGAACTATACTGTTGAGGTCAGTATCCTGTATTTCCAATTCTGCGTTATCTTCCGTAAAGATATTGACTTTCTGCTTTTTTAACGGTTTAATTACTTTTGCCTTGAGTCCCAGATTTTTCAGCACCTGTTCAAGGGTTGAAACAACTCCCCTGGTTTTTCGTAAACCAATTTTCTTCTCTTTTAATTCAACAATCTTCTTCATCTGGATTGCATCACCGGTGAGTGTACGTATCTCATTAAATCTGATATTTAATGATCTGTTTTCTTCCTCTATTTTTCTTGCATACATGGATGAAGTAATGGCAAGTACCAGGGTAAGGACAAGTATAGTGGATAGAATTAATATGGTCCTGTTTAGAAAAATTGTTTTAAAATATGTATTCATGCGTTCTTTTCCTGCATCAGTATTGTGAAGATGATTTTGTTGTCTGCTGAAGTGCCTGATTCTATGACCTTGACTCCCATAAATAGAGAGGAAAGTCTGTTTTTTAGAGACTCAACATCCTCAAAGGATTGGGCAGCCCCTTTTATCACGAGGTTTTTCCCGTCTGCACTGAACTCATACAGTGTTATGATCTCTTTTTTGTTTATTGATATTGTGTGGAGAATGTCCAGCACCGGCAGGCCGCCAAGGGCAGCTTTCTTTTCAGTCAGTACTTTCAATTTGCCCTTGAACTGCCTTCCAACGTCAATGATTTTTTTATCTTCAGGAAATGTCGCCCGGTAAGTGTCTTTCATCCCTTTGGTAAGGGACTCGTGTTCCTTATTCAGATTAACAATGCTGAAAAAAGAGCTTGCGCTCAGAATTGCGAATACTGTTATCGCAAGTACGGCCGTTAATTTTAATTTATTTATGAAACGGTCAATATCTCCCTGATATGAGAGTTCGTGCTGCCTCAGGTTGATCGAAGGGTTTAAAAGTTCCTGTCCTGCAGCTGCTGACCGCAATTCACTGTCTGTAAAAGGTTCATCGAAAAGTTTGTCTGTGTTTCCATTGGAGAGGCGGAGATCAATGGAAGTAATGACCTTCGGCTCCATATCGAGTTCTGAAAACATATTGATTATTTCTCTGAGTTTCGACTTTTCGAGACAGACTGCAAGGACCCTGGTGCTGATGTCAGAGGTGTCAATTATAATATGATCCAGGATATAGTCATCTATGCTGCCAAGCAGGATGCCGTCCAGTTCGTAAGCAATTGTATTGTTGATCTTGCTTTTGTCTGAAAAGGGGAATTGAAGCTCTCTCAGAGTAAAGGAATCTATTGGAACACTGAGATATAATTCATCGGTTTTTTTATTGATGACCGATTTAAGAATGGAAGAGTCTACTTTCTCCTCAATCTGAACAGAACGGCTGTCAAGAAGGGTTGTCTGTGATCCCTGTCTGTCGAACAGGTAGAAGTCCAGTTTATATTCTGTCCAGTCCAGGAAACCTGTTTTCAAATTATCCTTCTCTCCAGAAATGAACTTTCATGGATGTATCCATAACACTTTCAATAACTCTTGTAATTCCGTTAACGCTTGATGAAGCAGTAACCCTAAAGAATGTGCTCTTGACTGTGCTGTTGAGGAGTGTAAAATGTTGAGCTACAGAATATTCTATTCCCGTATGCTGAACATGAGAAAAGTGCTTAAATGGAGAATCATTTCTATATTCGATGATTTTATTTGCAAGAAGTTCTGTCATGTTTTCAGCAAGGCAGACAAGCACCGGTACGTCTGCAGTATTAATGTTTACTTTACCATTACCAAATACTGTTATATAAGGGCTTATCCGGTCAAATGTTTTTTTATCTATGCCCTCTATTAACTTCAATTCGTCAACAGACCATAAAAAAGTATTTTTAGCTCCGTCTTCAGAATCCGCGAGTCTCGGCTCCATATCAGTGTCTATCCAGTCTGCAATGACCAGATAGAGGTCCGGATTAATATTAAGATATTCAAAGAGCTTTTTCAAGGAAGAAAGCTGTTTCTCATCCGTTTTCCTGTTCTGCTGATATATTATACTGTTAATATTGAATTTTGAGTTCTCGTCTTCAATTTTGATAATCAGTTCAACGTTAGCTCCCAGATATTGTCCTACCGGCATTTCGAGATCATGCTGATCAGTATATTTGTCATTTTTGATATCGTCAAAATACATAGTGCTGAGATTCTGCCCTGATTTTGCGATAAGTGCAGCTTTCTGTGCATTGCTCCAGTTGGACAGGAAAGATGTATCGATATGCACATCATAAACAAAATCAACAACAAGCCCCGTAAGAATGGATATCAACAAAAGCGTAACTATCAACGCCGACCCAGAGCTGTTAAAGCTGTTTTTGCAGTTACGCTTTGCTCTTTGCCCTTTGTCCTTTGCGTTTTTAGTCATAGTTGTTTCCCTATTTTCGGCCGCGCATATTCTGTGAGCTTCACATTTTTGCCGTTGTCGTCGAACTCTATGCTGACTCTCACCATTTGCGGCAGTTTATCGGTATTAAGGGTGTCCCAGGTTTTGATCCATTTGTTGTTGAAAAGTATCTCAATGGTAAAACTCTCTATCCCTTCAATTATATCAGCTTTATACTCCTTTGCATGCACGAGGGCAGGGGCCTCTTTTTTATAGAGATTGAGCAACTTATCTTTTTCTTCGACAAAATATGAGATATTATTAAGTGACGTTCCTTTAAAAGAGAATGCGGTAAGTTCTATTGAAGAAGTACTTTTACCTAATATGTCACGGTCCCTGATAACAAATACAGGCAGAAGCTTTTCACCCGCATCCTCTTCATCATAAGGATCAGAATCATCTTTTTTTATAAGGGCAGCCTCAATTTCACGCCGCATAATATCCAGGGCAGTCCTGGCCTCATGGTATTTCAGTGCAACCTTGTCGAAACGTTCCAATGCACGATGCACCGAGAAATATGAACTGTAGACAGCTCCAAGGACAATAGCAAGGATAGTAATGCTGATAAGAACCTCAATTAGAGTGAAACCGGAGGTCCGGGCATGGAGTTTTGACTTTGATGATACAAGTGCAGCACTGTTTCTGTATGAGGTCGCAGGACTAATCGAGTTTCTCCTTTTTAACAACAAATTCACTCAAAGTTACTTCCTTGTTGTATCCGCTCACAACGGTGATAAGCTGGACAATGCCGGGGAGTTTTGATTTCAATACTACGTTCTGAAACGTTAATTTTGTTGGTTCGATAGTGCCGCTGGACTGTGTCTGGGTTTCCTCGAGGTCATACATTTTTTCCTTGGCAGCCTGGTACATCATGGTCGTCATAGTATTCTCGAAGACAACATTAGCATGATAGTTTACCGTATGAAGGACAACCGTAAGGGATATTCCTATAATCGCGAGGGCAATCATGACCTCAAGAAGTGTGAACCCAGAGCCTTTATTTTTTTTACTCTTTGCTCTTTGTCCCTTGCCTTTTGCTGTCATTCCAGGTACCCTTCATCTATTTTAGACCTGCCGCTTAGATGATTAAACATTACTGTGTATTCCTTGTCATCTTTAATCAAATGGAGAGTTATCGGCTCTTCAGGACCTGTTGGAGAAAAGATTAACTTTGTTTCGCCGAAAGAAATTTTGCCGAGAGACGGTATCATAATGTCCCTGAACATAACGCTCTCTTTCAATTTGAAATTTTTGGATTCTTTTTTGCTTTCATATTTCCATGCATCCTTGTCAAGGTCAAGTGTCAGAATGTAGGTCTGTTTTTTACCGGCTGCTTCATCATGAATATATCTTATTGTATTTCCGATGCGTTTTGCCTCTGATTTTAATGCGCGGTCTCCCATGTTCCAGAAGGAGGGCATTACCAATGTTGTGGTGAGTGCAATGATGAATATAACAAGGATAAGCTCAATAAGGGTGAATCCCTCCCCCTTATTGGTCCCAGTTGGAAATATCTGCATTATGTTTTTCCCCGCCTGGAATGCCGTCGGCTCCATAAGATATGATATCGTATTCACCCTGGGCACCCGGAGAGATATAAATGTACGCATTATTCCAGGGATCGGGTGAAACGGACTTTTTATCCAGATAGCCGCCGGGTCTGAAGTGATCAGGGACCTGCCCGATTGCCGGAGGATCGATCAAGGCACCCAATCCCTGCTCGGTCGAAGGATAAAATCCATTGTCCATCCTGAAAAGTTTTAAGGCGGTCTCCAGATTTTTTATCTGAATTTCAGCCTCTGTTACCCTGGCACTATCCGTCTTGTTTATCAGACGAGGCGCTACAAGGGCAGCAAGAATGCCGATGATGACCATCACGACAAGAATTTCCATGAGCGTAAAACCGGAACATCGTACAGAACGTTTGATCATATTTGTGATTCCTCTCCTGCGCATATAGTTATTATTATAATTATTGTGCTACTTTCTTGCTTATAAGTCAGGAGTCAACACATATTTTGGAAAGAAATTATCACTACCCCTCTGTGTCTCCCCTCGAATCGAGTCGTAGACTTGTAAAGCCCATGGCCCGATTCGGGGGGAGAATTTAATTCCCCTCCTTACCAAGGAGGGGCTAGGGGAGGTTATCTGTTAGATTAATTAAGTTACTGCAAGCCTTTGCATTTTTTGTGAATACTTTTGTAGATCAGGACAACTTACTGCATCATCTGGTTAAGGTCGAATATCGGCAGGAGCACTGCCAGTACAATGAAGAGCACCACCATACCCATTAATAAAATAATTGAAGGTTCCAGTAAACCTATTGCTCTCTGGAGCTTTCTGTCGAATTCGGCTTCATAGGAGTCAGCGGTCCTTTTTAGAACTTCAGGAAGGGTCCCGGTCTGTTCTCCGGTTGCAATAATCTGGAGCAGGGTGGGTGGAAAGCCTTCAAGACTGGTTGAGAGTTTGGCGCCCTGGGAGACAAGGTTCTGGGCTGACATTATTCTTTTTTCAAGTACCACATTTCCGGTCGCCTTTGACGCTAACTGCATTGCATATAAAATCGGGAGCCCCCCGGAAAGGAGAAATCCCATTGTCATCGAAAATCTGAGCATATAAAGTCCCATTAGTATCCCTGACGGGTCCCTGAGAAGTATTGAATCTATGAGTTCCTTTTTTGTCTCCTTCAGTTTCCTGAAAAGAAAAGAGGCACCCGCAATAATGCCAAGCAACAGCCACCAGAATGATTGTAATATGTCGCTTATCCAGATGAGCATGACCGTAACAAATGGCAGCGTAGCGGATGTTCCTTCGAATATGCTGGTTATCTTTGGTATGACAAAGGTGAAAAGGAACACAATAATCAGAATACTTATACATGTCATGAAGGCCGGGTAAATGAGGGCCGTCTTGACCCTGCTTTTTATGCTTGTTTCACTTTCGAGATAATCTGCAAGTTTCAAAAGCACATCTGTGAGTTTCCCGCTGTTTTCTCCTGCTTCGACCATGCCCGTATAAAAATCAGGGAAAATAGATGGATATGCCTGCATGGCCCGTGCCAGAGAAGATCCGCCGGCCAGGCTTTCCCTTATGTCCGTTAACATATTCCTCCAGTCTCCTTTCTGCTCGGCAGATATTGAGGCAATGGAATCGATGAGAGGGACCCCGGAGGAGAGCAGGGTAGATAGACTTCTTGTTATGACAGGGAGGATAAGCGGGGGAGCTTTTTTGAAGATGACCCTTTTTTTGCCAGCAGAAGCCTCGGTGATTTCTTTTGGAAATATACCCTTTGATTTTACTTTTAATGCAGCGTCTTTTTGACCGTCGGCTTCAATGATCCCATTGGTCTCCGAGCCTGCCTGATCGTATCCTATGTATTTAAATACCGGCATATTATTAACTTTAAACTATTACAGGATCTCTTCATCGTCATTCTGTCCTGTTTTCATTACTTTAAAGTTGTGGGTTATTCTCAGGACTTCTTCCATAGTTGTGATACCGTTCAGGATTTTTTCGACCGCGTTATCCTGAAGCGGTTTAAATCCTGTTTTCATTGCAGCGGCCTTGATTGCCTTTGCGTCCCGTCTTTCTCCGATCATTTTTACTATTTCAGGGGTTATTTTGAGGAGCTCATAAATTCCGGTCCTTCCAAGATATCCCTTGCCGAGACATTTGTCGCAGCCCTTCCCATGGTAAAGCACAAATGGAAAGGAATCGAGCTTAAGGTACTCAAGTTCCTGTTTGGACGGTTTATATGATTCCTTGCAATGCGGACATATGACCCTGATAAGTCTCTGGGCAAGTACACAGACGAGGGATGATGCTACAAGAAAAGGTTCAATCCCCATATCGATAAGCCGGGTAATGGCACCGGGGGCATCATTCGTATGAAGAGTGCTGAGGACCAGGTGACCGGTAAGTGATGCGTGCACTGCGATTTCAGCAGTTTCAATGTCCCTTATTTCCCCGACCATCATTATGTCAGGGTCCTGTCTGAGAATGGAGCGCAGACCCGAGGCAAATGTGAGGCCTATTTTTGGATTCACCTGCATCTGGCCGACGCCGCTGAGCTGGTATTCAACCGGGTCTTCAACGGTAATAATGTTTCTGTCTTCTGTGTTTAGCCTCAGAAGTGATGCATACAGTGAAGTTGTCTTTCCTGAGCCGGTCGGGCCTGTTACCAGGATGATCCCGTTTTGCCTTGAAAGGGCGTTCTTTACTGAACTCAGGACAGTGTCTGTAAGTCCGAGCTTTTCGAGGCTCAGTACACCCGCCTGTCTGTCGAGCAGCCTTAATACCGCCCGTTCGCCTAAAGCGGTTGGAATTATGGAAACCCTTATGTCTATGTTCTTGCCGCCTACCAGGAGTTTTATCCTTCCGTCCTGTGGAAGCCTTTTTTCTGCAATATCGAGTCCGGCAATGATCTTTATTCTTGAGACGAGGGCGTCATGGATTATCTTGGGGGGAGTGAGAACTTTATTCAGAATTCCGTCTACCCTGAATCTTACATCAATCCCCTTTTCATATGGTTCGATATGTATATCACTGGCCTTCTCTTTTACAGCCTCCATGAGAAGTGCGTTCAATAAACGTATGATCGGTGCATCCTCAGTCAGTTCAAGCAGGTCCTGGGGGGACTCGAATTCTGTTGCGATCATCGAAAGGTCTTCCCCTTTGATGTCTCCCATAACTTCATCGACATGGCTCGCCTGGCTGTAGATCCGGTTTATGGCATCAAGGATTATGTTTTCGTCTGCCTGGAGCGGATGGGGTTTCAGCTTGAGGTTTCTCGCAAGGTCTCTCAGGGCGTAAATACCGCGGCTGTCGGCAACGGCGGCTATTAACTCGTCTTCCTGCTGCTTTAACGGCAGAAAGACATTACCTTTTAAAAAGGGGAGGGTGAGGTCTTTAAGAAGAGAGAGTTCAACGTCTTCATCTCTTATATTTTCTACGGTTTCCATATTTCCTGCAGCTCAGTTTGATTCCAGGACCAGGAGGGGATTCAGGTTGTATTTTTCTTTTATCTCTTTCAGTAAGAGTTGTCCCTGTTCTCTGTTCCGTATTCCGGGGATTCTAACTTTGCTGAAGTTGTTCTGTTCGATTATGTAGGTTTCGGGGTAATGTATTTTCAGTTGTTCCATTGTATCCTGTGCGATTTCCAGATGCTTCCAGGACCCTACCTGGATGAAAAAGTTATTGTCACCGGTCTTTTCCGGCCCCGGCGTCTCCATGTTATTCCTATCGGATGATTTCACGGATTCTGAAGTATCGGTAGTTGAAACCTTATCAGACCCGGTATCTTCCTGCCATGCATTATTTTCAGGCGAGTCAGTTTCGAAAGTAGTTAACGGTTTTCTAATCTCTTCTTTTTCAGGTGCTGGCCGTCTTTTCTGTATTCCCACTTTATAGTTTGGTTCAACATAAAGGACGTTTGGAACAGACGAGAAATCTGCGATAGCATTCTCTAATGTTTCGTCTGATTTCAGTTTTATATGAAATACATTTATGCCTTTAAAATATTTAATAACTACTGCGTTTTTCTGTGATATTATTTTATGAGCCTCTGCTTTGGAAACGCTTTCGTTGAATTTCAGGAGAAGTTCCTCTCCGCTGTAAAGATTATTGCTCGCCGCCGATTTTGCGGGTTTGTCCCCAGATGCCTTTAAAAGAATTGCTGGTGGTTCTTTCATTTCTTCAGTATTGTTGTCCGGATTTTCTGTATCAATCGGCCCGATGAAATCCTTTTGTGCCATACCGGTATTCTCTTCTGTAGCAAAAACCGGTGCTGTTTCCTGAGGATTGACGTATACTTCCGGTCCAGATGGTTCTTTCTCAAGCCTGAACCTGTAATTCGGTTCAGAATAAATGACGTCCTCAATAGAGGAAAAAATTTCTACAGCCTCTTCCACGGACTCGCCGGAGTCTATTTTGATGCGATAAACATCTGCGTTATCGAAGTGCTCTATTACTTCTGCGTCCTGCTCAGACAAAATTTCGAGTGCCCTGTCCGTAGAGACATTGTTTTTGAATTTTACAAGTAGTTCACCTTTTTTGAAAAACTTTTCCCTGTTAACAAACTCAGTATGCTTCTCCTTGGTGATCTTTGACAGCTGGGGAGGTTCCTTTATAATATGAGGGGAAAGAAAAACAAGCAGGTTGGTCTTCTTCTTTGATGTGGTTTGAAATTTAAAAAGCCAGCCAAGTAAGGGGATGTCTCCCAGTAACGGCACTTTTGAAATCTCTTTTTCTTCTCTCTCTTCCATCAGTCCCCCGATAACAACAGTATGGCTGTCCTGTACGATTACAGTTGTTTTTGTTGAGCGTTTGGTAGTAGTTGGTCCGACTTCGGTGAAAACACTTTCCGGGGTCTCCTTGACGGCCGAGATTTCCTGGTATATGTTAAGCTTCACATAGTTACCCTCTGTTACCTGTGGAGTAATCCTGAGGGTTATACCGACATCTTTTCTCTCTATCGAGCTGAGAACAGTATTTGCAGATGATGCGTCACGCTCCCTTTTTGATATGAAAGGTACGTTTTCACCGACTACTATTTCTGCCTCTTCATTGTCGGATGTAAGTATCTGGGGTGTAGAAAGGACATTGACGGCATTATTGAAATCATTCATGCTGAACAGGGCTGCAAATCCAGGCACCGTAAGGTTTTGTGTAGTGGCAGATCCGCTTGAGCTAACAGTGGTTACCGGGACATCAATAAAATTACCCATACCCCCTGCTGAAAAACCTGCGAGACCTGAAAGAATTGAGAGCATGGACCCTGAACTGATATTTCCAAATCCGCCTATTACCACAGGGTCACCATGCGAATCTTCTATAGCTGCCCTCCACTTTGTTCCGAGCTCTCTCAGATTGTCAATTGATGCCTCGATAATCATTGCTTCAACGAATACCTGTTTTCTTTTCTTATCAAGGGTCTTTATTACAGCTGATATATTTTCATATTCAGATGGTGATGCAACAATAACGAGAGAGTTAGTGGCCTTGTCCGGTGTAATGCTTAGCGCAGGAACAGGATCTGCAGGTTTTTTTTGTTTTCTCCGTGCAGAAGATTTATAGGAAGTCTGTAAGTCTTTTAATATGGCCTTGAGCACCTTCGCAAGGTTTTCCGCATCAGCGTTCTCAAGGAAATAAACATTGATTGTTGCTTTTTCCTGCTGTATAGACGGGAGGTCAATTATTTTCAGTATTGACATTACCTTTTCTATATTGACTGCGGAGTCAACAATAAGCAGCAGGTTACGGGGACCAAAAGCTGATATATGCCCGTCCCTTGATACAATGGGCCTGAGGAATTTAATGGTCTCTTCTGCCTTGATATGTTCGGTCGGGACAAGTTTTGTGATGTATCCCTCGTTTACAGGGGCCTTATCGTCAACGGAAATGATCCCTTCCTGTTTTGCGAGAGATGACGGAATGATCTTGTATGTTTTCTTTCCTGTTGGAATTATGGTGTAGCCCTTTAAGCTGAGTATTGAAGTGAAAAGACTGAATGACTCATCTATCGTGAGTTTTGTGGGGGCCACGATAGTGATTTTGCCTTTGATCTTTTCATCAAAGAGAAAATTAGTGCCCGTTATTTCACTGATGAATTTGATAACAGTAGGGATTTCGACATCTATAAAGTTAAAAGAGATCATGTCCCTGTTGTCAGATGCAAAAGAAGGGGAGAATGTGGTCGTGGTGAAGAAGGCGAGTAAACAAACAACAGAAATGATCCTGAAAAAATTCATATGATAAAAACTTGTCCTGTTTTCGCTTTTCATCAATTAATGACCATTGAGTGTAATCTGTTAATTTACCATAAATAAATAATAAATACTCATCATGAATTACCTTATCTGGTAATTCATAGACATATTTTTACCATCCCTGACAACATCCAGATTGATCCTGTTCATACCACGTAATGCCGACATTGCCTGAATTGCGACCTCGGGATTTGATATTTTAAGGTCATTAATTTTTAACAGGACATCTCCGTTCTTCAACCCAAGATTGTCGTATAGTCCGTCCGGTACGACTTCGCTAATTGTAAATCCCTCCTGTTTGCCGTCTTTAAAATTCGGCAGCAGCCTTGCATCTGTTAATATATGTTCGGGATTTTCTATAGATTCCTGAACTATTCTGCTGTTCAGGATGTACTTTCTATCTCCGACTTTTTTGGCAAATGCAGCTTTTTGGGGATTAGCGGTTTTCTTTGCCCTGGGTTTTTGCGGCTCTGTCGAAGGTCCTTCAATGGGCATTGAAACTGTATATGTTTTTGCTCCCTGTTCGATTTCAACTGATGACGGCAGTATTTTCTTTAAAGTGCCATAATTGAAAACCTTGTCTCCATATTTGAAAACCTCCTGGTTCCCGGAAGAAGACTGCGATTTATCTTCGAAAACAGCATAGCTTAGATGTTCAGGGCCTGTTATTGTTCCAACAAGAACCAGTCCGGCCAGGGAATGAAACTGCTTTGGAGTTTCACCGGGACCAGAAAGGGGCTGGAAAGTCAGTGGAGGGCCAAACGGGTTTTTCTCAAGAATGACAGAATAATGCATTATAGCATGCTTACGGGGATCATCTGTTTTTGAAAGATTGGTTAACGTGAGTCCGGGGTCATTTTCAGTGAATGAGATGCTGATAATATTTCGTGAAAACAGCAAAGCCGAAACCAACACAAGCAGAGCAAGCATATAGTTGGCTAACCGTATCTTTTTTAATGGAAATTCAAGCATTTTTTACTAGATTAAACAATTGGCTGCTCCCTGTCAATAATCCGGATTTGCCTTTGTCGCAATAACTGAATCAAATTATATAGTTATCGGCATATAACGGCAATAACATAACCCGTATTTATATATATTATGGACTATTAAGGTGTTTGTTATGTATGCCGATAATAATACATCAGATATACAAGGGTAGGTTATGTCAAAGCAGTGCAGTGTTTGAAATTTGAGGAAGGCCGGATGGGAATTCTGGGATGATGAATTGAGTAGGGAGGGATAATTGATAATGAAAAGAAGCGCCGGCAGGCGCAGATACAGATTTATATCAGCACTTAATAAACGGATCTCTCTTACCCTGAAAATGGTACTGCTGGCGGTTATTATTGCTCTTGTTTTGTGGGGGGGTTTTGATATGACACAGACGAGAAAATTAAAGCAGATTTTTCAGGAGAGGTTAAATGAGAACCTGGGAGAACAGGCAATGGAGGACAGGCTGAACTTTGACCGTTATGTTAAGGCGCATCAGCATTCGGCAAAACTTTTTATATCGATGCGGAGTTTCGGTCAGTATATTGAAAGCCGGAACTGGAATTCCGATGATGAAATAACAGTTAAAAACTACAGGCGTTCTCCGAAGTGGTTTCCAAAATCATCTATTTTAAGGACCTTTGTACAGCCGCGTTTTGCTCTCCTTCTGGATGATCAGGGCATGCTCAGAGAGGTTTACCGGGGCCCCCAGAATGATAATCTGCCGCCATCTTTGCTTAATCCCGGCAAACTGCTGTTGCTGAAGAGTTACAGGCAGAACCTGATGACAAACATTGATGGAGAACCTTATGTAATTGCCTCTGATCGCTACCTGGATTCATCAGGGAGAACAGAGGCAATTTTGATGCTTGCGTCACCTATTGATGATCTGTTTCTGGCTGTTGCCATGGGCGTGTCCATGCCCGGACATATTGTTGCATTGCTGACCCCAGGGAGGGATTCAAGAATATTGACTAGCAGTAACCTTGATGAGCTCCCCGCTGATCTCAGGCTTGAGGATCTAAAGGAACAGTACATGGTAACGGGAAAGGAATTTTTCGATTATGGTGCATCCGAGCAGCCGATAAAGTTTGTGTCGTTCATGTCAATGAAGGAAGTTCAAAATTTGATAAGGTCCATTCTATTTTCAGAGCGGCAGGTGAGAATTATAGCTCTTCCTATCCTTATTGCTTCTTTTGCCTTTCTGATATTCTGGATTACACGGCGCATACAACTTCTGACACACCGGATTTCTGATTTTTCACAGCGCATGCTGGGTTTTCAGCCTAAGGGCCTTCAGAGGGGGGACCAGCTTTTTGCACTTGAGGAGCGATTCCAGAGTTTAACGGAAGAGGTCATCGAAGCGCGCGATGTCATAAAAAGAAAAGCGGATGAAAAACTCTTAATAGAAAAGAACAACATGGAGATAAGGCAAAAAGTAAAACAGCTCGGACTTTTGCAGTCCGTTACTCAGGCCGTAGGGGTTGGGGTGATAAAAAAGAACCCCTATGGAGCTGAAGCGGTCAATAAGAAGATGGAGGAATTTGCTGAGTTGTGCGGCGGAATATCCAAATTTGATATTTCAACTTCAGGCGAATTTGAATGCAGTCTCGTTGACAAGAATGGTGACAGGAGGATTTTTTGTATAAGCAGTCCGGATGTTTTTGATGAAGATATCTGCCTGGTCCGCGATATTACCAGAGAGAAGGAACAGACAGAGGCACTTGAGCATATGGCCATGCATGATACGTTAACGGGTCTGCCAAACCGGGCACTTTTTCAGGACCGATTACAGCATGCTATTCTGGTTGGGAAGAGGGATGGAAATTCTATTGCGCTGCTTATGATTGACCTGGACCGTTTTAAGGAAATCAACGATACACTCGGGCATTTCATGGGAGACGTGGTATTGATAGAAATAGGGAAGCGGCTGCCCGGTATTCTGAGGAAATCGGATACTATTGCACGTCTCGGCGGTGATGAGTTTGCGATACTCCTTCCTTCTGTGGACAGTAATCACGCAAGAGAAACTGCAGATAAGGTCATGAAGTCAATCGAGGAGGCTTTTGTCATTGAGAATAACAGCCTGTACATTGGTGCGAGTATAGGTATAGTATTTTTTCCTGATCATGGTGAGGACGCCAATTCTCTGCTTCAGCGTGCTGATGTAGCTATGTATGTAGCAAAGAATTCAAGGTGCGGGGTTGCTGTATACAGTCCGGAAGATGACAGCCATAGCCTGCATCATCTTGTCCTGACAGGGGAACTGCGCTGTGCCATTGAGAACGAACAGCTTACTCTGAATTACCAGCCGAAGATTGACTGTAAAACAGGTTCGATTTGCGGGATGGAGGCGCTCGCGAGATGGGAACATCCAAAGCACGGGTTTATTCCTCCGGATGAATTTATTTCTATCGCGGAGTATTCCGGATTAATCAATCCATTGACTACTCTGGTACTAAATAAGGCGCTCTGTCAATATAGAGAGTGGCGTAAGAAGAATAAAGATTTCAAACTCATTATTTCAGTTAACCTGTCTGCAAGAAACCTGCTGGATCTGCAATTTCCCAAAGAAGTTGAGACATTGTTAAAAAAGTGGGAGGTTGACCCGGCATGCCTTGAATTCGAAATTACTGAGAGTGCTGTTATGACGGACACCGGATATGCGCTCGAAATTATCAGGCAGCTTAATGAGATGGGTGTCCGGTTTTCGATTGACGACTTTGGTACGGGCTACTCATCTCTGGCACATCTGAGAAAGTTGCCTGTAAATGAAATTAAGATAGACAAGTCATTCGTTACGAATATGACAAATGATGAGAGTGATGCGATGATTGTGCGTTCTACTATTGATCTGGCCCATAATTTAGGGCTCAGTGTTATTGCAGAAGGTGTCGAGACCATTGAGATGTTAGATATGCTCGGGAAACTCGGTTGTAATGGGGCCCAGGGATACTATATTTGCCGTCCGCTTCCTGCTGTTGAATTCGCTGAGTGGCTGAAAGAATCGGAATGGGGGCTTGGAAAAAAGAACAAGTCGTCATTCGTTAACCGATAGTACTAAGATGTAGAAGTCAAGAAAAGCGTTTACATCTGCTGTAAAGACTAATACTGGCTATTACAACTAATACATTAAATCTTTGCTTCTTTTAAAGCATCTTTACATGAACACTTTTTCTTATCAGGGATAAGCGCAAAAGATTCTTTTAGCAGGCTTTTGATTTGTTCAGTTGTATCTTTCATTGCTTCCATTACCTCTGCAACGGTCAGTTTCTTTTTGCTGATACCGGCAGCGAAGTTAGCAACTACCGAGATCCCTGAATAACATATTTCCAGTTCTCTGGCCAGTGAAGCCTCGGGCATCCCTGTCATTCCAACAACATCTCCACCCAGTATACTGAAACTCTTTATTTCAGCTGCAGTTTCAAGCCGTGGACCTTCTACTGCCACATATGTGCCGCCTTTTTTCAAAGTTACGCTGACCTGTTTCCCGGCTTTAAGTAATATGCGGCGCAGTTCTGGACAGTAGGGTTCTGTGAAATCTATATGAACAACCCCTGTTTTGCCATCATAATATGTCGATTTTCTTTCTTTCGTCATATCAAGTACCTGGTCCAGAATTACAATGTCTCCCGGTTTCAGCCCATTTTTAATACCACCTACGGCGCTGATGGATAATATAGTATCAACCCCTGCTTTTTTAAAGCCCCATATGTTTGCCCTGTAATTAATCATATGCGGAGGTATATCATGATTTTTTCCGTGCCGGGGTAAAAAAACAATTTCAGTATTACCGATTTTGCCAGTCAGGTATTGCCCAGAAGGTTTTCCATAAGGAGTTGAAACACTTTTCCTGCTTTTCAGGACAAATCCCTTGATTTCATAAAGACCACTTCCACCGATTACACCTGTTTTTGACATATTGACCTCCTTCTGATACATTATTCCGAATAATGTATAGCCGAACATTATATTGCATAACACAGCATTTTATGAGAGGCTGTTATGCATTTAAAAAATAATTGTCCAGGATAGTTTACAAGAAAATCAGGGTAGAAACAAATGAGCAGAGTACCGGATGAACTTCTAAAAAAGATTATTAGTAAAGCGTTGTCTAATGGCGGTGATTATGCGGACGTATTTATCCAGCACCAAAGACCGCTGTCCATCATGCTTGAAGATGACAAGATAGAAAAACTGTCTTCAGGTATAGATGCGGGTGTAGGTATAAGAGTTATTTTTGGAGATAAGTCCGCCTACGCATACAGCAATGATTTTTCTGAGAACTCACTACTCAGTCTTGCTGAAACTGCCAGCAGTGCGGTGAAGGAGAAAAGGCAGGGGGAATCTACATTTGATTTAACCAGGGTCAAACCTGTGGTTGATTTCAGAATAAAATATAATCCGGCAGATATTGAAATGAAAAAGAAAATAGCCCTTGTTGAAAATGCGAACAGGACTGCAAAAGCTGTGAGCTCCAGCATCAAGCAGGTATCGGTGATTTACAGGGACTCGGTAGAAAATATATGCATTGCGACATCGGATGGTATCCTCGCTGAGGAGGAACGTATTCATACCCTTGCACTTATTCAGGTTATTGCCGCTGAAGGAGACATTCTGCAGACTGGATATGAACCTGTTGGCGGGTTAACCGGTTTTGAACTGTTTGAAGAAAATCCTTTTGAGGAGATAGCTGAAAGGGCTGCGCAAAAGGCTGTAGCATTATTACGAGCAAGAAAGGCACCCGGAGGAAGAATGCCCGTTGTCATTTCTTCTAAAGCAGGAGGGACCATGATACACGAGGCCATTGGACATGGACTGGAAGCTGACCTTGTGCAGCAGGGCTTGTCTGTTTACAGTGAAAAGATCGGGCAGAAGGTTGCTTCACCAATGGTGACGATAATTGACGATTCTACCATTTCAGGCAAAAGGGGTTCCTATAGATTTGATGATGAAGGTATAAACTCCCAAAAAACCGTTCTGGTTGAAAATGGCATCCTTAAGGGGTATATGCATAGCAGACTTACTGCAATGAAAGAGGGCGGCCGCTCTACAGGGAACGGCAGGAGGCAGTCTTATAAATGCAGGCCTATTCCCAGAATGAGTAACACATTGATTTCTCCCGGAACCGGAGACCCGGATGAAATATTACGATCAGTTGATAAGGGTTTTTTTGTTCAAAAAATGGGGGGAGGACAAGTGAACACCGCAACCGGGGAGTTTGTTTTTGAGGTTTCGGAGGGTTATTTAATCGAAAAAGGAAAAGTCGGGGACCCGCTGAGGGGAGCCACTCTTATCGGAAACGGACCTGAGATTCTTAATTCCATTGATATGGTCGGCAATGATCTGGGTTTTGCAATAGGGACCTGTGGTAAAGATGCCCAGGGTGTACCTGTTTCAGATGCAATGCCTACGGTCAGAATTCCGGAAATGGTTGTTGGCGGAGAAGTCTGACTCCAATGGAAAATGTGTGTAATAGGTACACAATCGATGTAAATATGATACATGCTGAAATTGTAACCATTTGATATTAAAGAGAAAGAAAACTGGTATCTAAATTGCTATTATGTCCTAACATGCGACTGCAGAATACATTAAAAGAAGAGATACGTATAACGGGCCCCGGTCTTCATACAGGCAGGGAGATCAATATGGTATTGAGACCGGCACCTAGTGATACGGGGATTGTCTTTATACGGACCGATAAGGGAAATGCACGAATTAAAGCAGGTATTAATTCTGTTACAGATACGACTTTTGCTACTACATTAGCCAAAAACGGCAGTAGAGTTGGTACTGTTGAACATCTTTTGGCTGCCCTTGCAGGGCTTGAGATTGATAATGTGTATGTCGAATTAAACGGTCCCGAAGTTCCGATACTTGACGGCAGTTCTCTTCCGTTTGTTTCCAAAATATTTGAGACAGGCGTTACTGGCCAGGCATCAGCAGTGTCATACATCAGAATTTTAAAACCTGTGGTTATTAATGAAGGACATTGCCAGATTGCAGTCACACCTTATGAAGGCACAAGGATTACGTATCGACTGTTTTATACTCACCCGGCGTTTGGTGAGCAGAAAATGGGAATTAATATCACAAAAATGAGTTTTGTCAGTGAAATTGCTCCAGCAAGGACCTTTGGGTTTTTGAGAGATGTTGAAATGTTGAAATCAAAAGGATTGGCCAGAGGCGGTTCGCTTGATAATGCTATTGTTCTGGATGATAAGGAAGTTTTAAATGGAAATAAATTAAGATTTAAAAATGAGTTCGTCAGACATAAAATTCTTGATGCCATTGGCGATCTTTCGTTGATAGGGCTTCCTATATACGGACATATTATAGCAAACAAATCAGGACATACTTTACATGTAAAACTCATCAGGAAACTCCTTTTATGCCTGGATTCCTGGGAGATTATTTCCAAACCCAAGGTAACTGCAGCAACGGTTTCTTCAGAACTTACTGCACAGATATAAAAAAAGTTCGTAAGCGTGAAAGCTAGAAAGTAAAAAAAGACGAGTTTTTCTTGTCTTATTTTTTTGGGGAAAAAATCTTACTTTCTGAAATATTACGAAACTACTGCAATTGAGAATTGTATTTTCTTAACTTTCCCGCTTCTCCGCTTTCATATCTCTTTTTAAACAAAAAAAGGGCCGTCCCACCATTTTTCGGATGGGACAGCCAAGCCTTGAAGCACATTTGAAAGTGCTATTTCTTTTTCTTTGCAGTTTTCTTTTTTGCAGTAGTTTTCTTCTTCGCAGTAGTTTTCTTCTTCGCAGTAGTTTTCTTCTTCGCAGTAGTTTTCTTCTTCGCAGTAGTTTTCTTTTTCGCAGTAGTTTTCTTTTTCGCAGTAGTTTTCTTCTTCGCAGTAGTTTTCTTTTTCGCAGTAGTTTTCTTTTTCGCGGTAGTTTTCTTTTTCGCGGTAGTTTTCTTCTTTGCAGTAGTTTTCTTCTTAGCTACAGCTTTTTTCTTTGGAGCTGCCTTCTTTTTTGCAGCGGCTTTCTTTTTGGCGGCCATTTTCGCTCACCCCCTTTCATCTCCCCTTTAAGGGAGTAGATTTACCCGGTTAAGAATAAATCTTAACATTCAGCATAGTCTTAACATATTAATTATTAAAATAAATTTGACGAAGTTGTTTCTATTCAGCTTACAGCCTCCCCAGAAGAAGAATTTTTTTCATGGTTAAAAGTTTCTTTAAGGAGCGTTGTCCACTTTTCTTTTTTGCTTTATACTCTGTAATGCTCATTACTGTATAATTGATTTCTCTTCCAAATCTTTTTTCTATTTCGCTCAGGTTTTTCTTAATGTGGTTTGAATCAGTAACTACAAATAAATTTAAAGAAGGAAGGCTTGTATTGCTTATATAGGGGCCATATATGAAGGCCGTTTTAGCGTCCGAGGCTTTTAAAACGGATTTCAGTGCGCCGGGCAATCCCAATGACTTTGCGATGAGACCTTTTAATTCTGGAAAGAGAGGAGAGTTCTTGTTGACCCTGAAATATTTAAGGTTGCCTGCTTTCTCACTTTTAACAAGATCCATCTTTTCCAGTTTATCAAGTTCCCTTTTTGCTCCGGATGGATTCTTGTTTATAAGCCGGGCAATCTCCCTGACATAAAACTTTTCTTCAGGGTTGTTGAAAAGCAACGACATAATGTCTGCCCTGATACCTGATGTAAAAAGTTTCTCTAACATATATTGTCTATAAGTTTAAAAACATAAAACAACTATGTCAAGTAAAAAATACATAAATAGAACATAAAAACACTTTTTGTAAACAATACCGTTGTTGCGAAAATGGATACTATCGTTTACAGATAAGGAACAAATAACAGAAAGCCTCCTTCGTATGTCAGTAAATATGAGTTAAACAACTTATTGCAAATAAAATTATGCATCATAATTCATTTCGTCTTTTTTGTTTGAAGACTTGAATGAAAATTATTTATCAGTCAGTGAAAAGTTATTCGTTGAGCATAAAGTGGATTGTGATATAATCGTCATATGAAGGAAGCGATGTTTTATGAGAAGCTTGGCATGAATAAAGTGAAGTGTTTTTTATGTTCCCACTACTGCGTTATTTTAGAAGGGAAGAGAGGTATATGCGGCGTCAGGGAAAACAGGGGAGGCATTCTTTACAGCCTCGTGTATGGGAAGGTAGTTTCAATGAATGTCGATCCTGTAGAGAAAAAACCATTGTTTCATTTTCTTCCTGGCTCTACCTCTTTTTCAATAGCAACTGTTGGATGCAACTTTAAATGCAGTCATTGCCAGAATTACGAGATTGCCCAGTATCCCAGGGAGCATGACAATATTCCGGGTGAACAGGTTACACCTGAGGATGTGGTTGATGCCGCAGAGAGGTCAGGCTGCAAAAGTATTGCATATACATACACGGAGCCCACGGTATTTTATGAATTCGCATATGACTGTGCGCGCCTTGCACATGAAAGGGGTATCCGTAATGTTTTTGTTAGCAACGGGTATACGAGTCCGGAGGCAGCAAAAGCCATAATACCTTATCTTGATGGGAACAATATAGACCTGAAGGGGAATGATGATTTCTACAGAAAGATATGTGGCGTAAAATTGCAGCCCGTTCTGGATACCATTAAACTTATGAGAGAATCGGGTGTATGGGTTGAGGTCACGACTTTGATCATTCCTTCATATAATGATTCGGAAGAATTGCTGAATGATATAGTTGATTTTATCGTTTCTGTAGACCCTGCGATACCATGGCATGTATCCCAGTTTTATCCTACATACAAATTGCTGGACAAGCCCCGCACACCTGTGAAAACTCTGAAGATGGCAAGGGAGATCGGAATCAGGAGAGGGCTGAAGTATGTTTTTGAAGGAAATATTCCGGGTGAGGGCAGTGAAAATACGTATTGCCATGAATGCGGGGAACTTGCCATAGAACGTTTTGGTTACAGGATTGTCCGGAACAAGATTAGCAAAGGATGTTGTTCGAAATGTAAATCACAAATAGACGGGATCTGGGTATAGATATACAATATAAGTATTGAAGTCCCGATTTGATAATAAAGAACCGTAACTAATCAGCTATATTTCCTTTATTCCCCTCTTTAGCAAAGAGGGGTTAGGGGAGATTTTATTAATGAAAATAGTATTGAAAAAATCCCCCTTCCCCCTTTGCCAAAGGGGGAGACCTGAGCAGTTACAAAGAACGATTTAACTGCAGGGGCAAATAAATATTTGCCCCTGCAGTTAACCGTAAACATGGTAAAGCCTGCAATAATTACTTAACGGTTACTTTGCCTGTGAAAATGTAGTCATTGTCTTTCACGTTTCCGTGGCATCCCAGGCATCCCTTAACTTTACCTTCTTTGAGAATCTGGAAATCAGAATCGTATTTTACCCAGAACCAGTCTCCGCCTTCAGGATTATAACTCTTCACCTTGTACATTATCGTAATAGCCGCAAGTTTCTTGGCAGGTGTATAGTTTTCTTTCAGCACGATTGAATTATTCTCCAGTACCTTCTTCCCGGTAATGGATTTATAGGCTATATTGTTAACATATACGGTAATGAAGGCACCGTGAGGTTCTGTACCTTCCACGATTTTCCCTTTTCCAGGCCAGACCTTGAATCTTGTTTTGTATGGATTATGGGCCGTAACATAATGGCGCAGATCTCCTCCACTGGCAATGGGCATCTGTTCATAGTGTCCGAAGGTCGATTCGTATGGTAGTACACGTCTGTTTTGCTCGTGCCCTGCTGCATTGGCTAATGCCGTACCTGCAAAGATAAGGAATATCAGAATGTATGTTATGTTTTTATTCATTTTAATATACCTCCTTTCAAGTTGAATAATTTATCACCATTTATACCTGTTAAAAGGCAAAATGCATGCCCGTAAACAAAAGCGATTGAACAGTGCACTACCTGTTTGATTAAATTGGATAAATGGTTGGATTGGAAAACAAGGCTGCTATATTTCCTAAATTGCTGTCCTATTATTTTGGGATTATTACAAAATAATGGGAATTTAATTTTTGACCCGGTTTCTGGTGAAATGCACAGATTTATTTATTTTTATTATATTCAATGACCTGCAATTATACTCCTGAATGCTTTGCTTCGTGGCATTTGTATTGCAAAAATGAAATGGGAGGAGGTTCTTTATAATAATGTATTAAATAGTTGTCTGCTAAATGTTCAACACATGCATAAGAGTTAGCTATAAATAATAAGAACCGGGATGACAGCGGCAGCTTGGGTGAATCAATTTCATGGTATACTTTTAAGGAGTTAATGTTGAGACAGTTCATGGAAAAGGAAACAGAATAATGAAAACATCTGATCTTGTTGTAAAGGCCCTCGAGCATGAGGGAGTAAAATATATATTTGGAATTCCCGGAGAAGAGAATCTGGACCTTCTGAATTCTCTGAAAGGCTCCAGTATTAAATTGATCCTTACCCGTCACGAGCAGGGAGCCGGTTTTATGGCTGCTACGTATGGGCGGCTTACCGGATTACCCGGAGTTTGCATGTCGACACTGGGCCCCGGAGCAACTAACCTTGTTACGCCGGCTGCTTATGCCCAGCTTGGCGGAATGCCTATGATAATGATTACCGGACAGAAGCCCATTACAAAGAGCAAACAGGGACTCTTCCAGATAGTGGATGTTGTCGAGATGATGCATCCGTTGACCAAATTATCAAAGCAGGTAGTTCATGGACATACTGTCACATCCATAATACGTGAAGCTTTTCGGTTGGCTGTAGAAGAACGTCCCGGTGCAATTCATATAGAACTTCCTGAAGATATTGCAGGGGAAGAATCGGACGCAGAGGTTTATGAGAAGACAAGTTATAACCGTCCTGTAGCGGACAGTCATAACATCGTTGATGCTGTACACAAAATAGAGAAAGCAAAGCACCCGTTAATTCTGATCGGCGCCGGAGCAAACAGGCGTGAAACCCGTAATGCCATCAAGTACCTGATCGACAAGACCGGAATCCCTTTTTTTACGACCCAGTTAGGAAAAGGTGTTCTGGATGAGCGCTCACCTCTCTGCCTGGGTACTGCCGCACTCTCGAGCAATGACTGTGTACATTCTGCAATTGACTCCTCAGATCTCATAATAAATATCGGGCATGACATAGTTGAGAAACCTCCTTTTTTTATGAGCAGAGACGGTTTTGAAGTTATTGCCGTGAATTATTTTGCTGCAACAGTAGATGAGGTATACTTTCCCCAGGTGGAGTTGATCGGGGACATTTCGAGCAGCATCTCCAAGCTGTCACAGCATATAGAGAAGCCGCAGCACTGGGATTTCGATTTTATCCTCGATATCAAGAGAAGAATGGACAAGAGCATTGAGGTTTTTTCGCATGATAACAGTTTTCCTGTTTCACCTCCCCGCCTTGTAAGCATTGTACGAAGTGCCATGCCTTCTGATGGGATGATATCTCTCGATAATGGACTGTACAAGATCTGGTTTGCACGAAACTACAGGGCATACAAGTCTAATACAATTCTCCTTGACAATGCACTCGCAACCATGGGTGCGGGACTGTCAGCTGCCATGGCGTCAAAACTTATTTATCCTGACAGAAAGGTAATGGCAATATGCGGTGACGGAGGGTTCATGATGAACTCCCAGGAGCTTGAAACTGCTGTAAGGCTTAAGCTGGACCTGATAGTATTGATAGTGAATGACAGTGCTTACGGAATGATTAAGTGGAAGCAGAAGGATATGGGTTTTGGTGACTTTGGTCTGGATTTTAAGAACCCTGATTTTATCAAGTATGCTGAGAGCTATGGGGCCGCTGGATATCGGGTGAACAATACAGAGGAGCTTGAACCGTTAATCAATAAATGTTTTGACATTCCCGGTGTTCACGTGATTGATGTTCCCGTTGATTATTCAAGGAACCATGAATTGTTAAACCAATGTATGATTTAATTTTATAAGGAGGCTGTCATGCCGGACTCAACGGTGAAAGTACTTGCTCCATATGATGAGCATCTGATCAGGGAGATTCCTTTAACCTCGTCAGCCGAAGTTGACAGGGTTCTGGGTGATGCATCCGGACTTTTTAATGAC
>JBDLIC010000011.1:0-40158 GCA_039715075.1 Nitrospirota bacterium
GGATGAGGTTGTGGCCCTGATCTACTGGAGAACAGGACAGAAACGTTCAATCCTTGCGGTTAAGGACGGAAACGATGTCCTTAAGGAATTTAAGAAAAAGAATATGAAAATTCTGAGTATCATTGCTGACAGTGATAACAGGGATGATGCTGAAAAGGTATTCAGTGAGAATGGCATTGAGTATCCTCTGCTTGTGGATTACGACAGGGTGTTTTACAGCACCTACGGCATTAGAGTCTATCCTACAACAATCATTATCGATAAGGATGGTAAATTATCCTACTCTATACCGAGTCATCCGCTTACGTATAAGAAACTCCTGAAGGGCCATATAAGAAAGGCCCTTGGAGAAATTGACGAGGCCGGACTTAAAGAGGCACTTTCAACCAAAAAAGAGGAACATGACAAAGCTGAGACAGAGGCACTAAGGCGATACAATCTGGCCCTTAAGTTTACTCAATCTGGAATGCATGACCTTGCAATTGACACAGTCTTGAAAGCTATTAAAGCTAAACCGGAAATGACTAAACCGCATATTCTTCTGGGATTCCTGTATCTTGAAACAAAAGAATCTGACCAGGCGCTGGATGCTTTCAATAAGGCCCTTGAACTGGACCCTGATTCCAAGAATGCCAAAACAGGACTGGGAGGAGCGCTTATTTTAAAAGGCAAGGCAGACAGTGCTATCGAAATACTGAATGATGCTGCCACGGCCAATCCATATCCTCAAATGGCATACTATGAACTTGGAAGGGCATATGAACTCAAAGGTGATAAAGATAAGTCAATAGAGATGTTTAAAAAGGCGATTGAGAAGATTGTCAAGAAGAATATTCTTCCTTCAGCAATCTCTAAGTGCCAGTAAGGTATGCCTGCAATCCTGGATGGATTTCAGCCTGATATTAACTATGTATTTTACCCTGCCTAAAATAAGGTGCTCTTTTTACCGTAGAGTGGAAATTGTTCTGATTGTCTTTTGTTTGTCCGTGCTGATCTGTATGAATGCTTATGGAAGCCAGAACGGCGGCAGTATGATCACCGTTCATTATCCCACACAAAATATAGCAAAAGAATATGGTCTGCTGGGGATATCAATAAGCGTTGAGGATGATTCAGCGGATGAAATTAAAGTTGATGTCAATGAGCTGGAGGAACTTGCAATCCTGCTTGAAAGGAAGATTAACTGTTTTACCGTCAATCTGGAGCCGGGTGAGAATGCTATTGAAATTTCAGCGTATAAACTCGGGGAAAAAATCGGAAGTGTTACCAGGAATGTTTTCCGCCGCTCTGACCTTAGCGCAAAATTCAGGAAAATGCCGTCCAGGTTCAAAAGAGATTATTTTCATATGAAAGATAATGCAGAATGCGCGGAATGCCATGTATTAACACACTCTGAGTATGACAGGAAGCCGGTGGGCCCGGCGTCATTCTCAAACAAAGACTATGACATAGAAACGATCATTTCAACTACATCTACATGTTATTCCTGCCACAAACCGATATCATCTTACCCTTATGTGCATGGCCCTGCTTCTGTATGGAGTTGTTTGAGCTGCCATGATCCGGATACTTCACCGAAATATTCCGTCCAGAAGCCGGACACCGAAATTTGCTACAAGTGCCACGTAGAGCAGAAAAACGAATGGTTGGCCAGGCAGTATATTCATGGTCCGGTTACAATAGGCAAGTGTACGATATGCCATAGCCCGCATTCATCTGAGTACCCTTTTAACCTTATGATGGATACATGGGACCTCTGTACAAACTGTCACTATGAAAAGGGAACTGGAAAGCATATCTTCGCAGACAGAATGTTTTCGGATGGACATCCTACAAAAGAGAAAGAGGACCCGTATAGAATTGGTAAGGAGCTGTCCTGTGCAAGCTGTCATAACCCCCATGCTTCCGAGAAACCGCACCTCTGGGCTTTTCAGGTGGACACCTTATTTGAGCTGTGCCGTGTGTGTCATAAAAAGTATGGATCGTAAACTGGACCAGTTTCCCTGATTATTGATTGGACTGAGTATTAGGGAGTTATCCTGTTTTTGGAATAATAGCCTTCTTGCTGTTATAATATAAAATTTAAAAAAATGTGTACTGGAGATAGAAAATGGGAAAAATGGATTCTGTTGTACCTGAAAAGCATTCACTGAGTTCTAAGTTTCAATTCAGGTGCCACAAAGATATAAAGTGTTTTACGCAGTGCTGCAGGAACATAGAGATACTTTTGACGCCATATGATGTAATAAGACTGAAAAAGAGGTTGCAGATATCATCCGGAGAGTTCCTGGACAAATATACGTACATGAAAATTGATGATAAATCATCTAATCCGTATGCCATTCTGAAAATGTCTGATGATCCGGATAAAAAGTGTGCTTTTCTTACTGAAGATGGTTGTACTATCTATACCGACAGGCCGGCTAACTGCCGTAATTATCCAGTAGGGCAGGGAACTTTAAAAAAAGAAGCTGAAAGCGGACCCACACAGGAGGAGTTTTATTTTTTTATCAGGGAACCGCACTGCTACGGGTATGATGAGAAGAAGAACTGGACCATAGAATCCTGGAGAAAAGACCAGGAGGTTGACCAGTATGACGAGGCCAACAGGGAATGGAAAGAGCTGCTCTTGAGGAAGAATCTTCCCGGCCAGCCGGCGCTTGATGAGAAAAAACAGTTCCAGTTTTATATGGCAAGTTATGATATGGACAGATTCAGGAGCTTTGTTTTTGAGAGCGATTTTCTGAATGTTTTTGATATTGACGAAAAAACTGTTGAGGAAATTAAAAATGATGAAGTCGCACTCTCCAAGTTCGGGGTCAAGTACATTCAATACATAATGATGCTGAAAGAAAGTCTGAAGCTTAAAAAGGACGCGGATAAGTACAGGAAGAAATAATAATTCTGCTGTCTGAAATAGAAAATCACTTCGTATAAATTAAATTATAAAGAGCAAAGGAGGATATAAAATGGATTGGGGAATGAAGAACCGTTTGTCACAAATTATCAAACCTGATGGGAAGTGTTTTTTTCTGCCGATTGACCATGGATATTTTCTGGGGCCTACCAGATGTCTGGAAAAACCGGAGGAGACAATTAAGCCTCTTATAAATTATGCTGATGCATTATTTGTTACAAGGGGAGTTTTACGCAATTCTATTGACCCGGTAAAAGGCAAACCCATTATCCTCAGGGTATCCGGCGGAACCAGTGTTATCGGTGAAGACCTGGCAAATGAAGAACTTACTACTTCGATTGAGGAAATAATACGTTTAAACGTGTCTGCCGTCGGTATATCCGTATTTGTGGGCAGTAAATATGAGAAGCAGACACTGACAAACCTCTCTACTCTCGTGGATGAATGTGAAAATTATGGCATTCCTGTTATGGCAGTTACTGCTGTCGGAAAAGAGCTTCAGAAAAGGGACGCCCGCTATCTTTCCCTGTGCTGCAGGATAGCTGCAGAGCTTGGTGCCAGGGTTGTTAAGACATACTGGTGCGAGGATTTTGACAAGGTGACCAACGGCTGTCCTGTGCCGATAGTTATTGCAGGCGGACCAAAGTGCAAAACAGAGCTTGAGGTCTTCAACTTTGTTCATGACGGCATACAGAAGGGTGCAATTGGTGTGAACCTCGGAAGGAATGTATGGCAGCATAAATATCCGGTAGCTATGATGAAGGCTTTGCATGCGGTCATACACAAGAAAGCGACCCCAAAGGAAGCAAACGAGATCTTCAGGGAAATGAAGAATAAAAAGAAGTAGTATAAGCTACGGGGTATAAACCTGGGTCATTCCCGAGGTCTGTTAATCGGGAATCCAGAAATCACATAGCATTTTACATTTCTGGATACCCGCTTTTGCGGGTATGACGAACATGGCAAGCCACGGGGTATTAAACTCGAAGATGAAACAAAATCAGTAATTGCAAGGGTACATATGAATAAATGAAAACCATGCGCGTTTTAATGTACTACAACAATAGAGACGTAAGGGTTGAAGAGAAACCGGTGCCTGGAATCGGACCGGGTGAGCTTCTCGTTAAAGTATACGCAAGCGGAATATGCGGTAGTGATGTGATGGAGTGGTACCGCATAAAGAAAGCTCCCCGCGTGCTCGGGCACGAAATAACCGGTGAGATCGTTAAGGTTGGTGAAGGCGTTGAAAAGTACAAAATAGGAGACAGGGTGTTTGTATCACACCATGTACCGTGCAATACATGCCATTATTGCCTCAAAGGATATCACACTGCCTGTGATACCCTTCATAGTACGAACTATGACCCAGGGGGATTTTCAGAATATATCCGCATTCCTGAAATCAACGTGGAAAGCGGAGTATATATTCTTCCTGAGGGAATGTCATATGCAGAAGGAACATTCATAGAACCTTTGGCATGTGTTGTCCGCGGACAGAGACTGGCCGGGATAAAACCTGGTTCAACAGTGCTGGTAATAGGGAGCGGGATATCGGGCCTTATTCACGTTAACCTTGCCCGCGCATATGGTGCGGGGAGGATTATTGCTGTTGATATAACCGATTATCGCTTAAAAGCAGCTGAACAGTTTGGTGCAGATGCTGTTATCAATGCAAAAGACAATGTTGCTGAACGAATCCTGAAGGTTAATGAGGGCCGGCTGGCTGATACTGTTATTGTGTGTGCCGGCGCATTGTCTGCATCGACCGGGGCGTTAACATATGTTGACCGCGGGGGCACTGTTTTATATTTTGCAGTGCCCGAGCCCGAAGTGATGGTCCCTGTTCCAATGAATGATCTATGGCGTAATGAAATAACTCTTATGACATCCTATGGTGCAAGTCCTCTGGATCTTGATGTCGCCATACGGCTTATAAGCAGCCGGAGGGTCCGGCTGAATGACATGATTACTCACAGACTGTCTTTTGATGAAGGAGGTAGAGGATTCCAGCTGGTATCCGAGGCAAAGGATTCAATTAAAGTTATTATTGAACCTCATACTAAATAGTTCACATATTATGGAGGAAAACAATGTCATTACTTGTTGTAGGTTCTGTTGCATTTGATTCAGTGAAAACACCTTTTGGAGAGGCCGAAGATGTACTTGGGGGGTCAGGTACATACTTTTCGACTGCAGCCAGCTATTTTACCGATGTCTCGATTGTTGCCGTAGTGGGGACAGATTTCCCTGATAAACATCTCAAGTTTTTAAAGAGCCGCAAGATTGATATCGAGGGAATTGAACAGATTGAAGGCAAGACCTTCAGATGGAAAGGGGAATACGGCTATGAACTGAACGAAGCCCGGACCCTCGATACACAACTGAATGTATTGCAGTCATTTAAACCGAAGCTGCCGGAAAGCTATAAAGATAAAAAAATTGTTTTTCTTGCCAATATCGATCCGGACTTACAAAGAGAAGTGCTGAGCCAGGTGAACAAGCCTGATTTAGTTGCTTGTGACACAATGAACTTTTGGATAGAAGGGAAGAGGGATTCACTCCTTGAGACACTCAAGCTTGTTGACATTCTCCTGATCAACGATGGAGAGGCGAGGGAGCTGTCAGGGGAACCGAACCTTGTGAAAGCTGCAAATGCCATCATATCAATGGGGCCTAAAATACTGATAATAAAGCAGGGTGAATACGGGGCATTAATGTTCAAAGACAAAAAAATATTCTCGGCACCGGCATATCCTCTGGAGTCTGTTTTTGACCCTACAGGTGCTGGAGACTGCTTTGCCGGCGGTTTTATGGGATATCTTTCGAATACGATGGATTTTGAGGAATCGAATATACGCAAGGCCATAATATTTGGAAGTGTGATGGCGTCATATAATGTTGAAGCCTTTAGCCTGGAAAGGATAAGGAGCCTCGATTATACTGAAATAGAGCACCGTTTTCTTGAATTTAAGAGACTTACCCATTTTGAGGACTTGACATGATCAGTATCAAGACTTGAAGAAATTGTTCAAAAAGACCCTTCGATTTCAGCAAGAATACTAAGCGTTGCAAACTCAGCTTTTTTCGGGTTTAAGATCCCGACCACCACTATAAGTAATGCGATTATCAGGATAGGTTTTAATAATGTGAAAAACATTGCTGTCGGGATATCCATGATGACGGTCCTGGATGATGGAAAAGTTGAAAATAAGACGTTTTACAGAAAAGTTTTTGAACATTCCGCGAAGGTAAAATCGATGAAGAGTTGTCTCATGCCGCTCAAATAATCAACTGATTGAAGGGGTCCTGTCCTTAAGTATTCTTCCGAAAATACGTTCTACCTGAAGACCGGTTTCCATTAGACTATTGCTGTTATTTATTGAAAAATCAGCCATTCTGGTTTTGAAAGTAATCGGCATTTGGGCACGAAGTCTTTTTGTGATCTGTTCCTTTGAGAAACCCTTTTTAATAAGTCTCCTTACGGTTGAATCACGCTTGCAATATACAACAATTGTCCTGTCAAAATTATTTTCGTAACCGCATTCAAATAAAAGGGGCACTTCAAACATGACAATTGCTGAAGAATTTTTATCATTTATTTTCGATTCATCGGCTTTAATTTTTCTGAACACTTCCGGATGAATAATTTCTTCGATTAGTTTTCTTTTTTTAGAATTATTGAAAATAATATCAGCTATGCGTTTTTTATCGAGGGAATTGCTGCCTGGCGTTTTATTAAGGACATTATCACCGAGTACATCGGCGATCATTGATATGTATTCCGGTTTATCAAGGATCTCATGGACATAATTGTCAATATTGAAAATGTAGACGCCCAGTTTACCGAACAGTTTCAGGACAGTTGTTTTACCCATACCAAAATTTCCTGTAAGAGCGATAGAAAGCATAGGAAAATTATAACAGACTCGATTTGGAAAGCGCTTAAAATAAAATCTATTCACTTAATACCTTATAAAGAGGTATTAAAAATCTGAAAGTGATTTCAGTGATATGGAAGCTGAAATAAGAGACGATTCACAATCGGGTGGTTTTTTTATTTAAGGATGGACCAGTATCAGCTGAAATAACACTTCTTGTATCGCCGCTCTCCAGAAAGCATTTCTTGACTTAGATTCGCAAGGTTGATAATATAATCTTCTTTAACAGGGAAATTAAAAGGAGAGGAAGTATTGTGGAGGAATAATGAAGATAGCTATAGGTTGTGATCATGCAGGTGTTGCATTAAAAAATGAAATAACACCGATACTTGAAGAGCTGCATATCGAGTGGCTGGACTTTGGCACAAAGGATGAGGAGTCTGTGGATTACCCGGATTTCGGCGAAAAAGTATCTATGGCTGTATCAAAGGAAGATGTGGACAGAGGTATATTGATTTGCGGTACCGGTATCGGTATGTCTATTGTTGCCAATAAATTTCCTAATGTCAGAGCGGCCCTCTGCAGTGAAGATTATTCTGCAAAAATGAGCAGACTCCATAATAACTCGAATCTGCTGGTTTTGCCGGGAAGGATGATAGATGCTGATACGGCCAAAATCGTCGTAAAAATGTGGTTCCAGACCGATTTTGAGGGCGGACGGCATCAGAAAAGACTTGATAAAATAAAGGCTATTGAGGAAAGAGTTAAAAATTTATGAGTTTAAGTGAACTGAAGAAAATAGATCCGGAAGTTTATAGCGCTGTTATAGATGAAATTAGACGTGAGCAGGACAAGATAGTTCTTATCGCATCAGAGAATTATGCTACCCGGGCAGTGCTTGAGGCCCAGGGGTCGGTTTTTACAAATAAATATGCCGAAGGCTATCCTGAGAAGCGGTACTACGGAGGATGTGAGTATGCTGATATCGTTGAGACTCTGGCGATTGAACGTGCAAAGGAGTTATTTGGGGCCGACCACGTAAATGTTCAGCCGCATTCCGGAACACAGGCAAATATGGCCGTATATCTAGCCATGCTTAAACCTGGCGACAGAGTGCTCGGTTTAAGTCTCAGTCATGGCGGACATCTTTCCCATGGACTGAAGATTAATTTCTCGGGTATGCTCTATAAGACGTTTTTTTACGGTGTGAACAGGAGCGGTTTGATTGATTATGATGAAGTAAGAAAACTGGCAAAAAAACACAAGCCGAAACTTCTGATTGCAGGAGCAAGTGCGTATTCAAGGATCATTGACTTTAAGGCCATGTCAGAGATTGCCGGGGAAACAGGTACATATCTGTTTGCCGATATAGCGCATATTGCAGGACTTATTGCGTCGGGGAACCATCCTTCCCCTGTACCATATGCAGATTTTGTGACCTCGACAACCCACAAAACTCTTAAGGGTCCAAGGGGCGGCATGATAATGTGTAAAGCAGAATATGCAAAAGCAATAGATAAAGTTGTGTTTCCAGGAATTCAGGGAGGCCCTTTGATGCACGTGATAGCAGCAAAGGCTGTTGCATTCAGAGAGGCGCTTACCCCGGAATTTCAGCAGTATCAGCTTCAGATAATCAGGAATGCAAAGGAACTTTCAGACGCACTTATCAAGAAAGGTTTCAGGATAATTTCAGGAGGCACAGATACTCACCTGATGCTTATTGATCTTACTGACAAGAACATAACCGGCAAGGAAGCTGAAGAGGTGCTTGACCGGGCGGGTATTACTCTGAATAAGAATTCCATTCCTTATGATGATAAGCCGGCTACTGTTACCAGCGGCATAAGGATAGGAACTCCTATTGTTACGAGCAGGAAGATGAAGGAGCCGGAGATGGTTATCATTGCCGACCTCATTGACAGAGTCCTGAAAAATCCCGGAGACAGTGATACGATTAAACACGTGAGAGATAAAGTGAAGGCGCTCTGCAGTAAGTTTCCAGTATATGAGGATATAGAAATCTGAAAAAGTTAAAAAAAGGATTCAAGGGTTCGAGGATTCAAGTGAACTGCTATTAATTTCTTTGTCACTTGAACCCTTGAATCCTTGAGAGAAATTAACTAATAACTATTAATGAATAACTAAATCATGCGTTGTCCTTTTTGTAATCATATTGAAGATAAGGTGATCGATTCAAGGCAGAGCAAGGATGGAGATGTTATTCGCCGTCGCCGTGAATGCCTGAAATGTGAGGGGCGATTTACGAGTTATGAGAGAATAGAGGATGTTCTGCCCCATGTAATTAAAAAGGATGACCGTCGTGAACCATTTGACAGACAGAAAATTCATCAGGGACTTGAGAAGGCATGTGAGAAAAGGCCCATCAGTGTTGAAATACGGGAGAACCTTGTAAGAAGGATTGAGAAAAATATACAGGCCCTTGGTGAAAAGGAAATCTCCAGTTCTATAATCGGAGAACAGATAATGGACGGGCTTCAGGAGATCGATGAAGTTGCTTATGTAAGGTTCGCTTCTGTATATAGACAATTTAAGGACATTAAAGAGTTTATTCAGGAAATAAAGGATATTGCGTATAATAAGAAAAAGATATAGTTATTCACTATTACCTGCCAATAAAACATTTTTACCTATTAAGTTTTATCCTGCTTATACCGAATAATTAATTATTACTATAGATATATCACGTTTGTTATCTTGACAATAGCCAACGGAAAAGATATATTAAATTAAGGAGTTTTCCATGTTCGAAAAGTTTACTGAAAGAGGCCGTAAAGTAATAATTTATGCACGTGAAGAGGCGGAAAAACGCCAGAATGACTACCTTGGCACGGAACATTTACTCCTCGGACTGCTGAGAGAAGAAGAAAGCCTTCCCATGGTCATTATAAAAAAAATGGGCCTCTCAGCTGAAGAACTGCGTATGGAAGTTGAAAGAAACCTCCCCACCGGTTCAAATATTCTTACATTCGGTGATATCCCCTTTACCCCAAGAGCAAAAAAAGTGCTTGAACTTGCTGTGGAAGAGGCAAGGCTGCTTGGCCACAGCTATATAGGGAGGGAACATCTGCTTAACGGGCTTATAAGAGAAGATTCCGGTATAGCAGGGAAAATACTCAGAAGCCTTGGTGCCAACCTGCTTGGAGTCCGTCAGCTTGCAATAAATCTTTCCATGAGAAAGGTAAAACAGAGTGAAAAGGAAAAAAAATCACATACTCCTGCTCTTGATGAATTTGGCAGGGACATTACACAGCTTGCGCGGGAAGGAAAACTTGATCCGGTAATCGGCAGAGGGAATGAGATTGAAAGAGTGCTGCAGATTCTTGGTAGAAGGGTCAAGAACAATCCGGTAATTATTGGTGAATCCGGCGTAGGTAAGACTGCTATCGTTGAGGGCCTGGCCCAGAGTATTATTGCAGAGGACATTCCGGAAAATCTTTTAAATAAGAGATTGATCAGCCTTGATCTTGGCGCTCTGATTGCCGGTACGAAGTACAGGGGACAGTTCGAGGAAAGACTTAAACTTGTAATGAAGGAAATTGTTCAGTCCGACAATGTGATACTTTTCATTGATGAGCTGCATACCCTGGTAGGCGCAGGTGCTGCGGAAGGGTCGATTGATGCATCCAATATGCTGAAACCGGCACTTTCCAGGGGCGAAATTCAGTGCATAGGCGCCACTACTCCTGATGAGTACAGAAAGTATATTGAAAAAGACGGTGCATTCGAAAGGCGTTTTCAGCCTATATACCTGCTGCCTCCTACATTGGAGGAGAGCATTGAAATACTTGACGGTCTGAAGACCAGGTATGAAGTGCATCACAAGGTCAAGGTCAGTGAAGAAGCAATTAAGGCATGCGTCAATCTTGCTGATAGATATATTACCGACAGATATCTGCCTGACAAGGCAATAGATGTTATGGATGAGACGGGGGCAAGGATTAAATTGAAAAGGTTCACAATGCCGCCCGAACTTCGTGAGTTGGAGAAGGAACTGAAAAGACTCAATAAGGAAAAAAACCTGTATGTCAAGCTCCATGATTTTGAAAAAGGGGCCGCTGTAAAAAATGATGAGGACAGAATTAAGAAGCTCTATGATCATTCAAACAAGAAATGGCGTGAGAACCAGCAAAAAGATACACCTGTTGTGGTTGAGGATGATGTATCCTATACTGTTTCAAGAATAACTGGAATTCCGCTGGCAAAGCTGGAGGAAAAGGAAACGGAAAAACTCCTCCGCATGGAAGATGAACTGCATAAAAGAATTATTGCACAGGACGAGGCAGTAAAATCCATCTCAAAAGCCATAAGACGGTCAAGGGCCGGCCTCAAATCAAGGAAGAGACCTATCGGATCATTCTTCTTTCTCGGGCCAACCGGCGTAGGTAAAACAGAACTGGCAAAGGCCCTGACAGAATTTCTTTTTAACGATGAAAACGCACTGGTGAAAATAGATATGTCAGAGTATATGGAGAAATTCAATGTATCCAGACTTATGGGAGCGCCTCCTGGATATGTGGGTTATGAAGAGGGCGGTCAGTTATCTGAGACTGTCCGCAGAAGGCCATATTCTGTTATCCTGTTTGATGAAATTGAAAAGGCACATCCGGATGTATTTAATGTATTGCTTCAGGTGCTTGATGAAGGTGTCATTACCGACAGTCTGGGCAGAAAAGTGGATTTCAAGAATACAGTGATAATAATGACTTCAAATGTGGGGACGAAGTTTATTGAAAATGCCACTCCCCTTGGATTTCAGCAGTCAACTACAAAGAATAAATACAGGACAATCAAAGACTCTGTTCTGGACGAATTAAAAAAGACGTTCAATCCTGAATTCCTGAACAGGATTGATGATATCGTGGTTTTTCATCAGCTTGAAAAAGACCATCTTGTTGATATTGTTAACCTTCTTGTTGATGAATTAAACAGGCAGCTTATAGATCAGGATTTGGCTATAGAAGTATCTGAAGATTTCATAGAGTGGCTTATTGATAAAAATTATCAGCCGTCATACGGTGCCAGACCGATGAGAAGGGCCATACAGAGACATCTGGAAGATCCTCTTTCAGAGGAGATTCTTAAAGGAAAGTTCAAGGATGTGAAAAAGGTGAAGGTTGTTCTGGAGAACGATCATCCGACCTTCATTGAAAGTGAAGTCGAGGAATTTGTTTCGTCAACAAATTGAAATAGCAATATATGAATTATGATATTATTGGACCCTGCAGGATCACCTGCAGGGTTTTCTTTTTAAAACTAGAGTCTGTGTATAGATTGCCATTATTTGTTTTTGTCATGCCCGAAGTCTTTAATCGGGCATCCAGAACTTACTGAAAAGACTGGATTCCCGCTCAACAAACTACGGGAATGACAACTTAATTACAGACTCTAACTAACCAAATTCGCTTAAAAAACAACAGCTAAATTGACAAATCATACTATTTATTATATATTAATATGTTTTGCAACCGGGAAATATATGTAAATAAATATTTAATTATCAGAATTTATTGAGAAGGAAATATGCAGCCTCAATCAATGACAGGATACGGAAGAGGGACTTCAGGAAGCTTCAGGATAGACATCAGATCGTCAAATCATAAGAATATTGATATTAATATTAATGTTCCCAATTATCTTTTTTCTTACGATATTGAAATCAGAAAAAGAGTTAAAAATGTAGTCAAACGCGGACGGATAGAGATCTACATTCCAAGGCAGGAAGTGGAAAATATTAAAATGAAAGTAAATAAATCTCTTGCCGGTGAATACTACGGTGCCCTGAATGCAATTAGGGACGAACTCTCTATCACGGAAGAAGTAGGTATTAATATACTTGCTTCGCAAAGAGATATTTTTATGCTCGAAGAACCTGAAATTAATGATGCTGAGCTGTACAGCGCGCTCGATATTGCATTGGGAGAACTGAAAAAAACACGAATAGAAGAGGCCGGCAATCTTATTACTGATATTAGTAAAAGGCTTGATATGCTTGGGAATTATATCAACCTTATTGGAGAAAAAAGAGATCAGGTTATTGGAGAAGCAGGGACGAAACTGCAGGAGAGATTAAAGGAAATATTAGGGGGAGTATCAGTTGATGAGACACGTATTGTTCAGGAAGTAGCCATATTGGTAGAGAAATCAGATATCACTGAAGAGATTGTGAGGATAAAAAGTCATCTGAAGCAATTTGGAGATGTTTTAACAGCCAGTGATGTCATAGGAAAGAAACTCGATTTTATCATTCAGGAATTGCGAAGGGAAGTAAATACAATCGGATCTAAATCGCAGAACATTGAGATTACCACCTTTGTCGTTGAGATGAAACATGAGCTTGAAAAAATTAAAGAGCAGATTCAGAACCTGCAATAAAGTGGAAGTGTTATGACTAAATCCGATAAAGGATTAATGCTTATAAATATCGGTTTTGGTAATGTTGTGTCTGCTTCCAGGGTGATAGCTGTTGTTGCTCCAGGGTCATCTCCGATCAAGAGAATGCGGGAAGAATCAAGCGAGAGGGGAAAATTAATAGATGCAACCCAGGGACGTAAAACTCGAGCGATTATTATAACTGACAGTGACCATGTGATACTCTCTGCACTTCAGGTTGAAACTATCACGCAGAGGTTTGTATCCGATAAATAATGTGGCAATAAAAAAAACAGGGAAACAGAAAACCGGAGTCAGGGGAACAGTATTTGTAATTTCAGCTCCTTCCGGGGCAGGTAAATCGACGCTTTGCGAGAAACTCCTGAAAAAGATACCGGAACTGGGACTGTCTGTTTCCTATACGACGCGTTCTCCCAGAAGGGGAGAAGTCAATGATGTCCATTATACGTTTATCAGCAAAAGAAAATTTAAGGGAATGATTGACAGAGAAGAGTTCGCGGAGTGGGCCATGGTACATGGCAACCTTTATGGTACTGCCGTGAAAAGATTGAGGAAAATGAATAGTGAAGGGTATGATATAATACTGGATATTGATGTTAACGGTGCTGCTCAGATTAGAAAGAGATATGATAATGCAGTATATATTTTTATTCTCCCTCCATCCATGCAGGCACTGAGAAAGAGGCTTGCGGGCAGAAAAACAGAAACAGAGGAAAGAATACAAAAAAGGCTGGATAACGCTAAAACGGAAATATCAGGTTACATTCAATATGACTATATTGTTGTCAATGATAAAATTGATACAGCTTATAAGGAACTCGAAAGTATTATTACAGCGACAAAACTGAAAACAGAAAATGCTAATAATAGATTGATAAAAAATCTAATAAATTGAGGAGGTTTTAATGGACATAGTTTCACTGCCAATAACGAATAATAACGATAAGGTTGAAGGAACATACAGGCTTGTTATTGCATCAGTACTAAGGGCAAAGGACCTTTCAAAGGGAGCTCTGCCTAAAATAGCTTCCAAGGCAAAGAAGATTACAACGCTTGCCATAGAAGAAGTGACGACAGGAAATGTTAATGTGCTGATAGGCGAAGAGGCTCTAAAAGCAAGAGAAGAATCCAAAAAGCAGAATACGAAACGTATGATGGATGAGGCCCAGCAGAAAGAGACAATGCCTGAGGATGTATCTGAGCTTGAAAAGGATCTTAAAGTGTACCTTAGTGAAAAGGGTGATGCAAACAGCAAGAAATCAATAGAGGATATTTTTGGAGACAGCTGATTAGGTGCTGAAAAATAAAAACGTCTTTCTTGGAATAACCGGAAGTATTGCGGCATATAAGTCGGTAGATATTGCAAGGAGACTGATTGAGCAGGGTGCAACTGTTAATGTTGTTATGACTGCCGCATCATGTCGCTTTATTCCTCCCTATACACTGGAGGCCGTAACTGGCAACCCGGTGCATGTCGATCTTTTTCAGGATTCCTTTAGCCATATTAATCTTTCAAAAGAATCTGATCTACTTATCATAGCCCCTGTTACTGCAAATACAATCAACAAGCTTTCCTGCGGTATAGCAGATGACCTTCTCAGCAACCTCTGGCTGACATATGAAGGGCCTGTAATTATGGCTCCTGCAATGAATTACAGGATGTACCGTAACACCATTGTGCAGAAAAACATTAAGGCTCTTAAGAAATCAGGGATAGAGCTTGTTGGCCCGGAAGAAGGCAACCTTGCATGTGGTGAGGAGGGGACCGGGAGAATGTCGGAGGTTCCTGAAATTATAGAGGCCGCAGTGTCTGCAATGACACCAAAAGATTTGCTGAAACATAAAATATTGATTACTGCCGGCCCAACTGTGGAGCCGATTGATCCTGTAAGGTTCATATCAAACCGCTCTTCCGGAAAAATGGGATATGCTCTTGCTCTGGCTGCTAAGAGACGGGGAGCAAGCGTAACACTCATCAGCGGCCCGACAAATCTGAACCCTCCGGCTGGATTGAACTTCATTAAAACTGAAAAAGCCTCTGAAATGAAAACTGCTGTTTTCAAGCATCTTCCAAAGGTAACATCCATTATTATGGCTGCTGCCGTATCAGATTTTTCCCCTTCGGCTATTGCTAAAGTAAAACTTAAGAAAGGTAATCTTAATTCACTGAAACTAAAGAAAAATAGTGATATATTAAGAGAACTCGGTAAAAGGAAGGCCAAAAAGATCCTCATAGGCTTTGCAGCAGAAACAGGGAAGGGCATTGAAAATGCCAGGACCAAGCTAAAGGAAAAGAACCTTGACATGATAGTGCTGAACAATGTCATGCAGAAGGGTGCCGGCTTTGATGTAGACACTAATATTGTCACTTTAATTAATAAAAAAGGCGGGAAAAGAGAATATCCGTTAATGAAAAAAATTGATGTTGCTAATATAATACTCGATAATATGCTGGAGTTAAGAAAGAGGTAAATATGAAGATTCTCGTTATTAACGGTCCTAATTTAAATCTTCTTGGCAAAAGAGAGGCTGATATTTATGGTTCCATGACTCTTGATGATATCAGCTCATCACTGAATGACCTTGCAGATGAAATGAGTGTGAAGGTGGATATAAAGCAATCGAACCACGAGGGCGAAATTGTAGATCTGATACAAAACTCCGGCGAGTATGCGGCACTTGTTATTAATCCGGCTGCTTATACCCATACCAGCGTTGCGATAAGAGATGCGATTGCTGCAGTAAACATACCAACTGTTGAGATACATCTTTCCAATATATACAAAAGAGAAGAATTCAGGCATAAATCTCTGATTTCACCGGTTGCACACGGACAGATATCAGGTTTTGGGCCTGAAAGCTACCAGCTCGGCTTCAGGGCCGCGGTCTCAATAGCCAATGCAAAGAAAAGCACATCTTAGAAGAAAGTTCAATAACCTCGGAATAGACGGACTGCTGATCACTGACCTTAATAATGTCAGATATCTTTCCGGATTTAAAGGTTCGTCCGGATGCATAATCCTGACAAAGAAAAAGTCTTTGTTTCTCTCTGATTTCCGATATAAAGAACAGATCAAAGCTGAAGTTGAGGATTATACTGTAATTATTGAACATACAGACAGATCAAAAGAAATAAAAGACATATGTAAAAAATACGGCATAAGAATTCTGGGTTTTGAAGATCACAATGTGACATACGGGGTGTATAGAAAACTGCTGAAGGGTAAAGTGAAGCTTAAACCGTTAAACGGTGTTGTTGAGTCTTTGAGAGTAATTAAACTGCCGGATGAAATTCAGTGTATAAAAAAAGCCGTTCAAAGAGCGGAATCAGCCTTCCGAAAATTGCAGCCCTTTATAAAAGCCGGGCAAACTGAAAGAAAAGTTGCCCTTAAAATGGAAGAGTTATTAAAGGCGGAAGGTTGCAAAATGCTGCCATTTGAGGTTATAGTAGCCTCTGGTTCGATGTCTGCCCTCCCTCATGCTCAGCCTTCTAACAGGAAATTTAAAAAGGGTGACCTTATTGTTATTGACTGGGGAGGGGAATATAAAGGCTATTTTTCTGATATGACGAGGACAGTTCTGCTGAATAGCAGCAATATATCGAGGCAGAAAGAGCTTTATTTCAATGTACTTGAAGCCCAAAAAAGGGCAATTAGAACGGTAAGATCCGGGATTCAGGCTGCTAAAGTAGATGCTGCTGCGAGAGACTATATTGAACAAAAGGGTTACGGTGATTTTTTTGGGCATGGGACAGGACACGGGGTAGGGCTTGCAGTTCATGAAAAACCTGTTGTATCATGGCGTAACAGGGAAATCATTAAGGAAGATATGGTATTTACCGTGGAACCCGGAATATATATACCGGGATTCGGCGGGGTCAGAATCGAAGATATGGTCGTAGCCGGAAAAAATGAGGCAGAGCTACTGACATCTCTGCCAAAAAAACTAAAGATAATCTAAAATATATACAGCCCCTTTCATGGAGAACGGAGTTTTTTTAAAACTCTAAAAAATCCTGCTCATGTGGTAAGATATTTTTCAATAGGGGTAAATGAAAAGGTGACAGAATGATATCAACAAGTGACTTCAGAAAAGGTGCAAAGATAGAGTACAAGGGTGCACCACACGAAATTATAGATTTTCAGCACCATAAAATGGGAAGAGGCGGAGCAATCGTGCGAACAAAGCTGAAAAATCTGAAAACCGGGAGTATTTTTGACGATTCTTTTAAAGGCGGAGAAAAGTTTAAAAAACCTAACCTGGAAGAAAAATCAATGCAGTACCTTTATAGTGACGGCGACCATTATCATTTTATGGACAATGAAAGTTATGAACAGATGCCGTTAACAGAGGAACAGCTCGGGGATGCAAAGAAGTTCCTGATAGAGAATATGGTCGTGAAGGCTTTGATGTACAGTGGTTCTCCATTGACGATCGAGGTTCCTACATTCGTTGAGCTGAAAATTCAAAAGACCGATCCGGGATTTAAAGGCGACACGGCAAGCGGAGGAAGCAAGCCTGCGGTATTGGAGTCAGGAGTAACTGTGAAAGTTCCCTTTCATTTAAATGAAGGTGATACGATTAAGGTAGATACCAGGACTTCGGAATATATTGAGAGGGTGAAATAAATTAACATACATCCAGTACCGGTTATTGATAATTGATATTTAAAATTATAATATTATTGAAATCATTATAAAAGAACGAGGGAAGCATGGATCTTGAAGAGATAAGAAATTTAATAGAACTTTTAAAAGATACTGATGTAACTGAACTCCTGCTCGAAAGAGAGGGATCAAAACTTAAGATAAAAAAGGAAAAGTTTTTCTCATCTTTTGAGGCAGTTCCGCCTGCACCTGATATGACGGTTGAAGCAAAAAAACCCGTTGAGGAATCTGCAGAAGACCAGAAACTGGTAACGATAACTTCTCCAATTGTTGGAATCTTTCACCGGGCCCCCTCTCCCGAGTCTGACCCTTTTGTTGAAGTAGGGAGCTCTGTGAAAAAAGGTCAGGTACTGTGTATTGTGGAAGCAATGAAACTGATGAATGAGATTGAAAGTGACACTGATGGAACTGTTTCAAACGTGCTTATTGAAAACGGCCAGCCTGTTGAATACGGAGAACCTCTCTTCCTCATAGAACCTGCATCATGAAACTATTCAAGAAAGTCCTTATTGCAAACAGAGGGGAAATTGCGGTCAGAATTATCCGTGCATGTAATGAACTCGGTATAAAGACGGCAGTTGTTTATTCCAGTATTGATAATAATTCCCTGCCTGTCAGGCTGGCAGATGAAGCTATCTGTATAGGGCCTGCACCGTCCGGTCAGAGCTACCTGAATATTCCCGCAATAATCACAGCAGCAGAGATAACTGATGCGGAGGGAATTCATCCCGGTTATGGATTTCTTGCAGAAAACGCTCAGTTTGTTGAGGCATGTACTGCTTCGAATATTACCTTTATAGGTCCCTCTGCTGACAATATCCGCATAGGCGGCAATAAGTCAAAGGCCAGGCAGATCATGAAGAAAAACGGTGTTCCTGTTGTTCCGGGAAGCGACAAGCCTGTAACGGACCATGAAGAAGCGGTAAAAGTGGCCAAGAAGATTGGATATCCAGTAATACTCAAGGCATCTGCGGGTGGCGGCGGCAAGGGCATGAGAATAGTATATGATGCGAAAGATCTGGTCCAGCTCTACCACATGGCGCAAAGAGAGGCATTTGCGGCATTTGGAAACGGCGATATGTATATAGAAAAATACATTTCGGATATGAGACATATCGAGGTACAGATTCTTGCAGATAACAAGGGAAACATTGTTCATCTGGGGGAAAGAGACTGTTCCATTCAGAGAAGACACCAGAAACTCATCGAGGAGGCGCCCTTTATATTTTCCGATGCCAAATTCAGAAAGAAAGTCGGTGATACCGCAATAAAAGCGGCAAGGGCGATGAAGTACAGAAATGCCGGTACTGTCGAATTTATTCTCGACAGCAAAAATAAACTTTACTTCATGGAAATTAATACACGAATTCAGGTAGAACATCCTGTAACCGAAATGATAACGGATGTAGATATTATTAAAGAGCAGATAAAACTTGCTGCAGGAATGCCGCTCGGGATAAAACAGCAGGACATTAAGTTTTCAGGCCACAGCATTGAGTGCAGGGTCAATGCTGAAGATCCGGAGAATTTTATACCTTCTCCCGGCACTGTGTCTCTGTTCATTCCGCCTGGCGGTCATGGTGTCAGGACGGATACAGCCGCTTTTTCAGGTTGGAAAGTGCCTGCACATTATGATTCACTGATTGCAAAGGTCATAGTCCATGGTAGAGACCGCACAGAAGCTTTGACAAAAATAAAAAGGGCATTAGGCGAATTTATCATTGAAGGTATAAAGACAACCATACCGTTTCATCTGAAAATCCTTGATAATCCTGACTTTCAAAACGGTGAGTTTAATACTCATTTTCTGGATAAACAAAAGAAGAAAAAGTAAAAACTGCATGTTTGGTTGTTTGCTTCGATCTATCGTCTCATTCAATGAAATTGAGTTTATTATTTAACAGACACAATTTTCTGTATCTCCTTACCGACAGATCAATTTCCGGGCTTTCACATCAACAGATAGCACGCCGGGCTATTTCAGCAGGAATTAAAACCATTCAGCTAAGGGAAAAAGAAATGTCAAAGAAAGAGATATTCAGGGAAGCAGTATTAATAAGAGAGATTTTGACGAAGCATAAAGTGACATTTATTGTTAATGACTACATTGATATTGCGATGGCTGTCAAAGCTGACGGGGTGCATCTGGGACAGGAAGATATGCCTGTAAAAGAAGCCAGAAAATTAATAGGTAAAAACAGGATCATCGGCGTATCAACTCATAGCATGAAACAGGCGATAGAGGCGCAGGAGTCAGGGGCTGATTATATCGGTTTTGGTCCCATGTTCCATACCGGGACAAAAAATGCCGGGAAACCAAAAGGGCTTAAGGCATTAAATCAGATTAAAAAGAAAATTAATATTCCGGTAGTTGCAATCGGCGGCATTACATGCGAGAATGTAAATGAAGTCATTAAAGCCGGTGCAGATGCTGTTGCAGTTGCTTCCGGGATATTATCGGGAAATATTAAATCAAATACCAAAAAGTTTCTCGATGCTATTAGATAAAAAAGAGGTTTGCTTTGAAGATGAAAGTTATTCCACTTTTACTACTCTTCCTGTTTCTGCCGGGATTTTCACAGTATCCTTCCAATGAAATTCCAGGCAAACCCGGGGATGATATTGATTCAGTCCGGAGAGAAAGCATGGTTGAAAACCAGCTCAAACGCCGGGGAATTAAGGACAGTCGTGTCCTTGAAGCGATGAATAAAATACCCAGACACCTGTTTGTAAATAAGGGATTAAGGGACAAAGCATATAATGATCATCCGCTCCCGATAGGAGAGGGGCAGACCATATCACAGCCTTATGTAGTGGCATGGATGACCGAAGCATTAGGGCTTAAAACAACAGACAGGGTCCTTGAAATCGGGACAGGCTCCGGATATCAGGCCGCAGTACTCGCTGAGATTGTCAGGGATGTTTACTCGATTGAAATCAGGGAGAGACTAAAGATATCGGCGACGAGTTTATTGAAAAATCTTGGATATAAAAATGTGAAAGTGAAATATGCTGACGGTTATTTTGGATGGGAAGAGTATGCCCCGTTTGATGCCATTATTATTACAGCGTCACCAAACCACATTCCTCCGCCTCTGCTGAAACAGTTGAAGGAAGGCGGAAAGCTGATCGTCCCGCTTGGCAGCACTCTATATTATCAGACGCTCACACTCGTAACAAAAAAGCGTGGAGAAACGTACGTTGAGCAGATGGGGGGGGTAGCCTTTGTGCCTATGACCGGAGAAGCCAGAAAGTAAAAAAGTGCAGAAGTACGGAAGCAAAAAGTAGGGGCGACCCGGTGGGTCGTCCTGTTATGGCAGCAATTTTAACTGACGTGAATTTAAAGGATTAACAATTATTTCTTCCAGATCCCTTTTGGGAACATAGTGAGAGCCTTTTTTGTCCCTCCAGTATTTAATGCTTTTGCTCTTTCTCAGAGGTTTAATCAATACTTTTTCTTTTGGTTTGCCCAGCGCAATTATCAGCAGTATTTCTAAATGGTCGGCGATTTTCAGATTGCTTTTTAATTTTTCCCTTTCAATTGAACCGATAATACAACCTGCAAGTGCTTTTTCAACGGCACCCAGTAAAATACTCTGTGACGCGATTCCTGCATCATATCCGAAACTTCTGCTTATTTTAGTATCTCCCATCATAATTATATAAGCAGAAGGCCGTTCGCCTTTGGAAGGGCCTGCCCAGTCTTTTAAATAGCCAGCCCACTTCAGACAGGGAAATATTTCATCATTTGTTTCAGCTGCAGAGGAGAGATAATATTTCAGGGGCTGGAGATTTGCGCTTGAGCCGGAGAGCCTCGCGAGATCAACCAGGCTGATAAGGGTTTTTTTGCTGATCTTATGCTTTTCATGAAACCGTCTATAGCTTCTGTTTTTTCTGATAAGTGTTTTCAGCAACATATTATTAATTTATCACAAAGTCGATTAGATATGCAGAGATAGATCTTGCCGGCGGACAGTAGCAGATTGCATAAAGAATATAACCATTACGGTCTCCAGAGATAAAGGAATTCTACTGCTGAGAAGGGCGAAAAGCCACCTGCTTGTCCTCCCAGCAATCCCAGGATAGTCGAATTATCCGAAGAAGAGGAAGAGTAAATTGTGCTGGGGTATTCACCGGCCCGGTAATACGTAATAATCCTGGCATGCTCGATATCAAGATTGTTTTTCATTCTGATAATTGTGTCATCCAGATATTCGATACGGTCAATGAGTCCGGAATCAAGTGCCTGTTGTGCAGTATAAATACGGCCATCTCCCAGTTTTGTAATTTGCTCCTTTGTTAAAAGATCCTTTCGCCCGGCAAAAATAGCATCAACGAACCGGTTATTGAGATGATCGATTATTGACTGCAAAATCTCTCTCTCTTCAAATGTAATGGGCCTGAACGGTGAGAAAATGTCTTTTTTATCGCCGGACTTTATTGTCTCATTTTCCAGGCCGATTTTGTTGAGCAGTCCTTCTGCATTAAATTTCAGTGCAATGACTCCTATGCTGCCTGTTATGGCAGTTGGATGAGCAGTGATATTATCGCTTGCTGCAGCTACATAATACCCGCCTGAAGCACCTACTCCTGTAATACAGGCATAAACCGGTATATCTTTCTTCTGCCTGAATTTTACGAGTTCGTGATAAATGATGTCCGATGCAGTGACAGTTCCCCCGGGGGAGTTTATTTTTATTATGAGACCGGCGATTTGATCATCCTGCTCAGCCTTTTGAAGGGCCTCCCTTACCTGGACTACAAGAGAAGGTTTTCTTTTCAGGTCCATTATGTTTCCGCCTTTTGAACGTTCAGAAATGAATCCCGATATATTGAGCAGGAGGATCTTGGGCTGTCCTTTTCCTTCAATAACATGTTCCTGCAAAGGGGAAGGAGGACGTATAAGAGACATATCAACGGATACGCAGCCATGAAACAGGAAAAATAATATCAGGGTCGAGCATTTCAGAAAATTTTGCATTAATAATTTTAACTGATTAATTGCCGCCTTTTCAAACAAGTGCCGGGGAGAATTCAACTAAACTTCCTGTCAATATTGAGAGACTGGATAAACCTGTTTATTAAATCAGGCGTAATTACCATCTCTCTCTTTGACAGAGTTGTCTTCATTTTTTCTAATTTATGAACATAATATTTCTGGGGCAGATAGTTGTAACTGATAATCAGCGAGAAGATAAGGAAGAGACTCAGCATGAAAAGCCGTTTCCCCTGAGGGAAAATGTATTCTATCCATCCGTCCATTTCAATCCTTGCACCGACGCGGGACAGTCTTCTTAGTATATTTTCTTTTTTTATGTCATTAAGACATACCTTGACAGAATCATAAATACTGAATAACCACATAATAAGGATGACAGGTGAAATGATAATACATATGGTAAATATTTTATCAAGGATTATTCGCGCCCCGGAAGTTTCCAGTAACGGCCAGAAATGAAAGATGATCAAAATTGCAGGAAATGAAGTGAATCCTGCAAGGGCCACCATCTGGAATAAAACACCTTTTTTGAACTGACCGTTAAAAAACTGTCCCCAGCCGGGAATAAGCAGGGAACATATTGCCGGCCAAAGAACAAATCTCGTCCCCTTAAAAGAATTGGAGCGAAGACATGATGCTTTAAAGTACGCCTGCCAGGCATTTAATAAATGTATGCAAAGTCCTGAAAAATAAATACCTAAAAAAACCAGGAGGGTTTCTGCGTGGTTTATATTAAGCAGGATCTGGACGGGCCAGCGAAGTATGACAGCCATACCAAGAAGAATATAATAATTAATCATTAAGAGTAAAAGCAGGGTCCCCAGTTTGTTTTGCCTGTTGTAAAACTGTCCGCTGCCCCAGAAAAAAAGAGACATGCTGAATGCAGCAGCAGGGTTCCTGTCTTTTAAAGTATGAAGGACCGTGCTGCTGATTGTTTTTTTGCTAACAAGTTTTTTATCTTTTTTCTTCATTATTAAAACTTCCCGGATGTAATAAACTGTAGTATATCCGTGCTATGTACTTATAAGTGTATGATAGATAAGAAAAACTGGGAAATCTGTGACTTATATCACTATTGTAAGAATTATATGGAAATGGAAAAGGAATATGCTGTCAACTGCTTTGGATGAGCGATTTTCAGCCTATGTCCAGCTTTTTGAATTTCCTGACTTTTTCGTAAACCTGGAAATATTTCTGTACATTTGTTTCCCAGTTGAATTCTTTTACGTTTTTGAAGCCGTTGAGGATCATTCTGTAATATTTGTCAGGATTTTTCTGGTAAATATAAATGGCCTTTTTTAATGTGTCATACAAATTATCGGCCATGCTCTGTACCCATGGGTTCGTTTTTCTGACCTGTACGACTTCATCAGATTCGACAAAGTCCATGATATTTTCGAGGGTATAGAAGACAGCATCTTCCTTGAATAAAAGGCCGCTTTTGCTATTGATCTGGTCGAGCAGTCCGCCTGTGGACCTTCCTATATTTACTGTGCCGTTTGCCATATATTCAACAGCCGCACCAAATGGCTCATAGATTGAGGGCATTAATCCGAAGGTACTTCCTATCTGGAGTTCGTGATAGCCTTTTCTCATTCTAATCGGGAAGACAGTTATATTACCTTTGCGTTTGCATGCAATCTCATAAAAATAATCGAGGTCAGCAGGATTTGTGGTCATAGGGGTCAGGACTACCTTTATATCATCAATACAGAAATTCTCTATTGCGCGAAGCAGAATATCATATCCCTTCTGGAGGGGAGATAGTCTTCCACTCATTACTATAATTGGGACATTGTCAGGCAGTTTTAATATGGTCTTGCCCTTGTAAGTCATTTCACCAAAACGCTCTTTGGGTTTGTAAGAAGATAAAATCTTCAAGAGCGCCTTCCTGTTTTTCATCTTGATTTTATGAATATCATCGATTGTATGATTTTCATGCTCAGGGAATTCATTGGATAACTCGATGAACATTCCGTTGTTCACACCATAGACCCCGGTCTTTCTGAATATGTTCTGAAGATGAGGGGCGAAATGTCTCGTATGCAGGATGTCCTTTGTGAATTCACTGGCAAAGTTGTCGCTGACTGTTGTAACAGGTGCATCTACAAGCTGCAGGCCTAGCTGATATGCGGTCATTCCATCAGCCGGAAACTGGGCAATAAGTTTTTTTCTGGGCCTGTCTACACCACGGCTGAGCAGACGCCATGGAATCAGTGAATCATAGGAATTATGCATGGTCTGGACAGTCCCGCAGGATTCAAGAGTGCCGTTGAGCATTGCTTCTTTCGAAGTCAGGGCGAGTAAGGCTGTCTGCCATTCCTGTAAATGAAAAATGATATTTTCGTGTACTCCCAGGGCCTGCATAGCCAGGGGAACAGCCTTGCAGTAAAACATGGCGTTTTCATTCATTGTGTCATGGTTTATCTGGCTGTCGTTTTCATCGTAGACATAAGGATCGTTCATACTGTTTTTGGCTTCGAAAAAACCTTCGGCCCTTAAATAGTATTCCTTTAAGCTCCCCCTTTTTGGTTTTCTGTAATTCCAGGTGTACTCGTATAGCCCGGCCTTAATAATCTTGTTATGAAAGGGAACAGTGAAATGTTTGCCAGCCGGTTTTAATTTGCTCCTGTCCATAATCTTCGGATAAAAGGGGCTTATTAAAGAGACGGAAGAAACGTTATTGACTTCCTTTAAGTAGGGAAGAATATTGTTGGTGACTGTAGCCAGCCCTCCGCTTTTTGCAAACCTGTTCTCAAAGGAACAGTATACAATATTCTCTATCTCCATATTCTGGAGTTTTTCAGCAATACCGGCGATTTCACCGGCATTGAAAAACCGGCTCATTAAGGCCCAGTCTCTATACCATTTTTTCAGGTTAAGTTCCATATCTTGTCTCCACTGTTATGATTTAATCATTTTACTAGAATAGAAGGGAAAAATGTCAGGAAAGTTTTGGATCTCAAACGGAAATGCTGACTTACGTTAGGATTACGACCTGATTCTTCAATATCTTTTTAGCCCGGTACTTTTACAGAAAAAAAGATCAATGGTCAAGGGAAGAAATGAAAATGTTATTTTAATGTTTCAAAAAGGGGCGCGAAAGTACCAGACACTTGTTAAGAAAGATGTCCAGGAGCTCCGGATCAAAGACATTTCCCCTCATTAGATACATAATATCAACAGCTTTTTCATTGTCGTACTTCTTTCTGTAAGCCCGGTCACTTGTCAATGCACTGTACACGTCAGCTATCGTAGCTATTCTTGCGGCCAGAGGTATATCATTACCGCTTATGCCTGAAGGATATCCATTGCCGTCATATCTTTCATGATGATACAGGACAATGTTATGAACAGGACCGGAAATATTGGCCTGTTTTGTAATGGATGCACCCCAGACCGGATGATTTTTTATGACTTCATATTCCTCTTTGATCAATAGTTGTTTTTTATTTAGTATTTTGTTCGGTATATCTATTTTTCCCAGATCGTGCAGCCAGCAGCCGTACTGGAGGTCTTCTTTTGCTTCTTCTGAAAAATCAAGAGCTTCTGCAATCATCAGGGCGTATCTGACAACACTTTCAGCATGTCCCCTGGAATAGGGGTCTTTTGATTCCATGCTTTGTATTGTCGAAAGTATGGCTGCATTATCTTTGTTTTTCAGGGACAGGACAAGCTTGAAGCGCCTAACAGCATCTTCAAGTGTCTGCATAAGTTCACTAATATCCAGTGGCTTAATAATATACCTGAAGAAGTCATCCCTGTTAATTGCGTCTATGGCCCTTGCGATGTCTGTCCCGGTTGTCATTAATACCCTCAATGAGCCGGGAGATATTGCCCTGATTTGTGAAATGAGACCCTCAGTTCCTGAATCGGCCATCCTGCTGTCTATTGCAATAACTGATATTGAATTACTTCTCAGACAGTCAAGGGCCTCTTCAATCCCTGATGCACGGCGGTATACAAAATGTTTGTCAGCAAGAATATCTTCCAGTGAATTCAGAAGATGTTCATCTTTATCAATAAATAGTATTGTTTCAGGCATATTTTTTCCTTCAACTGAAACAGTCAGAAAACTCTTTAATGCTTTTTCGGTTAAAAAGGAGATTTTCTTGAATATCGGGAAAGAGGGGGATAGAAAGATGTTATTTTGTTCAACGAAGCAAAAGAGATCAAATATGCGCCAGCAGCAAGTAACATGACCGGCTGGAATCCGATTTCAAGGGCGAGCATGATCGTAATTACAGGCGCAATAACAGAAAAAGAGGCGTTAATTGCCCAGGCCCAGGGTATTAAATTACTGCTCTTTTCACCCAGGAGTTTCATTCCTGCTGGAAATGGTATTCCCATAAAAAATCCCGGAGGAAGCAGGAAAACAGCCATGAAAAGTATCTTCATTTCAGGGCTGAAAGAAGACAGATAGTCAAGAAGGAGAGGGTGAAGCAAACCCATGAGCAATACTGAAAAAGAGAGCATCAGGAGTGATTTTGGATTGTTCAGATACGGATATCTCGAACTGAGCATACTTCCGGCTCCGGAACTTATAAGTATAATTGTCAGTACCACAGCAAATGAGTACGAAGGGTTTTCAAATAAAAGTATGCTCTTGTGAACAAGTGAGACTTCAACAAACATGAATCCAAGACCGAGCATGGCAAAGTATAAGAGAATAAAAAACTTCCTGAAACGCTTTGTTGTTTTTAGCTGTTCCATCTGAAACGATCGCTTATTCTTAATGTTAATAGAAAGCGGAAAAATGATTATGGTTGTGCCTAAGATTAAAACTATTAAGAAAATAAGCGGCAGCAGATAGCCTTCATTTAGAAAATATAACCACTTGCGGCCAACTTTATAATAAATAGCTTTAATATTCTCAATCTTCAGATAGTAATGGAAAAATGGTTTGTCATCATAGGCAGGATGTATGTCAAACAGATAACTGCCTGTAAACAACTGTCGAGTTTCAGGATCCAGGATGTTCCGGAAGGCAGTAAAATATTCATCGGATGGAGTTTTTATGTATTGCCCGGACTCTTCTGCTTTCATTTCATAATAATATACAAGGTCAAAATTCATTTTTTTGGAAAAATCATTTATTTGAGTTATTTCCTGTTTTGTAAAAGGTAAGTTCTTAACAAGTATTGTCATGCTGTCCCAGCTCCTTATGGCGGTAACCCTTTTGGCAATATCTTTAACCCCGCTCTGTTCAAGGGATGCTGCTATGGTTGCAAGAATTCTGAGTTCTGTTCTGGGAGGAGGTATGATATAAAGGCTGATGCTCAGGACCCCATTTTTCCTGAGTGCACCGAGATATTGTTTGAACGCTTCGACAGTATATCTGTAGTCTTCCGAAATTCCGGAAATGCCCGTGACTGAAGCGCCTGTCATGGGAATATCTATTAAGTCGTACTTATGAGATCCATGTTCAGGAGATCCTTGTCCGGACAGGAAGTTACGTCCATAGGCGGCCCAGGTATTGTGGTCGAATATACCCCCCGAGAAATCCCTGAAATTATCCCGGATAAGACTTACTATCATTGGATTGCTTTCAACCTTATAAATTTCACCGGAACCGTAGTGCCTGGCCATAAGCACATGCAGTCCTCCCTTTGGATCAAGAATAAGTACGCTTTCCTTTTTGCCTGTTTCATATGCAACAGATGCGGGCAGGTGTTTGAGAAACTTGAGCTTTGCAGTGTCTCTAACGTCCGTAATAACGTCTATCCTGTCACCATCCACGGAAAAACCGATCTGCTCAGGAAGCGGATCAAGGTATTTCAGGCTGAGACCCGGGGCAAATCTTATTGCCGAACTTTTAAAGGTATCGATCCGTGAATATGAGCTGTAATATGTATTCAGGTGTTCGGCTCCGGGATGTTTCAGGGAAAGAGAGAGTTTCTTGTACGGCGATATTTGTATATTAAAAAATGATGGTTGAAGTGAGAATATCATTACATTGACGAGAATAAATATCAGTGAAAATAATCTCAATTTTATTTTGCCTGATATGAGAGCTCCTGTCAGACAGAGCGATGAAGATAAGAGTACCGCATTTTCCGGGGAAGTAATATTCAGCAGTAGAAGTATTGTTAACGAACCCGCCCCCGCGCCAAGAAGGTCTGATCCATAAATAGTACCTGATTTGCTGCTATACAAATGAAAAGCAGACGCAAACAGAATTCCGGCAAAAAAGAAAGGAATGCTTAATACAAGGCAGTAACCTGCGAGATATAGGAACTGTTTATATTCCCAGGAGAACTTAACGGGATCAAAGGGTATGTGATTTGAAATTAAATAAGAAGCAATAATAGATATGCCGCTGAAGCAGGCAAAAAGAGGCAAATTTGCTTTAGCGGAAATGCTGCTGTATCTTTCTTTTGATAGGGCAAGCAACGTCCCCGCCGAACCTGTTCCGAGCATGGCTATGCTGATGACCATGAAGGCAAAGTGGTACCAGAGATAGATTGAAAACAGTCTTATCAAAGAGACTTCAAACATAAGGACAGAGCAGGAAACAAGGAAGATCGTGAAATACAGGCGTTTCATTAAATAAGTATATCATGTAAGAACAAAGGGCAAAACATAATGCTCATAACATTCAAGTCAAACATCATTAAATAAGATTTGCTCTGATTTACCCAGTATGATTTGTGCTTTACGCTTTGCGTTTGAATCGTATATAATTTATGAAATTCAGCCTGATTATTTTATTTGAAAAGGAGTTATAAGAATGGGTAGGGAACAATGGAAGAGTCAGTTTGGTTTTCTTCTTGCTGCAGTCGGTTCTGCAATAGGACTGGGAAATATATGGCGTTTCAGCTATATGGCTTACAGTAACGGAGGTGGAGCTTTTCTTATTCCTTATATTATAGCTCTTCTGACAGCTGGTATTTCTCTTCTGGTCCTTGAATTTGCGATCGGCCATGAGAGGATCGGGTCTGCGCCTCTCGCTTTTGCAAAAATAAGGAAGAACTGGGAATGGCTTGGATGGTGGTCAGTGACCTTTGTAATGTTCGGCATCGAGCTTTATTATGTTGTCGTTATTGCATGGTGCTTAAACTTTTTTCTCTATTCATTTGATTTAAGCTGGGGAAATGACCCCAATAATTTCTTCTTTAATGAATTTCTCCAGTTGAATACAAATCCTGCTGAAATCGGTGAGATAAGAACTCCAATTTTAAGTTCACTTATTATTATATGGGCTTTAAACTGGGTGATCGTTTACAGGGGAATACGGAAGGGGATCGAAATTGCCAATAAAATATTTATGCCTCTTCTTTTTGTGCTTATGACAGTGCTGGTATTATGGTCTCTTACACTTGAAGGTGCAATGGATGGTATCAAGGCATATTTAACCCCTGATTTCTCGAAGCTCTCGGAACCCAAGGTATGGATCGATGCATACAGTCAGATCTTTTTTACTCTCAGCCTGGGATTCGGGATAATGATCGCCTATGCGAGTTATCTGCCCAAGAAGGCGAACATAACCAGGAATGCACTCCTGACTGCATTTATAAACAGCGGCTTCTCCATCTTTGCAGGTTTCGCAGTATTTGCTGTTCTCGGTTTTATGGCAGCTTCCGAGGGAAAACCTATCACTGAAGTAGTTACAAAAAGTATAGGCCTTGCCTTTGTTGCTTATCCAAAGGCGGTAAGCATGATGCCGGGCGGAAATTTCTTTGGAGCCATATTCTTCCTGAGCCTGGTAATTGCCGGAATATCATCGTCGATTTCGATCATTGAGGCATTTACGTCAGCCATTGTCGATAAATTCGGCTCGAGCAGGAAGTCTGTCGTGAGTGTGACATGCGCCGTAGGCTTTCTTGGTTCCATTATTTTCACAACAAAATCAGGTCTCATATGGCTTGATATCGTAGATCACTTCCTTACACATTACGGACTTATGGTTGTGGGTATTGCCGAGTGTATTCTCGTGGGATGGTTCTTTAAAACAGATCTTCTGAGAAAGCATATTAATAAGATATCCTCAATACAACTGGGCATATGGTGGGATGTCCTCATAAAATTCTTTGTCCCCCTGGTCCTCGGTATAATACTGGTGGGAGACCTTTACAATGAACTTAAAACACCATATGAGGGCTACTCCTGGACGTCACTTATATTGATAGGATGGGACTGGTTGTTGCTTACCCTTATTGTTGCATTTATTATCGGGATGAAACCATGGAAGACCGGTCACCACGAAACCGGCGGAAGGACAGAGGAGTAGAAAAATGAAAAACATGTTTCTGAACAGAAAATCATTAGTATTAATTTGTATTTTATTGCTGGTAGCATTACAGGCATCCGCATGCTCCAATAGTCATAAAAATTCAACTCCCGCAACACAGCAGCGTTTTGATGATATAGATTTCTGGGTCAAAATGTTTGAAGATCCAAAAAGGGATGAGTGGCAAAGGCCGCAGGAAGTAGTGAAAGCCATGAATCTGAAAGCAGGAAATGTAGTAGCCGATATAGGTGCCGGGACAGGCTATTTTACGCGTCATATTGCCGTGGCTGTCGGTCCTGATGGATCGGCCATTGGTCTTGATATAGAGCTTTCTATGGTTAAATACATGAAGGAAGATGCAAAAAAACTGAATCTTTCAAATTATAAGGCGAGGGTAGTTCGGACTGATGATCCTGAAATTGAGACCGGTTCAGTTGATGTGGTTTTTTTATGCAATACTTATCATCATATTGAAAACAGGGTCAAGTATTTCAGCCATGTCTTAAACAGCCTTAAAGATAATGGCAGAGTCGTAGTGGTTGATTTCTATAAAGACACAGACTTTGGCCCGCCGCGTGACCATAAAATGGCCAAAGAGACAGTTATTGAGGAAATGAAGCAGGCCGGCTACAATCTCGCAAAAACACATGATTTGCTGGAGCAACAATATTTTCTTGAATTTTCACCCTAGCGCAAATCACATTGTTATAACTATCTAGAGTCTGTGTATAAAGTCAAATTTTAAGCCGTCATTCCCGTAGTCTGTTGAGCGGGAATCCAGTCTTTACAGCAAGCTCTGGATGCCCGATTACTGACTTCGGGCATGACAAAAATAAAAAACGGCAGTTTATTAACAGACTATATCTAACAAAAGAGTCTCTTATAACATAGTACGAATATGGATCAAGATAAAACAGATGAAATATTGGGAATTACGAGATGTGCGAGGTGCGGCCACAGACTTGAAGGTGAGATTGAATGTCCATTCTGTTCTGTTTTCCCGGATTCTCCGACGAAAGAAAATGTCCCTAAGTGGATTTATCTAACAGCATGTTTTCTGACATCTCCGCTCAGTCTTTATGCTTTGATCAACAGTGAGCGGTTAAACACAACGGAAAAAGTGCTGGCGTTTTCCGGATGTCTTTTATGGCTGGGAGCATACCGTTTCTGGTTCTGGTAAATGTAATTATCTGCCCTGAAATCCTGGGCATGCTTCAAAGCCCTTGCAGCTTTTTTGTTTTCTTAATTTGCAGTCTTTATTGATGCAGATAACAGAAACCTCTGTTTCTGATGATTTTCTTTTGGCCGCCTTTTTTCTTTCTGACTTCTTTTTAGACACAATATATTATAGCAAAGCGGTAAGCGCATGGCGCGGAGCTGAAAGAAGTATTTTAAATGAAATAACCCGCAGAAGAACTGCGAGGAATGTTTTTGATTAATCTTTTTTTTGCTATGTGCTATTCCCTTTGCGTCTTTTTTATAAGGACGCATTTATTTTCATAAAGATATGATATATATCATATTTCGTATTTTTGTATAGTCATATGCTGTTAGTGAATGACAAAAGTAATTCGGCAGAAAACGTTGATAATTCTCGAATGCACATGGAACTCATTGAAAAGAAAGAATATATGCAGGGCTAAACATTAGTTCTGGGGAGGCAATATGGATTCCAGGGAAATGTTTCGGAATGCACAAAAAATCTTTGTTAACGGTAAAATTAATGAAAGTATTGATGCCTTTACAAAGTCAATAGAGGCAGGTCAGAGAACTGAAATTGCTTTTTTGAGCCGTGGAGTTGCATACCTTGAAACAGACCTGGTAGAAAGGGCGCTTGAGGATTTCAGTATAGTAATTGATATGAACAGTCAAAATTTCAGAGCATACTTTTATAGAGGAACAGCGTACATGAGAATTGAGGATTTTCATAGTGCGCTATCTGATTATGATAAAACTATTGAATTGAAACCTGACTACGGAACAGCATTTTTTGCCAGGGGAACAGCCTATGCACAAATTGGAAATGGATTTGAGGCAAGCAGGAATATAAAGACGGCAATAACATTATCTGAGTCTTCCATGCAGGGATTTTCTGACCAGTACGGTATGTTCAGGACACAGTTTGAAAAGGCAATTGCGTTTATGACCGGGGAAGGGATGTCTCCGACTATGTTTCTTACTGATAATGAAATAAGCACTGTGAAGAACTGGCTTAAGGAAGATAAATAAAAGACGCAAAGAGCATAGGGCATGGCGTAATAACACAAAAAAGCATAGTTTAATAAACATTAAACTATGCTTTATATTTTTTATGCTTTTTGCTCTATGCCCTTTAATTTTCTGAACAACTGTTCAGCAGGAACGGATTCCTCATCCGCCTCCGCCCCCAAAATTTGGTGCAGGCGAAGAAACACTGGTTTCAGAACCTGATGCACAACTAAAAGATGACAGTATTTTCTTTACCTCTCTGGATGAACACTTTGGACACTCTGTGTTATTGTCAGCAGGATATAGACTCTGAAGCAATGAAAACTTTGCATTACATTTTAGACACATATATTCATATATTGGCATTGCCCGACCTCCGTCGCATTTAATAATATTCATATTTTAACGCCAGGTCCAGGCGTATGTCAATCAAAGTGAAGACAGTTATCGCTTGACAAACAACAGCTTTTAATTTAAAGTGGTGCATTCAATTATATTCATTTGAAAAAAGGGGGTATTCATGGAAAAAAGACGTTCAAAGAGAGTAACAGTAAACCTGAAAGCTGAACGTATCTCATGCACTGATAACTGCTCGGTATTTATAGAAAATCTTTCTGAAAGCGGTATATCTATGCTGACTACAAATAACAAGAAAAGTGAATATGTCCCTGGCTCGGAAATTGACCTGGAGCTCGAACTCACAACCGGAGAAACGATAAATCTCAACTGCAATGTGAAATGGGTATATAATAATTCACCTCAAGAGAAGACAAAAAATGTCGGTCTTGAAATTATTGATCCTCCGCAAAAATATATGAACTTTCTGGAAACGCTGAACTAGGAGCCTGTCGGACACTTTCAGCTGTTCAGTCAGAAGAAAAGCTAAGTTTTAGCTGCAATATCAATTACCATTTCAAGATGTTCCAGTGGTGTATAAAAATGGGGAGAAAGTCTTATGGCATCGTTCCTGAGCGAACAGAAAACATTTTTTTCGGTTAAATGTTTAAAAACAATATTACTTGCTCTGCTTTGGTGCCGGAATGAAACAATTCCGGCATAACGACCCGGTTCAGGTGATGTAACCAGTTCAAGTTCAGGTTTGGATTCAATCTTTTTAAAAAGATACTCACTTCTTTTTAGAATTTCCTTTTCTACATTTTCAATCCCCATTTCAAATAAAAGTGAAAGGCTAGCATCAAGCGCATGAATTCCAAGCATATTGGGGCTGCCGCACTCAAACCGGCGGGCGGACAATGCAGGGGTCCATTCCCTGCTTTCAAAATTACCGGCAGCCTCAACCATATGCCATCCATACTGGTTGAGGTTGAGAGTGTCTCTTACATCAGGATTGCAGTAAAAAATTGCCAGTCCCTCGGGCCCCAGCATCCATTTATGTCCGTCCGCCATAACAAAATCAGCATGAATTTCATTAACATCAAAGCCTTTAATTCCAAGGCTCTGTATTGCGTCTATGCAGAAAAGTATTCCTCGTTCTCTACAGAACTCTCCTATTAGCTTCAAATCGGAAAGCAGTCCTGTTGAAAACTGCACGGAGCTTATTGTCAGGAGCCTTGTGCTGCTATCAGCCAGGGAAAAGAGAGAGTCTTCCGGTGATCCCGAACCGTTAAAATCTGCTTCACGGAATTCTATCCCTTTTTCAGAAAGAGACTCCCAGACAATCCGGTTGGAGGGGAACTCCATATTGCTGCTTACGATATTGTCCCCGGTCTTCCACTCAAGGCCATAAGCTACTACAGAGAGTGCCTCAGAGGTATTTTTTAAAAGGGCAATATCATCCACTGAATGGGCATTAATAAGCTTCCTGGCCTGCCTGCGAAGGTTTGCTTCTTTTTCGAGCCAATGGGGATAATTCAGTGAACCCCGGTGCATGTTTTCATCTGCGAACTTTTTCACAGCCTTCACTGTGCGTGCAGGCCATGGAGAGACAGCTGCGTGGTTCAGGTATATAATGTCATCATTTAAATTGAATTCTCTGTCGATTATTTCTTGCACAGTAAATTTGTCGTTTATGACCCCTTTACTATCCGCTCAACATCTTCCTTGTCAAGGACCTCATCTTTTAAGAGGGCTTCTGCCAGATCATCAAGGGTGCTCTTTTTCTTGCTTAATATATCCTCAGCTTTTGACTCTGCTTCAATAATAATTTTCTGGATTTCCTGGTCCATCAGCCATGCCAGGTCATCGCTGTAGTGTTTAGGCTGTGCAAGTTCCATTCCGAGGAAAGGGTGCTCTTCTCCTCTTCCAAGGCTTAACGGACCTACTTTATCGCTCATACCCCATTGTGCTACCATTTTTTCTGCGAGAGATGATGCCTGCTTAAGGTCGTTCTGGGCACCGGTGCTTACGTCGTTGAAAATAATCTTCTCCGCGACCCTTCCAGCTAGTGCAACGCTTAATTTATTCATCAAATATGTTTTTGGATAATAATGTCTGTCCTCTTCCGGCAGCTGCATGGTTATACCCATAGCCATGCCGCGGGGTATAATGCTGACCTTATGGACCGGATCGGTACCTGGAAGGGCCATTGCAACGAGAGCATGTCCTGCCTCATGATAAGCGGTGATTTTCCTTTCCATATCACTTATAGTTTCTTCTCTGACTGTTCCCATTAGTATCTTGTCTCTGGCTTCATCGAAATCTTCCATATTTATACTGTCCCTGTTGTGCCTTATTGCAATTAATGCTGCTTCGTTTGCAAGATTTTCCAGATCAGCTCCTGACATGCCTGGGGTCCCCTGAGCAATTTTCTTGAGATCTATGTCTCCTGAAAGCACTTTTTCCCTCACATGGACCTCAAGGATTGCCTCCCGGTCTTTCATGCCCGGTTTGTCAATAATCACATGCCTGTCAAAACGGCCGGGCCTCAGAAGGGCAGGGTCAAGGACGTCAGGCCTGTTTGTAGCAGCAATAACGATTACCTCCTCATGCTGCTCAAATCCGTCAAGTTCGCTTAAGAGCTGATTGAGTGTCTGTTCTCTTTCATCATGTCCACCTCCCAGGCCTGCACCGCGGGTCCGTCCGACAGAGTCGATTTCATCAATAAATATAATACTGGGCTGTGATGCTTTCGCATTTTTAAACATGTCTCTTACACGTGATGCTCCGACACCGACAAACATTTCTATAAACTCTGATGCACTAATGCTGTAAAAAGGGACATTTGCTTCACCGGCAATTGCCCGTGCCATCAAAGTCTTTCCTGTGCCTGGCGGGCCGATAAGGAGGACACCTCTCGGGACCTTGGCGCCGAGCTTTTTAAATTTGACCGGATCCTTCAGGAAATCAATAGTTTCGGTCAGTTCCTTCTTGGCGTTTTCCATTCCTGCAACATCCTTGAAGGTTATTCCGGATTTCTGTATATCATGGAGCTTGGCCTTGCTCGACCCAAATGAAAATAATCCCCCTGGACCTCCCTGGACACGCTGGGCGCCTCTCATGATTAACAACCAAATACCTATTATCAGGACCCAGGGAAGAATGCCGACTATAAGCTGCCAGAATGGAGACAATTCCTCGGGCGAATCAACATTAACAGAAATTCCCTTTTTATTGAGTGTTGTCAGGAGTCCTTCTCCCTGAAAAGAGGGCAGAAAGGTCTGGAAATTTTCTGCCTCTACCTCGATCATTTCTTTTGGGAGGAAAATGCGGGTCCTTTTCTTGAACTCACCATGAACATGAAGGTTTTTTATCGTAACAGACCGGATGTTATTTGAATGAATATGCTCAAGGAACTGACTGTAGCTGATATTATAGTTTCTGGGACCTTTAGTAATATTCATCTGGCTCCAGGTGAGAAAAAGGACCGAGGTAACAATAAGAATCGTGACGAATCTCCACTGAGGGTTGTTAAATTTCTCTGTGAATATTTTTTTAATATCAGGATTTTTAGCCATTATTAATTATTCTTAAAAACATAAATGATTGATAACACATAGTATATTTTATAACATATAATTACTACTTTTTCCTTTTAGTAAGGTGGCTACATTGTATGACAAGGGTAGATTTGAGATATTCATAGATAGTTTTAATGAGAAATGCTAGAATATTAAGAAACCCCGGCAGGAGATAGAATGGTATCTGAAAGAAGACGCTTTAAAAGATTTGATGTTCCTCTTGATATTCAATTTAAATTATCTGAAAACCCTTCTGAATATTTTTCCGGTATGACTAAAAATGTTTCGAGGGAAGGGCTCTGTTTTGAAACGCTGGATATTGATCCGGCTTTATTTCAAGCAGTCGAGTTAAAAGTGAAGCTTCCCGATAAAGACAGGTATGCACATATTTGGGGAGACCTGATGTGGAAGGAGCAGAATCAGAACAAATGTCTTGCAGGCATCAAATTCAGGGTGATTGAGAAAGCACTCAAGAGTGAGATTTTGGACTATGCCTATGATTTATGGGTAGAAAAGGAGATGAATTAAAAACCCTTTTTTTGAGATAATAATATGCAGAGAAGAAATCATGCAAGAATATCGTCGGATATAAAGATAAAGTTTTCCTGTGACAATATGGATTATTGCGGCACAATTACCAATCTCTCGGAAAGCGGCATGTTTATCACTACCCATGATATGTGCTTCCCTTTTGATTCGAAATTTGAGGTGGTTATTGATTTCAATGGGGAAACCCTGAGTCTTCCCGTTAAGGTCAGGAGGCTTACCAAGACAGATAACTCGTATGACGGAATTGCCGTTAAGTTATTAAGCACTTCTGAAGGTTACATTGAGCTTCTAAAAAACCTCCAGTCTGAATAACCCTTCCTCAAACTCTTACTGAAAAAGTTAATTATATCAGCGAAGAAATAGACTTAATTATTGAGTTTCATAATAAATTTCTTTATAAAAGAGAAACTTCTCTTTGCAGTCAGATGGAATCAGTTCTGCCATGAAGTATGAAACATAACTGTATGACCACCTCTACTATTAAGAACTATTATGGATAAATCAGGGGTTGGAGATAGCGTTAATCAGACTCATCCGCTGTATAATTTCAATAATCCTTCCTGACCTGGTGCTTAGGTCAACAATTCAATTTATCTTTCTATAAAGACGAACTGTGTCGGGCAATTTAACATACTGTAAAATAATATGACACAATATTGTGCCTTTTCAAGTCATGTAAAATAAATTAACTTTAAAAATCAAACACTTAAAACTTTAATTAATCAGGCATGAAACTTGCTGTATTCATGATAATACCTTTGCTATTTTAATCTACAGGATGAAAAAATGAAGATAAGGATTCTGACATTAATTATTACACTATTTTTGCTGAGCTCATGTTCTACTATATCTCATCCTGGTATGGCTATGGATTACGTTCATCAGGGCATTATGTATGCCGGAAAGGGAGAGTACAGCCTTGCAATGATGGAATATGACAAGGCAATAGAAAGTGATCCTGAATGCGCCCAGGCTTATAATGACCGAGGAAACATATTCTTTTTGAAGGGTGAATATGATCTTGCTATAAAGGAATATAATCTTGCCATAGGTATTGAGCCCAACTATGCCAAAGCATTCAGCAATCTTGGATTTGTGTACTTTGAAAAAAACCAGTATGAACGCGCTATCATCAAATTTAACAAGGCTATAGATATTAACCCTGACTATGCAAAAGCTTATAACAACCGCGGCCTTGTATATTTTGCAAAGGGCGAATATGATCGTGCGATATACGACTATAACAGGGCCATAGATATTGAACCTGATCTGGCAAAACCCTATGACAACCGCGGAGCTGTATTTTTAATCATGGGTGATTCGGAAAGGGCTTGTTCTGATTTTGTAAAGGCCTGTGAACTTGGGGAATGTTCAACCTATGATATGGTAAGGAGCAAGGGTTTCTGTGACATGAACTATTACGCATTTGCAGTCATTCAGTAGAATACCTCATCTGCTGCCAGCACTCTTCACAGACACTTTACAGCCGACAGCCATCAGCAGTCAGCTTTCAGCCAAGGCAGAAAAATATATAAAAAGTTAATACGGAGTGATGATTATCTAAGTATAATCTCTATATCGGGCATTCTATCCTTGAAAGCCACTCCTACACAATCAGTTTCGCATTCAGCGCAAAAACCAGTACAGTGAATATAAACCTTGTTGCCCTTTATTTCTATCAGCTCAGCAAAACTGTTATGGGCTTCAAGAAGCCAGTTTAAATTATGCAGGACTTCATGAACCCTTCTTTCAATATCGTTCATACAGTATAAAAAATTAGGTGTTTTTTTTAGTGTACCAGAGACAAAATTGAAATCAGATAACCATTAAGTATTATTACCTAATGTTAACAGTTTATTACCAATGAAATAAAGCCCTTGTATTTTTTAGGATAACTAATTGTTTTTTATCTCTATATTTACAGATTGAGCGTTTGACTATATAATTATAATATGGAAAACAGAAGGGTGCATTTGATAATAAAAGGATATGTCCAGGGTGTTTTTTACCGCGCAAGCACGCGTGAAAAAGCTGTTGAGCTGGGATTGAAAGGTTGGGTCAGAAATATGAATGACGGAAATGTTGAGGCTGTATTTGAAGGACCTGTTGATAAAATTCAGCAGGCCGTTGAGTGGTGTCAAGAAGGGCCTGCAGGTTCAAAAGTATTGGATATTGAGAAAAAATGGCAGGAATACCTTGGAGAATTTGATGGTTTCCATGTTAGGTACTCATGAGAAATAACATTAATCTAATACTCCTAACTTGACGTTAATTCAATTAAAAATAAATCATATCTGACTTCTCAAGTTTTATCTCTTCTCTTTATGATACGTTCTGATTTCTGCATTAATCATTGACAATACGTTCTTTACGGGTGGATAA